>CADBCZ010000019.1 GCA_902793335.1 uncultured Lachnospiraceae bacterium
CATTACCGGTAAAACAGCGGCTGAAATTGTGTATAATCAGGCTGACCACACCAAGGAAAATATGGGCTTGACCACATGGAAAAATGCTCCCGATGGTCGTATTCTCAAATCCGACACTCCGATTGCCAAAAACTATTTGGACGAAAAACAGATTCGTCAATTGGAACGTGCTGTTGCAGGGTATTTTGATTATATAGAGGATTTGATTGAACGTGAAAACGTCTTTACCATGGAAGAATTTTCAAAAAGCGTGAACGAGTTCCTTGAGTTCCGCAGATACGATATTCTGAAAGATAATGGGCGTATTTCCCATAAACAGGCAGTGGAGAAAGCATATCAGGAATATGACATCTTCAATAAAACGCAACCAATCGAGTCTGATTTTGATAAGGTAGTAAAAGGATTGGCAAAGACTGATAAATAGGATGTTTTTTGATACGATGTTAGCGGAAACAGAATCTGCACAAGTTCATTCTGAAAGTTACAGCAAAAAAAATAAAATCAATTGTACAAGATTGGATGAGTCCGGCTTTGGTAGGCTTGTTCAAGAAGAAAAAACAATTTCTTTTCGGGATTGTGTAATTTTGATATAATTTGAGATGATAATTTTTATTTTATGAATAAGGCAAATCGGAATTTATTGTCCTATAACATAACGCAACTATATAGTAGCTCGATAGTCGGGGGATGCAACCAGAGTTTTCGTGCGATGTCATTACGGCAGAAGAATTATTCTCAAATTATGCATAAAATGGGGGATGCAACCCATAGTTTACATATAGAAACTCAGAGGTGGTGTTCTTTCGGACTGCAAATTCGTATCATTGATATGAACAAGAAGTTCAGATTGGAGGATTCACTATGACATTAGGTGATAAAATATCAAAACTACGAAAAGATAATAATTATACGCAGGAGCAGCTTGCAGGTATTCTGGGAGTATCCAGACAGTCTGTCAGCAAATGGGAAGGCAATCTTGCCTACCCTGAAACAGATAAGCTGATACGCATGAGCGAGATGTTTCAATGTTCCTTAGACTATCTACTTAAAGACGACGAAGAAATGGCCAGTGAGCAGCAGACTGACTTGGGACTTCCATTCTTTAGAAAGCGTTTGCAGGAGAGAAAGAGCGAAAAGACCGTGATGGGTATGCCTTTGTGGCACATTGCCCGAAACGCCAAAGGTTTTGTCGCCGTGGGACTGAACGCTCGTGGTGTGATTGCCATCGGTCTGAAAGCACAAGGTGTTGTATCCCTTGGAATGTTATCCATCGGAGTGTTTTCCTTTGGTATGCTTTCTATCGGACTGCTTGCCATTGGGTTGTTTGCGCTGGGTGTTCTCTCAGCAGGCTGCTTCGCCCTCGGAATCCTGTCGGCGGGAGCGATTAGTTTTGGCGTTATTTCCATTGGGGCAATCGCTACCGGTGAATTTTCCGTTGGAGCGTTAGCGATTGGGAAATACTTCGCTCTCGGTGATAACGCCAGAGCGATGGTAGCCATAGGCGATACGGAAGCTGCCGGAAGCGTTTTTCAGAAAATAGGAGAGCTTTCCGCACAGGACATTGCTGACGTAAAGCAATCGCTTGATACAGTTGTTCCAGCCTATTTTTCGTGGGCGAAAGAACTAATCAAACTGTTCTTATAAGCCAAGCTAATGTAAATGGAGGAACAAACTATGTGGAGAAACAAAGAAAAAAGGAATCAGTTATTTATATTATTGTTCTTTACCTTTGTGCTAATATTGCTCACATTTTCTTTTAAGCTAATTTTTATGATAAATGCAACTGGAATACGAATGACCGTAAATTGCTTTCTCTATCTGCTTCTTGGCTTTGTGGCATTCCTGTTTATTAAATTATCCAAACTTAAATCGGATTATGGATTTAAGAACAGAAAGGCTTATTTAATCGGTATATTACTTGCTATAGGGCTTGAACTGATAATCGGCGTGTTCCCTGCATTAATGGGGTTTTCTTTAATCGGAGAACATCGTGATTTTGCATTGTGGTATTTAATCGGTAAATTTTTCTATTATGTTTTAATTATAGGACCGGTTGAGGAACTAATATTTCGAGTATATATTCAAGATACAATCATTGAATTGTTGCCGAGAAATAAATGGCTCGGTGTGGTATTAGCTTCAATGCTGTTTGGCTTTTGGCATATTATCAACGGGAATTTGATACAAGTTTTATTTGCGACGCTGCTTGGATTAGCATTCGGTTTTGCAAAATACAACATTAAGAATTGCAAATATGTCGGAGTTGCAGTATCTCACGGTTTATACGATTTTCTAAATGTTGTAACTACAATACTTGTTGTTAAATAGAGAAATTGTACCTTGGAAGAAATTCGGGGATTATCTATAGATTCGTTGCAAAAGAAGTCAGTGCAACAAATCTTCAGTTTGTAATGATGAAAGAGAAATGGAGAAAGCATAATGATATGAAAAAAATAGGAGTAATAATAGGAGCAATAGTTGGTGCGGCATGTGCAGGGATAACAGTATATCTTCTCGGAAATCCATTTGCTTCTGCGGCAGTTGGTTTTGTTTGGTGTTATACTGGTTACTTTCTTGGAAAATACATTGAGAAGAAAAAAGGCTCCAATAAGCAAGAAAAAAGATGACAACTTCAAGTTTATCAAGATGACGACAGACTGGAAACTTGATATTTTTTGCAACAAAAATACAATATATCTCCCCTCATTCATATAAATTCGGGGAAATTAAATTTCATGATACTTATAAAACAGTTCCGATTTTCCTTTCGGATTTCTCCTATTAGTGAGACAATAATTATTTTTACACAAACCAGCTTATTCGTGGTAGAATAAAACCACAGATAAGCTGGTTGTTTGTTTTGAGAGATTATCCCGTGATGATGAGCAAAGCGGTGACAGCAACAGTATCGTAAACCAGAAGAAAATGCTGGAGAAATATGCAACCGAACAGGGATTTACCAATCTGCGTCACTATACCGATGACGGCTGGTCAGGAACCAATTTTGACAGACCTGATTGGAAGCGTATGCTTGCAGACATTGAAGATGGCATAGTAGGATGCGTTATCGTAAAGGATATGAGCCGTATCGGACGTAATTACCTTGAGGTAGGCTTTTATACCGAAGTCCTGTTTCGAAAGAAAAATGTTCGATTTATCGCCATTTCCAATAATGTGGACAGTGCTTTAAACGACGGCAGTAACGAATTTGCCCCATTTCTTAACATTATGAATGAATGGTATGTACGTGATACCAGCAGAAAAATCAAATCTGTACTTCATAATAAGGGAATGGAAGGAAAGCATCTGACAAGTAATGCAATCTACGGGTACAAGAAAGACCCTGACGATCACGACCGCTGGATTATTGATGAAGAAGCTGCTGCTGTTGTCAGACGCATTTATCAGCTTATCATTCAAGGATACGGACCATCACAGGTTGCAAGAATTCTTACCGACGAAAAGATAGAAAGACCATCTTACTATCTTACTAAGCAGGGACTTGGAACCTGTCAGGGAAGCTGTGACATGAGCAGACCTTACACATGGACTGCTTCAACTATCACAGATATGGTTAAAAAGCCTGAGTATATGGGACATACCGTTAATTTCAGAACACACAAGGATTCCTATAAAGATACGCATTCCAGAAAGCTTGATTCTGATGACTGGATTATTTTTGAAAATACACAGGAACCCATTGTGGATGAAGAAACATGGAATATGGTACAAAAAATTCGTGAGACTAAGAGACGTCCTAACAAAAAGGGAAAACCAAACCCTTTGACTGGTTTGATGTTTTGTGCTGACTGTGGTGCCAAGATGTTTAATCACCGCACCGGTGGTTATGAAAAGAAGGACAAAGACGGCAATCCTACCGGGAAATATACCAACGCTCAGGATAATTACCATTGTTCAACGTACAGCCTGTCCAGAAACAAATTTGAGCATAAATGCACACAGCACCATGTCCGTACAGATGTTGTTAGAGATTTACTTTTGGAAGTAATTAAAGCTGCCAGCACTTATGTGAAGGAGCATGAAGCAGAATTTGTTGAAAAGGTTCGTAATGCCACAGCGCTTCAACAGGAAAGCGAAGCTAAGGCAATGAAAAAGCATCTTTCCAGAGAGCAGAAACGTATCAATGAACTAAATACCCTCATTAAGAAAATATATGAGGACAATGTAAATGGGAAATTAAGCGACAAGCGGTTTGAAATGCTTTTGGCTGACTACGAAGCAGAACAAAGTGAATTGGAATTATCAGTAGCTACTTTAGAAAAGGCTTTGAATGACTATCAGGAGAATGCTGATAATGTAGATAAGTTTATTGAACTGGTACATCGATACACAGATTTCACAGAGCTTACTACTCCTATGATTCATGAATTTGTTGATAAAATCGTGGTACACGAAGCGGACAAATCTACCGGCGACAGAATCCAGCAGATAGATATTTATCTTAAGTATGTCGGTAAGTTGGATGTACCGATGCCGGAGCTTACGCCCGAACAAATAAAAGAAGAAGAACGTAAACGTCGTAAACGTGCCCAAAACCGGACCTATGCCAGACGCAAATATGAACGTGAAAAGGCAGAACGTGAGGCAAAAGAAAGAGCATTATCTGAGGCAGTCAGTTAGACTGTCCTAGAAATGCACTTATGAACGGCACACATGGAAAAGACATAGAATAACTATGTAAATGATTTAAATAAGAATTATAAAAATAAAAAAGAATTACTACGCGCATATGTATCATAATAAACCAGAATCAATTTGCCAACATATTACCTGATACTCCAGAAAACATCTTCCTGTCATCTGATTCTACGCAAAAACTCCGGCTCCGTCCACAGATTCAAATTAAATCCACGAACAGATACCGGAGTAAGTAGTATCTAATTATATATCTACTAAATCTTAGATTCTGCCAAATTTTTTATAACTTCTAATGGAAGCTTTGTTGTTTCTGCAATATCTTCAATTGTATTTTTCCCTAAATCTATTAAAGCTTTCGCAATTTCAATAGCTCTAGAATCAGATCCAGTCTTTTCAGCTTCATTTCTCATATCTTCCATCGCTTTACACATTTCACTCACTCCCTCCAAGTTTTCCTTAAAATATCTTGTTCTATCTGCAAGTATATCAAAATTCATATCATCAGCACTTGTACATCTAAAATCATGCATAAGTCTACCAATATCAGAATCTCCTACATATTCACCATTTACATATATAATATGTTCGCCATCGTTAAAATCCTTGTTAGTGTTTTTATTAACTCTATCTATAATATAAATCGGCTTGCCTTCTTCAAAACAATCTTTCTCTGTAATAAAAATCACATATGTTTCCGGAAGATCCTCAAATTTCTGATTAGCCGAAAGAATTTCAACATCCATTGAACTAGAATGATATCTAGCTCTGTGAGGACTCGCTCCGGAATCATCTCGTTGCACTTCAATATCGTACTTTTTACCAGAATTATCAGTGCAAAAAACATCCAAACATATTGATCTAGCACCAACAAGTCTTTTCAAGTCATACTGAGTAATTGCATCTGTTATCACTAAATCATCAATACCAGTTATTATCCTAATAACCATTTGAGCTAATGGCTTATTATTTCTGAACAACATCCTCATAAAATCATCATCCATCGGTCTGAATCCTCTTAATCTTTGAAGATCCTCCCTATGTAGTTGTTCCTGTGTTTTTTCATTCAACATATTTCTTATCCTTCCTTTATAATAAAGCAACAAAATATTTTTTTCAATTATATTTTATAAATGCTCATACAAAAAACTCGTCAAATCACAAATAATATCAGAATTGATCTATAATAACCTATGATATTAATTACACATGGAAAAGACATAGAATAACTATGTAAATGATTTAAATAAGAATTATAAAAATAAAAAAGAATTACTACGCGCATATGTATCATAAAGAACTTTATTAGATTTGTCAATATATCATTTGACATAGTATTTAAAATAACAGAACACCGATACCTGACAATAATCCGATATCGGTGTTCTGGTTTATCAATTATATTATTAGATGAAGAATCAACTTATTATTATTTACTATTTGAACAGATCGTTCATATCATAGCATCTTATATTAATCCACATCTGTGATATCCTTCTGTTAGCTTCCTTTGAAAAGCACTTCATAACCGCACTTCTTTGTATGGTATCAAGTGGCGGATACTGAGCAAAAAGCTGTCTGTGAAGCTGCTCCTCGTCAACTCTTAGTATATATCCGTCACCTATAGAATCATCTCCGTCGTCATTATCCTTATTGTCTGTATTATTGTCGTCATCAGATGCATTCTCATTATCTATTCCATTAAAGAAATAGCTCACGTCATAATCGACCGCATTCTCCTCATCTTCCGCACCATAACAATAATTCAGATATTCAAACACTGTATCGTCGTCGCCACCTGATATGGCAGATGTATAACCGATATAGTACATGTTGCGCACCACATTATCAGGACGTGAAAGGAAGTTGATAAATGCCTCACATGCCTGCTGTTTTCTGGAATCCTCTGATATACCATCCTTGAGCATAACCCATCCGTCAAACCAGAGATTGGTACATTCATCCGGAACTGCATATGATAGTTCGACACCATCCTCTTCAGCCTGATCCATTGAGTATACAGCATCTCCCGACCACTGCATATTGGCGATTACTTTACCTGTGATCATATCCGCCTTTCCGCTGTCGGTTTCCAACGAATATGCATTTTTTCTCATCTTGGACAGTATGTTTTCCGTCTTATCAACAGTCTCCTTACTTGTATCATTCATGATTGCCGCCAACTGTTCACTGTAATCAGGCTGTGATTTGAACTCATCTGTTTGAATTTTATCCGCATTTAAAATTCCTAGTGCTATAAAATACGAATCTCTGACACCATCCTTCATTGTTATCCTCTTAGAATACTCAGGATTAAGTAACGCATCCCAGTGCTTTAGTGCTTCAGCGTCAATATATTCAGAATTATACACTATACCCATATTACCCCACATATACCCGGCACCGTATTTTGATATCGGCTCACCATTCATGCTAAGCTCATCAAACACATTCTGGATATAAGGTGAAACACCCTTGGCATAATAATTATTCTCTATCTCTTTATCAAAGAATTCTTCGGAATACGGAGCTAGCTTTCCCTCCTCCATGAATTTCATTATCATGTACTCCGAAGGACATACAATATCAAATTGATTACCGAGTGTAAGCTGGTTATAGAGATCCTCATTGGTTCCATAGGTAGAATACTCAACCTCAATCTTCTCACCATACTCTTCCTCATACCATTCGCAGAAATCGTCAACCAGACTGTTCTTTCCGATAATCTCTTCGCCATTGTCAAGCTCTATGAGCTCTTCATCATCCCAGTCACCCTCATCAATGTACTCCTCACAGTTTGCAACCCTAAGCACTAATGTATGACTCGAAGCATCACCACAACCAGTACAGTTAAATGCTACCATACCGGACAAAACCATCATAAGAACAATTGCATTTATCTTGCTCTTTTTCTTCTTTTCTCTGCGATATGCTGCAAAACTACCCTTCTTACCTATACTTTCAATACCTCCCGGAAGCACGTTCATTGCAACAACAACAAGCACAACAACAACAAATATCACGGTTGATAGTGCCCAAAGTGCAGTCTTGATAGTCGTCTGAGCACCCTTTGTGGCATTTACCACATAAGTACTGATAGTATTGAACACCGCCGGCTTAGTGTATGTTGTTATAAAATAATCATCAAGAGTAAGCGTTACCGAGGTCATGAAACCGGAAATGATTCCCGGAACAAGTTCAGGCAGCACTACCTTTCTAAGTGCACGAAACGGACTACAACCAAGGTCAAGTGCCGCTTCATAGAGGTTCGGATCCATCGTCTTGAGCCTTGGTGAAACCGAAAGATATACAAAAGGTGTACACAGTGACGATAGTCCTACTACAAGTGGAACATATGTGTCCT
This sequence comes from uncultured Lachnospiraceae bacterium, assembly GCA_902793335.1. Taxonomy (GTDB): domain Bacteria; phylum Bacillota; class Clostridia; order Lachnospirales; family Lachnospiraceae; genus CAG-590. The sequence continues at coordinate 8,021 of CADBCZ010000019.1, forward strand.
TATCCATATTGAGAAACACAATGAGAAGTATACATACCGAAAAACCTGTAACTACATCTGCATTTACCACGGGTATCTGATTGACTATCTCCATACTCTTTCTGGTCATTTTCCTACTGTAAAATACACCGATTGCTCCAAGTGTTCCCAGTATTGTTGATATTGCAGATACAATTACTGCAAGAAGGATTGTACCCCATATCATTGAAGTCAGATCAGGAGTTGTAAAAAGCGTTTTATAATTGTGAAGTGAAAAACTTCTAAGTGCACCGATAGTTGTAGACTTAGTGAAACTGTACACTGCAAGTATAAGTATCGGAAGATATAAGAATGCAAACACCAGAGCAAGCCACATTCCTTTGAGTAATTTCTTTTCTTTCATTTAGTTAAGCTACCTTTCATACCATTCTTGTTCACAGCCCTTGTACTGTCGATTTATCAAGCTTCTCCTTTGACAGTTTTGAGCTTATAGCCGATATTATCAATATGAACAACAACAGGATAACCGAAATCATCGAGCCGTTGTGCCAATCATAAGAACTGAAATAGCTTCCTATGAGACTTCCCATAATAAATGTGCTGTTATATACCATATCAAGCACAACATAGTTAGTCATCGCCGGAAGAAATACCATCGTCACGCCGCTGATAATTCCAGGCATTGACATAGGAATCACAAGTTTAAAAAAGATTTGTAAAGGTTTTGCTCCAAGATCAGCCGCAGCCTCAAGCACACTGTCATCAAGTTTGGAAAGTGAGGTGTAAAGCGGCATTATCATAAATGGCAGAAAATCATATGTCATACATATCACCGTATTGAAAAACGGATAATATGCAAGGTTGCCCTCAACCATACTAAGCACTTCCTTAAGTGCTGTAATTCTTAATGTGAAGTTAATCCACATTGGCATTATAAAGAATATGAGCATAACATCCGATCGTTTAAATGGTCCCTTTGCAAGAATGTATGCTGTGGGATATGCCAGCAAAAGACAGAGTAACGTGGTTGCAAGTGCTATGACCACACTGTAGAACAGCGTTCCCAATGTCTTGGAGTTTGTAAAGAAATTACGAAAATTATCTATGGTCAAATTCCCATCATCCCCGGTAAATGCATAGTAACACACCACCAACAGGGGAAGTATAACGAAAATGACCATGTATATGATATATGGAATTGCAAGCTTACTTCTGGTGAATCTCATATCATCTCCCTTTCTTTCTCATCAAAAAAATCAACTAATTATAGCAATGTGTACTCGATACCATCTTCAGGAACAACGACACTTACGTAGTCTCCGATGTTCCACAGATAATCATCATCGGCATAATAGTCTATCTCATTCTTGCTTCTGACAATATAACTGTAATGGTCACCCTTATATATGATCGAAATGATATGACCCTGTACGATACCCTCATCAGGATTATCGGACAGATCTGACTTCTCAGGATCAAAGTAAGCGTCAATCTTTTTGCCTACTGTCTCAATCAATGCACCATTCTTATTATACAGTGCTCCATCTTTTTCAACCGTATTGTCGAACAGCTTTGTAAGGTCTATATCCATTAAGAAATCAACGAACTGTATATTAAGCTCTTCGTCAACAACTCCGGCAAAATGATTCTTGTGAATGTTGTAAGGAACAACATGGATTCCGTCAGGATCAATGGAAATACCCACCTCAGTGTCCTCAGCGATCTCCTTCCGGCTCTGTGCCGTGAACTCATATTTACCACACATTATAAGTATCTCATAGTATATTCCCTTAAAGATTGAGGAATACACCTTACCGGTAAGCATTCCCTTATCAGGTTCTACAAGATGAACATTCTCAGGTCTTATCATTGCCTCTATCTTGGTATCTACCGGATAATCGTCAACGCAGTCAAAATCCGTATGACAGAATCTAACCTTTCCCGAACCGACCATTCTACCATTAAAAATGTTACTCTCACCGATAAAGTCGGCAACGAACACATTAGACGGCGTGTCATATATCTCCTCAGGTGTACCCACCTGCTGAATCTTACCATCCGCCATAACAACAATCTTGTCCGACATGGTAAGTGCCTCTTCCTGATCATGTGTTACGAATATAAATGTGATGCCAAGCTCGCGATGCATCTCCTTAAGCTCAAGCTGCATCTCCTTGCGCATCTTGTAATCCAATGCTCCAAGTGGCTCATCAAGGAGAAGTATCTCCGGCTCATTAACAATCGCTCTTGCTATCGCGATACGCTGTTGTTGTCCACCGGAAAGTGTTGCAACACCTCTCTTCTCAAAACCTTCAAGATCAACTATCTCAAGAGCCTTCTTGACCTTCTCATCAATTGTCTTTTTATCTAATTTCTTAATCTTAAGACCAAATGCGATGTTATCATATATGTTCATACTCGGAAAAAGAGCATACTTCTGGAACACCGTATTGATTGGTCTCTTATCCGGAGGAAGCTTACTGATATCCGCACCATTAAGCAATATCTGTCCTGTTGTCGGTGTCTCAAAGCCACCTATCATTCTGAGGAGCGTAGTCTTACCACAACCCGATGGGCCAAGTAAAGTTACAAACTCCCCCTTCTTAATCTCAAGATTAAGATTATCAATTACCATTGTCTCCTTGTCAAATGACTTTGAAATATTCTTAAGTTCTATTATTGTATTGTCTTGCAACTTAGTTATTCCTCCATAATCAATCTTCACAAATTAGGGTTTGTACGCGAAACTCTTTTAAGTTTTTCAGCGTATGCAAATACCTCCAGTGACAGTCACAATTGCTTCGGGACCCGCTCGCGCTCGCGTTGCGTAACGTAGCAGTACTAAATTCGTGCAAGCACTCATTAAGTGCTGACGTTCCGCAAAGCCCTTCGCAATTATTGAGCTGTCACATGCTCAGTATTTTTGCATACGCATATACTATATCGAGAGTTTCGCTAGTCCTTGGTTGGACAGGGTGGTGATCATAAAAATGTGCTGGATAATACGATATATTAATCCGCAAACTTTTTTGCCATCCACCTAATAAGGGATGTTTTATTTTTACTTTCGTCTTATATGAACAGCCGTAAATTGATATACTTTGGTAATATTTTTTGTCGCATTTGGTAGTGTATTAGATTTTCTTAGTGTTCTGATAGATTACCAGTGATGCGTGGCAAGGAAGCCACGCAAGGCGTAATGCGACATGGATGTCGCATAGAAGCCGTTCACGTATTGTTGAATGACCTAAACAGAACACTTAGAAAATCTTATATACGAACAATCAAGACACAAAAATATACCGAAGTATATCGACATACGGCGTCCTTAAAACGAAAATAAAACAGCTCTACAAACCCTAATTTAATATGCTTTTCCAAAGTACATCATCTTACGGGCAGGCTTGCCACAGTGAACGCATACGTCACCAAGGTTCTCCTGTGTAAACGGCATACATCTTGTAGTTGCAGAAGTCTCTTCCTTGATAGCTTCCTCACACTCTGTCTCTCCACACCACATAGCTTTAACGAAGCCCGGTTTATTTTCAATAATATCCTTGAACTCATCCCAGTTGTTAGCAACATATGTGTGCTCTTCTCTATGCTTCAATGCCTTTTCAAACATATTCTTCTGGATATCTTCAAGAAGCTCACCAATCTTTGTATCTATCTCATCAAGAGAAACCTCAATCTTCTCTCCGTTATCACGACGTACCACAAGCGCCTTGTTAGCCTCAATATCTCTAGGTCCGATTTCAACACGAAGAGGAATTCCTCTCATCTCCTGCTCAGCAAACTTCCAGCCCGGATTCTTGTCAGAATCGTCAACCTTAACACGATATGCAGAAAGCTTCTCCTTAAGCTCGGCTGCTTTCTCAAGCACACCCTCCTTCTTCTGCATTACAGGAACGATCATCACCTGAGTAGGGGCAATTCTTGGAGGAAGTACAAGACCTGAATCATCACCGTGAACCATGATAATAGCTCCGATAAGTCTGGTGGTCATTCCCCATGATGTCTGGTGTACATACTCTAACTTATTATCCTTGCTTGTATACTGAATGCCAAATGCTTTTGCAAAGCCATCTCCAAAGTTATGGCTGGTTCCAGACTGCAATGCCTTACCGTCATGCATCAGAGCTTCTATAGTATAGGTAGCCTCTGCACCTGCAAATTTCTCTTTTTCTGACTTCTGACCCTTGATAACAGGAATAGCAAGAACCTCTTCACAGAACTTGGCATACACATTTAACATCTGTACAGTTCTCTCTTCTGCTTCCTCTGCTGTTGCGTGAGCAGTATGTCCCTCCTGCCATAAGAACTCTCTTGAACGAAGGAATGGTCTAGTCTCCTTCTCCCATCTCACAACTGAACACCACTGGTTATATACCTTTGGAAGATCCCTGTAAGACTCTATCTCATTCTTGTAGAAATCGCAGAATAATGTCTCAGAAGTTGGTCGTACACACATTCTTTCCTGCAAAGGATTAAGACCACCGTGAGTTACCCATGCAACCTCAGGTGCAAAGCCTTCTACGTGATCCTTCTCTTTCTGCAAAAGGCTTTCAGGGATGAACATAGGAAGATATACGTTCTCTACTCCTGTCTCCTTAAATCTCTTATCAAGCTCTGCCTGGATTCTCTCCCATATAGCATAACCTGCCGGCTTGATAACCATACATCCCTTAACACTTGTATAATCAATAAGATCTGCTTTCAACACAACATCTGTATACCATTGTGCAAAATCCTTCTCCATAGAAGTAATCTGTTCAACCATCTTCTTATCCTTAGCCATTTTTTTCTCCTTCCTACATACGTCACAAAGACAGAAAACCCGCTAAGGCCTTCTGTCTTTTAGATATTAAAAACAATATATGGATTTTAGCATTTTACATGACAACTTGCAATAAAAATTTATCAGTAACTTTATACATCAGGAAATCATCCAATGTACTCTTAAAATTCATCCAGCTCTATGACCTCAAACGCATCTCCTTCAGGTTCACTCTTAAATACCATGCGTTCACCCGTACTTGGATGATCAAACTCAAGCCTTGTGGAATATAACGCCATCTGCTGGTATTTCTTCTTAGTGTTCATAAACTTGGGATTATACTTTGTATCACCATATATCCCCGCATTTCTTCCTGCCATCTGAACCCTTATCTGGTGATGTCTTCCGGTAATCAACTGAACCAGAACATATGTAAGCACTCCATTGTCAGTTTCAAAGACATCAAGCACCTCATAATCCAAAACAGCTTTCTTGGCACCCTTGACATCCCTATCAACAATCTTAGTTGTATTCGTCTTTCCATCCTTTAAGAGGTAATCCGTCATCGTTCCCATATCGTCCTGAAGTTCTCCTGTGAGAACCGCCTGATAATATTTGATAACATTTCCGTCCTGTATCTGATCTGACAGATTAGCTGCAGCCGCCTGATTCTTGGCAAACACCATAACGCCACCCACAGGTCTGTCAAGCCTGTGCACTATAGCAAGATATGGCTCTTCATCCATATTATCTCTCTCAAATATCAGATTCTTAAGATAGGTCAGCATATCCGTATCCCTTGTCTTATCACTCTGAACCGGAATACCATACGGCTTAACACACACCAAAATATCCGAATCTTCATACAAAATATCTATTTTCATCTTCATTCTTCTTCCTCCTTAAACAAAAAGTTTTGCTCTTGCATAATCGAGCAAAATGTATATTTGTTGAGAATATTTTATTGCAATCATAATCAGACCGTTTGTGACCGCCGGTACTTAATGAACGAATGGCTTAAGGCATTCGTGAATTTAGTACCGTTGCGTGAACAACAGAGCGAAAGCGTGTCTGTTATGGTGCAATTAAATATTCTCAACATAAGAAACAATATCGTAAATCATGCACCGATTCAAAACTTTTGTTTACAGCACAAATCTGTATCCTATCCCCCATATCGTCTCAATATACCTGGGATTATCCTGGTCCTCTTCTATCTTCTGCCGAAGTCTCATCACATATGTGGTTATCGCTTCCGTATATCCCTCTACGCCTCTCTGACTCCAAACAGCATCATATAACTCCTTTCGAGTCACCACCCTGTTGGCCCTCTGTGCAAGATATAGCAGGATATCAAATTCTTTTATCGTGAGATTTATCTCTACCTCATCAACAAACACTCGTCTGTTAAAAGCCTCTATAACAAGACCTCTTGTTTTTATATAGCCCCAAAACCTGGTCAATCTTTGAAACTGGTCAATTCGCGCCTGAATCCTGGCTATCAATGCCATCCCCTGAAATGGTTCTGTTATATAATCATCAGCACCCGAGCGGAACATTTTGACCTTCGTCCATTCGTCATCAGACTTTGAGATTACCATAATCGGAGCCTCAGTACTGTGTCTGATCTCGTTACACCTTTCAAAAAACAGAGAGGCATTCTCACATAACATTAAAACAATATCTTTATTAATTAAATTTTCTTCAAACGCTTTTATGTCATCTATATTTACTTCCGTAATTCTATATCCCCCAATTTGGAGATAATCTGTAAGATGACAGTTTATCCATTCCAAATCTTGCAATATTAAAACATCACCCAATGATCCATTCTCCTTTATCTATTTTTTAGTAAATGAAATATAGAAACCGACATGGTATCACATGGGTATCTTAGAATAAAACAAGACCGCAAAATATTATATTTTGCAGCTACTTGTCATTCTAATATAAAAGAAAATATATGATTCTAGGGCAGGGGACACCCTAAAAAAGGAATTATCTAAACTATAATTAAACGAACGCGTCGAAATCATCCGACTTTTAACTTAAATTTCTGAATATCTTTGTCAGTCTCTACGACTTCTATCTGACCACCAAGTCCACGAAGCTTCTCTTCAAATGCTTCGTATCCACGTTGAATGTATTTGATATCTTCTACTACCGTAAAACCGTCTGCAACTAATCCTGCAATAACTAAAGCTGCTCCTGCACGAAGATCCGGTGCAACAACATTAGCTCCGGTGAACTTCTCAACACCATCAATAATTGCGGTATTACCTTCCACCTTAATCTGTCCACCCATACGGAACAATTCATCAACATACTTGAATCTGTTCTCAAATATGCTCTCTGTTATAATTGATGTTCCCTCAGATAGCGCAAGAATAACTGCCATCTGTGGCTGCATATCTGTCGGAAATCCCGGATATGGAAGAGTCTTAATATTAGTAGATCCCAATCTGTGATTGCTCACAACTCTTACCGCATCATCATATTCCATTACAACAGCACCTATCTCTTTAAGCTTTGAAGAGATAGCCTCTAAATGCTTAGGAATAACATTCTTGATAGTAATGTCACCCTTAGTTGCTGCAGCAGCTACCATAAACGTTCCCGCTTCAATCTGGTCAGGAATGATAGAATACTCTGTACCTTTCAACTTCTCAACACCGCGAATACGAATCACATCAGTACCTGCACCCTTGATATTAGCACCCATACTGTTCAAGAAGTTGGCAACATCAACTATATGCGGTTCTTTCGCTGCATTCTCTATAACTGTCTTACCCTCAGCAAGAACTGCTGCCATCATTACATTGATTGTAGCTCCTACTGATACAACGTCCATATATATACGATTACCTGTAAGCTTCTCAGCCTCGGCATGAATCATTCCTCTAGGAAAATCTACCTTTGCACCTAATGCCTTAAAGCCTTTGATATGCAAATCAATAGGTCTGCTTCCTATGTTACATCCACCCGGAAGAGCAACTGATGCCTTGCGATACTTTCCAAGCATCGCGCCAAGCAGATAATAGGATGCTCTTATCTTTCTTATAAATTCATCATCAACACAGTTATCCGCTGCCGGATTAATTGTACCACCACATATCCTCACTGTATGTTCATCTATAAAATTAACTCTTGCGCCGATACCTTCTATTGCCTGTAAAAGCACACGGGTATCTCTGACATTCGGAACATTCTCAATAACAACTTCTTCATCAGTCATAATTGCTGCAGCAAGTATTCCAAGTGCTGCATTTTTTGCTCCGGCGATAGTAACCTCTCCTACTAACGGGTTACCACCTTTTATTACATACTGTTCCATTATTACACCTCTTAATATGGTTAATGTTAGGTATATTTATACGCATACATAGGGTTTATTATAGCATGATTCACGGATTTGTAAATCATTTTTTTTAGTTTCGCTTCATTTTTTTAATAAAATCTTAAGAATTATTAATTACCAGTGTATAACTTCGCCTTGATTTTCTGCCTCACAATATATACATCTGTACACCCTTTTTTCTTTATCTGTGAGCTTGAATATCTGCTTTACACCCTGCTCAGTTGTAGTTATACATCTCGGATTTTTGCATTTAACCACATTAACTATCTGTTCAGGAAGATCAACCTTCTTCTTTTCTATTGTATTACCATCCTTGATAATACTAACCGATATACCCGGATCAACATATCCCAAAATATCAAGATTGATATCATAATCCGAATGATCAATCTTTAATATATCCTTTCTTCCCATCTTTCTGCTGGTAGCATTTTTAATAATCGCAACAGAACAATCCAACTCATCAAGTTTAAGATACTTATATATAAGCATTGCCTTGCCTGCTGTTATGTGGTCTAAAACTATTCCATTCTGAATACTATCTATCTTCATCTCTTCATTCTCCTTTCGCACTCTCAAGCATCTTAAGTATCAATGCCATTCTCACATATTTTCCGTTAAGTGCCTGTCGGAAATAACATGCTCTCGGGTCATCATCTACTTCAACGGAGATCTCATTAACCCTTGGTAGCGGATGCAAAATGCTGAGATCATCTTTGGCATTTTTCAATTTCTTCATATTCAAAATGTAAGTATCTTTAAGTCTTACATAATCAGCCTCATTGAAGAATCTCTCTCTCTGAACTCTGGTCATATATAGAACATCCAGACGGTCAATGACTTCATCAATTGTACGAACCTGCTCGTAACTCATTCCGCCCTTTTCAAACACCTCTTCCTTAAGATAGTCAGGTATCTCCAACTCTTCAGGAGAGATCATGATAAAATGAACATTTGAATATCTCGACATTGCCTTGATAAGTGAGTGAACGGTTCGTCCGAACTTAAGATCACCACAACAACCGATTGTCAGATTGTCAAGTCGACCTTTCTCTCTTCTGATAGTCAGCAGGTCTGTAAGTGTCTGTGTCGGATGATTGTGTCCACCGTCACCTGCATTTATTATCGGTGCATCGGATTTCATAGCCGCAAGACAGGGTGCACCCTCTTTTGGATGACGCATCGCTATAATATCTGCATAGCAGGAAACAACCTTAACCGTATCTGCCACACTCTCACCCTTGGTAGCTGAAGACGAATCAGCAGAAGAAAATCCTAATACATTACCACCAAGCTCCATCATCGCCGCTTCAAAACTAAGCCTTGTTCTTGTACTCGGCTCAAAAAACAGAGTTGCCAGCTTCTTATGTGCACATGCATTCTCATATTCCTTTGGGTTAGCTATAATATCATCAGCCAAATCCAATAATTGGTCTATCTCCTCCACACTAAGATCCATAGGGTCAATCAAATGTCTCATTTCATTTCCTCCGTATATATTATCTTTATCATTCTTTTCTAAGAATAACTCCATGTTCTATAAATAAATGCTCAGCATCTCGCCGCATATCCTTATCACATCGCAATATATACTGTTTGTCGGCAGTATATATACGAATCTGTACCGTACTTATCTGATCATTGATTATCCTGTATCCCTCCAGCCTATTCCACTCTAAGAACGTTGTTCCTATAAATACTCCCAGCGGACTTATGCCGCTACTCATGCGACTGTTAAAGAATACAAGCAGAACAAATGTTGCAAGTGCAGGCACAAACCGGTAGCTTTTCTCATACAAAATGATCGCTATCATAACAAGGGACGCATTGACATAAAGAATCTCCATAGTTCCAATCTGTCTGCCATAACGGCTTGGTATCGTTATATCCTTCTGTTTGTCTAATGTTGTAAATGCAATAACGCAAGCCAATCCAAATCCCAAAAACAGTATGATAGCAAGACCATTTAATATCACATCTATCTTCAAAACATCCACTCCAATTGTCAGTTCTTTTTCACTTCACCATTACACTTTATTAACCATAGACAAATTTATCCATAATTATAAGCACAGCAAAAATCCTGTCATGAAATTGTGATTATCACACCTCTGACAGGATTCATATATCATTTAACTATTAAGTAACGTCACCATTACAGCTTTCTCAGCATGGCGTCTGTTCTCTGCCTGATCTAAGATAAATTCAAGATTATCATCAACCACTTCCTGACTGATCTCATAACCTATATGCATCGGCATATCATGCATTACTTTTGCTTTACTGTCTGACAACAGTTCTTTATTAATCTGATATGGCATCATCTTTGAAAGAGTCTCCTCTTTCTGTTTCTGGTATGCAGGATTGTTGAAGAACTCCATATCAACCCATGTGTCTGTATATAACACATCCATATCTGCAACATATTTCTTAGCTTCCTCCATAGTCATTGAAGGATCAAGTTCAACATAATGACCTGAAGCCTTGGCTTTCTCATAGAAATCAGCGTCAACACCTGTCTCATTAACAAGTGGTGTCAGACCATAAATTGTACCCTCCTCCATCTTGGCAAAGAACTCAACCAACGAATTAAATACATTGTTCTTTGCACCAATGTATAACATCTTAACATTAAGTCCTCCGAAATGCTCCTTAAGTGTAAGTGCATCGGCTAATATCTGGCACGGATGATATGTTGAATCACAACCATTGATAAATGGAACAGTTGAATACTTCGCAAACTGGTTAACTGTATCATTCTTGATAAGTCTTGCCATTATAATATCAACGTTTCTGCAAACATACTTAAGCTCCGAAACCAGATCTCCCAATACAAAGTTGGAATCTTTCCAGACCTGATTGTAATAAGTTCCACCAAGCTCTGTTATTCCGGTAGTAAATGAGAGAAAAGTTCTTGTAGATGTCTTCTCAAACAAAGTGTATAATTTCTTACCTTTGAGTGTCTCCGAGTATTTCTCAGGATTCTTCTTCATATCATAAGCAAGATCAAGTATAGCATTTAGTTCTTCTTTACTGAAATTGCTGAAATTTATCATATGCTTCATAATATCGATACCTCTTCTTTATATAATATTCATTCCGGCAATATCGCGGATTATTATTCAAAACACAGGCCGGAACAATTAAAACACAACGTATTAATTGTATTAGAAAACAAGACAAAATGCAAGCGAAATCTATTCTGCTGCCTGCTGTTTATTTTTTCTCTTCAGACGCTGTTGTTTTCTCTTGTCGACAGGTCGTATATTTGCGGCTGCCGCCTCTAATCTTGCAAGTTGAATTTCTCGAAGTGTCTTATCCAGTTTTCTGTATCTCTCTTCAGCTTTCTCCTCCTGCTCCTTAGTCATCCCCTGAATCTGTGTAACAACAGCATTTGCAGCATGCTCTCCCGCCACCTGTCCGATCAGTTCGTTGTTGTCACGTATTGCATTTGACAAAATTCTGTTCATGATACGCTGGAATTGTTCAAGCTTCTCCTCATTAGACATTAAGCCTGCATTGCAATCAACAGAAACCAGACCTGTTTTACTCCCATCCGTATTATCAGACTCATCATCGCCCTTGCCAACCACCTTTTCACTTTCCAACTGCTCTTTTCTTTTTTCTATGTAATTCCTTATAGCTTTAAGCTGCAATCCGTTATCCTTCAACTCCTTAATCATGCAGAGAAGATCTATATCGTGCCCGGTGTAGTATCGGTGTCCCATCTGGTTTCTGTGTATTTCCATCTTCAGTTCTTCCTCCCAATATCTGAGCACATGCGATTCAACTCCAACTCTTTCAGATGCTTCTTTGATTGTGTAATATGGTTCTTTCATTCCGTTGCCTCCCGATTTCATAAAGTCTTACATATAATGCTATAAATGGCAAAATCCACTTTCGACACTTAAATCATTATATAAGATTATGACTTAATATCTCTTTAAATCGTCCCCTGAATTTCTCTTAAAAAAAACAGAGTGCGACATTAATCGCACCCTGCTCTGCATCACTTGACAAAAGATACATAAATGAATCCACAACTCTAATATCATATCTCTGTATTCTCTTCTGTGTCTTCAACAGATTCGACATCCCTGAGATATTTGCATCGGCCGTCACCTCCGGCTTTATACACCTTGCCGTCATATTCGATTTCTTTATTCTTCTGCATTACACCTTTTTTGTTAAAATAATATTTCGAACCGGATATCTTTACGAGCTTATCTGAAATTCTCACACCTGACTTGTTAACGTAGTATCTCTTTTTTCCTTTGTATATCCACTGTTTTTTCAATATTATACCGTAAGAATTACAGTAGTAGTATTTCTTATTACACTTCTTAAAGCCTGAGGATCTTCTTCCCTTTGAATTAAACAGATAGGTACTGCCCGAGATCTTAACAAGTTCACTCTTTGCCATTATGCAATTCGACTTGACATATACAAGATATTTTCCTTTGTACAACCACTGTGATTTCAATGCATATCCCGATGCACCAAAGTAATAGGTTTTTGAAGCTATTGTCATCCATTTGTTCTTTTGGAGAACTCCGCTTTCATCGAAGTAATAATACTTATTCTTAATGGTACAAAGTCCGGTAGCACGATATCCGTTTCCATCAAGATAGTATTTCTTTTTGCTTAATGTTATCCATTTATTACTAAGTACTTCGCCGTTCTTAATATACTGATAGTTCGCACCATCCTCAGCCACCCTCCAGCCGGTATACTGTTCAACCGCTTCCGTCGTAGCCCCGGTTTCTGTTGTTGGCGCAGGTGCAGGCTGCTCTGTCTTACCCTGTATCGGAGCTATGGTTCCTGAAATAATGCCATCATAGTTCTGGGCGCGTTCATAATACTGAAAACCTGTTGCTATTGCCGGATTGCTCAAATCAATTGTTCTTCCCCATGCGATCACACAGCATTTCGCCTCTGTCTTTGAAGTGTAGTTGCACTCTGCAACCATAAATTTCCCGTCTTCCGTCTTGGCATATACAAATGACGAATGACCACTGACACGGATTATATCCCCCACACGGATATTGGCAAGATAATTAGGATCAGTCTTTGCGGTAATTCTTGCCCATGTGGTTGAACCAAAGAGATCATAGCCTATCTTGTTGGCAAAACCCATGCACTGGGATGATGAAGCGTGCCAACCAACCGAATCTGTATCACTTAACAAAAGTGGCGATGTTGCACCCGGATCACCAAAATGATTACAGGTACAACCGCCTGTTCCATTGATATGATCCACACCATAAGCCCAGTGAAGACTACACGGCTTATCTGTATATCCTTCAGAGTTATCCGTCGTCATACCAACATGATTCCAATATTTTTCCGCAGGATATTTGGCCTGCTCTGCTGTCAACCACGCATTGTAATCAAAGCCTTCCGCCGATACATCTATTGCAGGAAGCATGGTAAATATCATCAAGGCAATAAAGCACAAAGATAGTCTTGCAATATACTCTGCAATATATTTGTATAATCTGCTTTTTTTATCCGATTCATATAAGCAATCGTCTGCCATCATTCGTATATTCCTCCGCTATCTCTTATCCATTTTCAGAAACGCTCCCACTGAGACCGGTTTGTTTTATACTCACCACTTATAGAAGTGGAAGTGTTCTCCAGCGAGATAAATCGACATTAATCGACAAACCTATAATATAATAATATTTACTATAATTTCAAGTGTTAATTATACGCAAATATACGGTTAACTTATTTAAGCATTTTCTTAATATACTGACCTGTATAACTCTTCTTTTTCTTCGCGACTTCTTCCGGAGTTCCCGCAGCCACAACAGTGCCGCCTTTATCTCCGCCTTCAGGCCCTATATCAACTATATAATCAGCTGTCTTGATGACCTCAAGATTATGCTCTATAACTATAACTGTATTACCGCCCTCTGACAGTCTGTGAAGAATCTCAACAAGCTTGTGTACATCCGCAAAATGAAGACCTGTAGTCGGTTCATCGAGAATGTAGACCGTCTTACCGGTACTTCTTTTGGAAAGTTCAGTGGCAAGTTTGACTCGCTGTGCCTCACCACCTGACAATGTGGTTGACGGTTGTCCAAGTCTTATATATCCGAGTCCAACCTCCTTCAATGTCTCTATCTTCCTAAGTATTGACGGAACATTTTCAAAGAATTCGCACGCATCATCCACTGTCATATCAAGCACATCATAAATGTTCTTACCTTTGTAGGTCACTTCTAAAGTTTCGCGGTTGTAGCGCTTTCCGCCACACACTTCACAAGGCACATACACATCCGGCAAAAAGTGCATTTCTATCTTGAGAATTCCATCACCTTTACATGCCTCACACCTTCCACCTGACACGTTAAATGAAAATCTACCCTTCTTGTATCCTCTAGCCTTGGCATCCTTGGTTCCCGCAAAGAGATCACGTATCATGTCAAACACGCCACAGTATGTCGCAGGATTTGAACGTGGTGTCCTACCGATAGGCGACTGATCAATGTTAATAACTTTATCAAGCTGTTCAATTCCCTCTATGCCATCATGATCCCCTGGTTTTAATCTTGCACGATTGAGATCCCTTGCGAGATGCTTATACATAATCTCATTTACCAGCGAGCTCTTACCCGAACCGGAAACACCGGTAACGCAGGTCATGATACCGAGCGGAAACGGAACATCTATATTCTTCAGGTTGTTAACCCTTGCACCCTTGACGGTAATCCAACCCGTTGGCTCTTTTCTCTCTTTTGGCACCGGAATCTTAATCCTACCCGACAGATATGCACCTGTTATGGAATCAGGATTGTCCATTATCTCTTGTGCCGTTCCCTGTGCGATAACCTCGCCACCATGCTCACCCGCACCCGGTCCGATATCGACTATATGGTCTGCTGCAAGCATCGTATCCTCGTCATGTTCAACAACTATCAATGTATTTCCCAGATCTCTTAAATGCTTAAGCGTTGCAATAAGCTTGTCATTATCTCTCTGGTGAAGTCCGATACTCGGCTCATCAAGGATATACGCAACACCCACAAGTCCAGAACCTATCTGTGTCGCAAGTCTTATTCTCTGTGCTTCTCCACCGGAAAGCGTACCTGTCGGTCTGTAAAGCGCCAGATAATTAAGTCCTACATCAAGCAGGAAGCGCAGTCTTGCATTTATCTCCTTCAGGATTCCTCCACCTATGAATCTCTGTCTGTCGGTAAGCTCAATACCATCAAGAAATTCAACGAGTTTCTCTATCGACATCTGTGTTATCTCATAAATATTCTTATCTGCGATAGTAACCGCAAGAGATTCCTTCTTAAGACGCATTCCGTTACAATCATCGCACGGAGTTATCGTCATAAAGCTCTCATAATCCTCTTTCATGGATTCGGAGCCCGCCTCACGATAACGTCTCTGGACATTTCTTATAAGTCCCTCAAATGCCACATCATATACACCCTCACCGCGCTGACTCTTATAGTACACTCTCACCTCATGTCCATCGGTCCCATAAAGGATTATGTTTTTCGCCTCTTCCGACAGATCTTCAAAGGGAGTGTTCAGGTCAAACCCGTATTCACGGCTTAAACCATCGAGAATCGCTCTTGTATATGACTTGCTGTCGGTGCAGGACTGCCAACCCGTCACAACTATCGCGCCGTCGGCAATAGAAATACTCTTATCAGGAATCATCAGGTCAACGTCAAACTCCATCTTATATCCAAGTCCGAAACAGGTAGGACACGCGCCAAAGGGATTGTTAAATGAAAAGCTGCGCGGTTCTATCTCGTCGATACTGATTCCACAGTCCGGGCAGGCAAAGCTGTTACTCATATTGATAGCCTTGCCGCCGATAACATCAACAACCATTGTACCCTCCGCAAGCTTCATGACTGCCTCTATGGAATCATTTAACCTACGCCTGATTCCCTCTTTGACAACAAGTCTGTCGACAATTATTGATATATCATGCTTCTTATTCTTATCAAGCTCTATCTCTTCTGAGAGATCATACTGTGATCCATCCACCAGCACACGCACATATCCGCTTTTCTTAGCCTGTGCAAGAACCTTCTCGTGACGACCCTTTCTTCCGCGTACAACCGGCGCGAGCAACTGGAACTTCGTACCCTCCGGAAGTGCCATAACAGTGTCAACCATCTGGTCAACCGTCTGTCTGGAAATCTCTCTGCCGCATTTCGGGCAATGAGGAATACCGATTCTCGCATACAACAGACGGAAATAATCATATATCTCTGTAACCGTTCCAACCGTTGAACGCGGATTCCTGTTAGTGGACTTCTGGTCTATGGAAATAGCAGGCGATAATCCCTCTATCTTGTCAACCTCCGGTTTCTCGGCTTGACCTAAGAATTGCCTTGCATATGAAGAAAGCGACTCCATGTATCTTCTCTGACCTTCCGCATATATCGTATCAAATGCAAGCGAACTCTTACCTGACCCCGAAAGACCGGTAAGCACCACCATCTCATTTCTCGGAATCGTAACATCTATATTTTTCAGATTGTGCTCACGAGCACCCTTGATCTTAATGTATTGATTCATGACGAGTTTCCTTTCTGATAATACTTAATCTTAGGTAATTGCACAAAGACATTCAAAAGAGAATAGAGTTTCGCAATTAACTAAATACTTAATCTTAACAAAATCAATGACTTAATCAGTATATCAGATTAATTTTTAAATGTACAGAACAAACTTTCGATTGCCATAAAATTCTATCTCAACTTAATGTTGTATATAAAAGGGCATAAAGTATATAATTACATTAGTAATTTCACACCTGATATGTTATACTATTAAACATAAATTTAGAAAGGACGGACCATATATGGAAGCATTGGAATGTATCAAAACAAGACGCAGCATCCGCAAATTTAAAAAGGAGCTTGTTACAAAGGACACATTAAACGCAATTATCGAGGCTGCATCCATGTCACCATCATGGAAGAACACTCAGATTGTACGTTATAACATCGTTGAGAGCGAAGACCTCAAGAAGGACATAGCTGAAAACGGAACACTTGGTTTTGAGCATAACAGAGATATTATAAATGGTGCTCCACAGCTTGTTGTAGTAAGTATGATCGGTATGCGCTGCGGTTATGAGAGAGACGGCAGTTTCACAACCTCTAAGGAGGACCGTTGGGAGATGTTTGACGCCGGAATCGCTAGTCAGACATTTTGCCTTGCAGCTCACGACATGGGTGTCGGAAGTGTAATTCTTGGAATCTTTGACGAGGATCAGATAGCTAAAGCAATTTCTCTTCCTGAAGGAGAAAAAGTCGCTGCACTCATTCCTATCGGATATCCTGATCAGGAATGTGTTGCACCTAAGAGAAAGACCACTGATGAACTGATGAGAGTTATGTAATCGACAGATTCTGATATAATCATTTTCAGAAAAGATCAATAGCTCTTTTCATCACCAACTTATAAAAGCCGGAGAAGCATCATATCAAACTCTCCGGCTTTTTTCATTTAATTCTTATCTGCATGTGGGTTGCAAGACATATACTACTCATCATAATCCCTGAGTGCAACCTTAAGTTCCTTTAACCTGTCACGATACTCTGCCGCCATCTCGAAGTTAAGCTCGGCAGCAGCTGTTTCCATCTTCTTTGTATATTTCTTAATCTCAGCCTGAAGCTCCTTCTTAGTCATCGACTCAATGTCTTTTTCCTTAGACTTTGCATTTAACTCTTCAACATCATCATCCGTTCCTGTAGATATTAAGTCACGTACTGATTTCACAATTGTCGTCGGTGTGATACCGTGCTCCTTGTTGTACCTATCCTGAATCTCACGGCGTCGATTAGTCTCATCTATCGCCACACGCATAGAACCTGTGATGGTGTCAGCATACATGATAACGCGTCCCTCACTGTTACGAGCAGCACGACCTATCGTCTGTACAAGGGATGTCTCGGAACGCAGGAATCCTTCCTTATCTGCATCAAGAATTGCAACAAGCGTAATTTCCGGAATATCAAGCCCCTCACGAAGAAGATTGATTCCGACAAGGACATCAAACACTCCCATTCTGAGATCTCTTACTATCTCAATTCGTTCCAGCGTATCTATATCGGAATGAAGATACTTCACCTTCACATCATGCTCTCTAAGATAATCTGTAAGGTCCTCAGCCATACGCTTGGTCAGTGTTGTCACAAGCACTTTATTTCCTTTTCCGACTTCTATGTTAATCTCCGAAAGCAGATCATCAACCTGTCCTGAAACAGGTCTTACATCTATCTTCGGATCAAGCAATCCTGTCGGACGTATAAGTTGTTCGGTTCTTAAGAGTTCATGCTCGGCCTCATAATCTCCCGGGGTTGCAGATACGAACATAACCTGATCAAGCTTTCCCTCAAATTCATCAAATCTAAGCGGTCTGTTATCCATTGCGGACGGCAGACGAAAACCGAAATCGACAAGTGTCTGTTTCCTTGAACGGTCACCCGCATACATACCTCTGATCTGCGGAACCGTCATATGCGACTCGTCTATTATAAGCAGGAAATCATCCTTGAAGAATTCAAGCAATGTATTAGGTGTTGCACCGGGCTCTAGACCTGCCAACACTCTCGAATAGTTCTCTATCCCCGAACAAAATCCTGTCTCCTTAAGCATCTCCATGTCAAAATGAGTGCGCTCGCTTATACGTTGTGCCTCAAGCAGCTTATCATTTTCCTTGAAATACTTCACTCTTTCCTCAAGCTCCTCGTCAATCTCCTTCGTCGCCGCCTCAATTCTTTCCTGCGGCACAACATAATGAGAAGCAGGAAAGATAAATGCACAGTTGATACCACGCTTAATCTCGCCTGTCAGAGGATCGAACTCGACAATTCTGTCAATCTCATCCCCGAAAAACTCAACACGTATTGCATCCTCAAACGTTGACACGGGCAGAATTTCAAGCACATCACCGTGAACACGGAATGTTCCGCGCTTGAAATCCATCTCATTTCTCTCATACTGAATGTCTATCAGGTCGCTAATTAAATCATCCCATTCGTAAGTCATCCCTGTACGAATTGTCAACATCATCTCCGCATAGTTTTCCGGCGAACCGATGTTGTAAATGCAGGAAACAGAAGAAATAACTATAACATCCCGTCTCTCTATAAGCGCTGCCGTAGCTGAATGTCTTAACTTGTCTATCTCATCATTTATCGAAGAATCCTTCTCGATATAGGTATCTGTCGACGGAACGTACGCCTCCGGCTGATAGTAGTCGTAGTACGACACAAAATACTCTACCGCATTCTCGGGGAAGAATTCCTTGAACTCTGAATACAGCTGCGCCGCCAGAGTTTTATTGTGCGCTATTACCAAGGTTGGTTTATTTAACTTTGCGATAACATTCGCCATCGTAAACGTCTTACCCGAACCGGTAACACCAAGTAGTGTCTCAAATTGATTGCCTTCCTTGAAGCCTTTGACCAGTGCATCTATCGCCTGAGGCTGGTCACCTGTGGGCTCAAAAGGGGCATGAAGTTTGAATATACTTTGTTCAGATTGCATTCGAAAACCTCCCAAAATCAAGTATTTACATTATAACGCATGCGTATTTCATAGCGCTATCCAGTCCTATTTACATTTTTCAAATATCTTCTCGACTAATTTCAAATAATTCCTCTTTAGCATCTCATATTCCAAAGAATCTGAAATCAATTTGAGTGTTGTCTCCCGATAATCTTCCTTATAAAAATCCTCGTCGGAAATCTTTCGAGCCAACTCTAAAATATCAACATTTAAAGCTGCCGATGGTGCAATTTCACTTCCCATACCAATTCTGTGTTCGCGCACTTCTTTTACAAGTTTTAAGAAATCATCATCAATCTCCACATGCTCTGCAAGTTTATACACATCATACAAGTGTCTTGCATTTCTGTGTGCCCTGCCCTGCATATAGTAATCACATACAGCAAAAATTTTATCAATCAATGTACGATTTAATGATTGAACACGCATTGGGAATACGCCCAAATCATATGTTGTAATCAGTTCGTCTTCTTCGTCTCCAAGAGCATCTAATATATAATTTCCTAATTCTTTTTCTTCTGTAGGAAATGCATAAGACATTAAGGATGTTTCTAATTTTACATACGGTGGAATTGCATTAATAACCCTATCTCCTACTACCGAATCGTAATAAAAATCATAATGATTCAAATTTTTATCACTTTCAATAGAATCGAAGTTACGAATCAAGTACATGGTCCAACTCCAATTCATAATAGTATTTAAATGTAGCTATAGGATATTTTCTTATATATAAATCCACATCACTTCTTTTAATCCCATGAATAGATATATACTCCTTAAATCTCTCACTCGCTTCCGCATATGAATAATCTAAATACGCATCAAGATTCTTCAACAACTCCAACATCTGCAACACATAAACATTCTCTTTTGTTATGTGCACAATGGGCTTTCTCACATAAAAGCTTCTGTTTCCAATCCGTACCTCTCTATCAGACGAATTGGTATTATTGCTTACAATCTCAACAACTCTTGGAACTTGCGTAGTTATCCCTATCTGATTAGCAAATGAATTGCCACCGTAAAAACCATCTATATTATCCCCTTTAGAAATGAATCGATATCTAGCTACCATATCTGCATTAGGACCAATGGTAGAATTTAAAAGTGTCTTTTTAGGGATGTAGTATACCCCTTTATCATACTTCTGTAACAAACCTTTATCACATAGTTTTTTCAACTGTTGATTTAAAGCAGACTTAGTGATATCCTTCCTCTGCAGATCCGAAAAGAAAATCGGCTCTGCTTCTTTGTAATTTTTTTTAATATAATTATATAACATAGTCTTTTTCCTTTCCTTAACAAATTGGATATTACACATCTATTTTGTTAAGCATATTATATTTTCCGACGATAACTATGTCAATATCTTTTTTCAGTTTTTTATTTTTCTTTCCTCAACAACACGAGCACCAACCCAGCCATAGGAATCATTGATATAAGCCCAATAGATGCTGGACCGAAGATCATACGATTCATATATTCCGGTTTCAAAAGATATGCATATACAGACCATCCGTTGATCGCACCATGAAACAACGCCGCACCCCAGATAGTATCTGTTTTTTCATACACGATATCTTCAAGAATACCAAAGAGCACACAAAACATACCAAATGCAACAAGTCCCAAAAACGGTGCTCCTATATAATCAGTACCGTATTCATATCCGGCAAGGATCATCACAGGCCAGTGCCATATACTCCATATAATACCACCAATAATACGACCCGAAGTCTTTCCAAAACGTTCCTTTAGATAAGGATACATCGCACCTCTCCATCCGACCTCTTCACCAAGTGCCACTATCATATTCAAAAATGGTCCATACGTCAGAGCAGCAATGCTCGAAATTATTATGGTCATCTCTACTGTCATACCCTGTGCTTCTAACTGTTTAACAGCAGCCTCGCCCATTGTAAGCTTCATTGTAGTAAACTCACGATCAAAATGACCCGGAAAGATAATAAAATACAACACTGCTCCTACAAGGGATATCAGTGCAGGTATCCACATTGCAAAGAATACCCATCTTATTTTTTCCTTAAGATGCGGAATCCATCCCATTCCTTTAAGCGGAATCCTTGCAGCTAAAACTGCGAGAAGCGGCATAAACATACAGCCTGCCATTATCATTTTGAAAATCACAGCATTTCCTTTAATTGCAAAATACGATCCAATCGCCTGTACAATCCAGCTGGAAACAAATGCAAAAATGATATATATCATAAACTGTTTTTTACTTGTCTTGCCCTCCATCATAAAGACCTCCCTAAATATAAATCAAAGAATCATGCTTTCATCAAAGCTTCTTTACAACATGAAGATAATACGAATAAATGCAAGGGATCAAAACCATCACTATAACTACCACTCCCATAACAGTTTCTTGCATCAATCCTGTCAATGTGCCTATTATCATAAGAATTCCACCAAGCACCCACATAAAACCTGCAAGGCGATGTGTATGATTCCAATTTTCCTCATTCGCCAAAGTCCACGGTATTTTGATACCAATTGTAAAGTTCTGTCTTGCCTTTGGAAGATAATTTCCAACGATAACAAATACCATTCCCATTATTAATCCGGATATAAAAACCATGTCAGTTTCATAACCCAAATTATATGAGTACATAGCACTTGTCACTGTAAGTGATAACAAAGGAATAATCCATAACACAAAAGAAAACATCTTCTGACTGATATTATTCTTTTTAGGATCATGTGACGTAGCTATTGCTCCAACCCACTCTATCGACAATAGTATAAGCGGAACACCAACAACCGCAAAACCCTTACTGCTGAATCCATCCGCCTTATTATCAAATCCAAAATGAGTAGCCATTGTATCCGGAAGACGGTTCCACAAAAACAAACCTATAAATACCGGAAGTATCGTAATTATGCTTGTAATTATTAAAGTTCTTTTATTCTCTTTCATCATTTAAATCTCCTCCTTTTAACGTTGAAATCCATAACATAATTTCCTCAAGTACAGTTGTGTTCAACTGATAATAAATGAAGTTTTTCTCCCTGCTCTCATATATCAGATCTGCCTGTTTAAGTATTTTGAGATGATAAGAAATGGTAGCTCCGGTCATATCAAAATGAGATCCGATATCTCCGGCAGAAAGTGGTCCTTTCTTCAAAAGCTCAAGTATTTCCCTGCGCACAGGATCCGACAGTGCTTTAAATGTCTCTGCAAATGCCATGTGATTATCTCCCATCCGAAAATCTATTTAGAAATCTCTCTATTTAGATAATTTTCTAAATAGAAGTATAAACCTTCCCTATAAATAAGTCAAGGGGTATTTAGAAAATTTTCTAAATACCTTCTCATATATTCTAATTAAGCAAACGGTGCATGAAATATAAAACACATAGAAACACGGCCCTAAATCAAAAATCACGATTTACTAAACCATAATTTAGTAAATCGTGATTTGATTATAAGTCTTAAGCTGTTCTACCAGCCTTAATATTGAATAACATCAATCCTTCTCAACTCTTGAGAGAATGTACTTTTCCAAAATATCTGTTGTAATTTCCACACCAATCGGTGAGCTGTTAATGCAGAGGTCGTAGGTTCTTGAATCTCCCCATTTAGTTTCATACTTACTGTTATGATATTCCTTACGGGTCTTATCATGACGCTTCATCTTCTCTAAAGCATCCGCCTTGCTGAGATTATACTTCTCCATTACACGAGCCGTCTTCTCTTCGATATCGCCTCTGACAAACACCGTAATAAGTCCAGGTCTGCCTTTCAGTATTCCGTCACCGTTTCTTCCGATAAGAACAAATGACTCTCCCTGATCAGCTTTCTCTCTTATAAAACGAGCTTCAAGCTCAAAGATAACATCCTCCATCGAATTTGAATATCCTCTTACTGTTCTTGAAAGAAAAGGTACTCTGCTCTTCTCATCATGCTTTTCTATGAGCCCCTCATCGATACCTGTATGCTTTGCGATATCTTCAACGATTGCTCTGTCATAAAATTTGATTCCAAGGCGCTTTGCAAGTTCCTCTCCAATCTCATGTCCAGCGGAGCCAAATTCACGTCCAATAGTTACTATTATCTGTTTTTCCATTTAATCCCCTCCTAGCAATATCTTAAATAAATGAGTAGCATAGACATTCCCACTACTATTATAGCCGCAGGTACGGCAGTTTTACAATACTTTCCCCAACTTATAGGATGACCCGCTCTACCGGCTACAGCTGTACCGACTACGTTCGCAGACGCTCCAATCGGAGTTGCAGCTCCACCTATATCCGTTCCGATAGACAATGTCCATGCAAGAGTTGCCTGAAGTGCAGGATTTCCCACTGAAAGTCCTTTAATAATCGGCACCATTGTTGCTGCAAATGGAATATTATCGACAAATGCAGACGCAATAGCCGATATCCAAATGACGATTGCAATCATGACCTTGGCATTTCCCCCACTCACACGGCTGATAAATCCGGCAATAGCTTCAAGAATTCCTGTTTTCTCAAGGCCGCCTACCACAATAAAGAGACCAAGGAAGAAAAGCAGTATCTTGTAATCCACTTTTGAAAGAATCTCCTTGATGTGCTTTATGTTGAAAATACTTGTTGCCAAAGCTACAGAAGCTCCGATAAATGCAACAGAAAGGTGAGTATTTGCATGAGTTATAAGCATAACGATAGCACACACAAATATAATCGTATTTCCGAAGAAATAAAACTTGCTGGTTATTGCATCTTTTGGACTTGGCATACTTGAATAATCAATCTCCTCATTTGAGGTTGAAAATTCCTTGCGGTACACCAGATAAAAATAAATAACTATGACAACGAGACAAATACCCGCGATTACTCCTGTGTTAAGCACGAAATCAATGAAAGAATAATGTAGCTTAGAACCTATGATAATATTTGGTGGATCTCCACACATAGTTGCGGAACCACCTAAGTTTGCACAGAAAATCTCGGACAATATCATCGGCACCGGATTGAAATTGAGCAACTTAGAAAGCTCAACCGTAACTGCCGCCAAAAACAAAATTACAGTAATACTATCAATAAACATAGAAAGAATTGCCGACACTATCATAAATGTAATAAACAACGGCATTTTCTTATAAGAAACCATCTTCGCCAAAGTCATGCAAAGCCAGTTAAAGAAGCCGGCCTTACTAAGCCCCTCAACCATTACCATCATTCCACCGAGGAAAATAATAGTCGCCCAGTCGATACCTGATGTATCGGGAGCTTCACCAATCCAGAAATTCGGATTGACCAGCGAATAAAAATTCAGCGTGTCCGCAATGGCATCACCATCACGCATAATCGCACCAAAAACAACAATAAGCATTATACCTCCACAAGACAGAGTGACCAAATGCTTCTCGAATTTCTCTGATATTACAAGAATGAACATCACGAGAAAAACAATTATTGAACTAATAGCTGCTAAAGACATCATATTACCTCACTTTACCTTTAGGTTATTTGGTCTTCAAAAAACCAACGCGATTACTATACCACTTCCTCAAGGCAAATACAATGTCTAAAAAAAAATAATTAATCTCGTTTACGTCCTTCTTTTCTTTCCGGTCGTCTGGTAATATCTGTCTTTATCCTCGTACATCCTTTTGTCTGCAACTGCCAACAGCTCATCCAGATTACCATCAAAATGTTCCGTGCAAGCAAGTCCCATAGATGTACTTACATCAACTGATGCAAGATATTTTCGCACAAGCTCAATGTCACTTTCTATCTCTGTCTTTCCAAAGTCCTGCAACACAACAAGGAACTCATCTCCCCCTGTTCGAAATACCCTTTCAACACCAAACTCATTAGCAAGCGCATGAGCGGTCTCTATTATCAACCTGTCTCCGGCAGCATGTCCACCGGTATCATTAGCATGCTTTAATCCGTTGACATCTGCCAAAATGATACCGAATAAGCCGCCCTTCGCATAAAGCGATTGAGTCTTTCTCTCATATGCATTTCGATTCATAACTCCGGTAAGCTGATCGGAGAAGGACATCTTAGAAAGATACAGACTCTCCTCCTTTTCACTATATACGCAGTTGTGTACAGTGTTGAAACCATTGTGAATCGCTATCATCATCTCTTCGCATGTCTCATATCCACAAGCAGAGCAATTGATCATTTTCGAGTTATCGGAATCTTTATGTAACTGATGGTATATCTGTGCAGCCTGTTCTTCCGTCGGATACGATACCTTACACGAACCGCTTAAGTCCTCAAATTCTGTCAGATAATCATCAAGCTCAAGCTCCTCAAACTGCTTATTGAGATTTGCAAGTCTTTGCTCACATGACAAATCAGGACACCACGGAGAGTCAGGCGAAACCTTCTTACTCTTAGCCCTGATTCGGTTAATCTCCGAAAGACCTCTGTCTTCACGATCCTCATCATCAATCTTAGCCGTACCCTCAATACAGCCCTCACGACAATTCAGTGCATCAAACAAAACATATGGCAATGCATTTTCATACAACTTATGATGGTTCTTTCCAAATTGCTGATATAGATAGGTCTTTCCCGAAATTTCCCTGATCGGTGTATCATCACCCAAAAACCATTTAACATTATCTGCAAGACCACCGGGTGCAGGATAAAATGTGCCAAGTCCTGCATCAAGCCCATCAAAGTCATCCTCATCAGAAAGACTGTGTTTTTCCACATATTCCATCAACTTAGGAAAAGTCACGTTATACTGTATCAGTTCAGGATACTTATCCATCTCCATGCGCTTAGCGATGCAAGGTCCGATAAATGCGAACTTATCCGTTATACCCATCTGTTTCTTAAAATACTGTGCCACACACATCATAGGACTTTTCACAGGCATAAGCTGTCCTATCAGCTCAGGCATCCAGTGTTCAACATATGAAGTCACCACAGGACAGGTCGTGGAAATCTTTCCAACACAACTTCTCTCCTGAATCATTTTCAGATACGCCCATGTGCAGATATCAGCACCAAGTGATACCGGGTATATATGTTTTACGCCAAGCGCCTTTAATACACCCAACACCTTCTTGTATTCTTTCGGATACTTAGCCTCAAACGAAGGAGCAATAAGCAATGAAATCGCTTCTCCATTTTGAAGATCTTTGAAAAACTGTTCAGTATCATCATGATACTCTCTGGCGTTATGGGTACAAACATCGATACACGCACCACAATTAATACAACGTTCGGAATTGATCTCAATCGAATAATGATCCGGTCTGTTATGCGATATACTCGCACCAAACGACGAACAGATACGAACACATTTATTACATCCAATACAATTCTCATTAGTGAAAATCAAACCATTATTCATAAATACCCCACCCCATTCTTTATCAGATATTATAATGGTATATTTCCATGTTTTTTATAAGGTCTTGATACACTCTTAGTCTTTAATACATCAAGCGCTGCAACAATCTTATCTCTGGTCTCATCAGGACGGATAACCTCATCCACAAAACCTCTTCTTGCTGCTGTATATGGATTTAAGAATTTCTCCTCATATTTCTCTATAAGTTCTGCCCGCTTTGCTTCAGGATCTTCTGCTTCATTTATCTGCTTTCTACCTATTATATTGATTGCCCCGCTCGCGCCCATAACAGCAATCTCAGCGATAGGCCAAGCATAGACTATATCAGCACCCATATGTTTTGAGTTCATTGCTATATACGCTCCACCATATGCCTTTCTCATAATAAGTGTAATCTTCGGCACAGTAGCCTCTGCATAAGCAAAGAGAATCTTTGCTCCATGTCTGATAATTCCATTGTGCTCCTGTTCTGAACCCGGTAAAAACGCAGGCACATCAACCAATGAGACAATTGGAATATTAAAGCAGTCACAGAATCTTATAAATCTCGCCATCTTATCAGATGCGTCAATATCTAAAGAGCCACCCTTATGATTTGCCTGATTGCATACAAAACCTACGGTATTGCCATCAATCCTTCCAAATCCTACAACAGCGTTTTTTGCCCAGTGCTTCTGCACCTCAAAAAAGCTCTCTCTGTCTATCATTGCATTGATAACGTCATGTACATCGTATGACTTCTTCTTGTTATCCGGTACAAGATTAGTAAGGCAATTGCAATGATTAACAGCCTTACCCTGTTTAACCGGTAACGGAGACTGATTATTGTCAGGAAGATATGACAATAATTCTCTTACTCCTCCAAGACAGTTCTTCTCACTTTTATAATAGAAATGAGCCACACCGGATTTCTCAGCATGTGTCAAAGCTCCACCAAGCTCATCAGCTGTGAGTTCCTCACCTATAACCGTCTTAACTACCTGTGGTCCTGTGATGAACATTTTACTAACATCTTCAACAACAAAGATGTAATCACATATAGCCGGCGAATAACATGCGCCTCCCGAACATGGTCCAAGTATTACCGCAATCTGAGGAATCACTCCTGATGCGATAGTATTTCTCTCAAATATTCCGGAATATCCGCTAAGTGAATCTATTCCTTCTTCAATTCTTGCTCCACCACTATCATTGATAGTTACGATAGGACACTTCATTTTAAGTGCCATGTCCTGAATATGAACAATCTTTCTAGAATGATATTCACCAAGACTTCCTCCAATTACCGTAAAATCCTCTGAAGATGCAAAGACAGTTCTTCCGTTAATCTTACCGTATCCAGTAATTACACCATCACCCGGAACTCTTTTCTTATCAAGTCCAAAATCATCTATTCTGGATTCAACAAGATCATTTATCTCAACAAACGTTCCCTCATCAAACAGTATATCGAGCCTCTCTCTTGCGGTAAGCTTTCCTTTCTCATGCTGCTTTTCAATTGCAGTCTGTCCCCCACCAAGCCTTGCCTTGCCACGTCTGGCTTCCAATTCTTCTATTGCTTCATTCCAATTCATGTCACATTCCTCCAAGTTATAAACAAAAAATAACTACGATTCTTATATTGCAATTAGTTTCGTAAACATCAAATTATTTTGCCATGCGAAAGATATTTTGTCAACCAACATCTTCTATAGGTATTAAATCTTAGGTCTTTTTATCCTATCCTGTTTTATTATTACATTCAGGTTGCCTCTCGAAAAATCATCAAAATCACCTTTAGTGTTACCAAGATCATTAGAATCCTTAACCATTATTGATACAATAAAAATAGCGGCAGCACATCCAAAAAATACGCCTAATATTATAACAAAAAATCCCATTGTAAACCTCCTTACTGCCCTCGATTTTTAACAAAATTATTAGTTTCGGAAAGACTGGTCAGCGTTGCACTCTCTTTGACCTTCTTAAGATTATTTATTCCGATACCAAGTCCTGTAACTGCAAGTATAATGCAGGTTACGATAAGTTTAATCGCTTCATCTAAATCAATATCCACTAAGAGGAAAGTTAAAATAAAGAAAGCTATTATCGAAAATATCGTAGCAAAAATCGCAAACGAAACAGCAACCTTAGTTCTGTCATACGGCACTCCACCTATTATCTTTTCCGTCTGACCGTTTACAAGCAAAGTATATGGAACGTCCTCATATCGGAATGTAAGAAACCATGCAGGGAACATTGCATATTCCGTCCTTAATATCTTATAATCGGGATCTTTTTTCAAAACAGATATGTCATGAGCCTCAATCGTTTTTTCGACAGCACCCTGAAACAGTTCTCCCGCCCTTGATACAGCAAGTCTTTCAAGCTGGGAAGTATTAACATCATAAGTATCAGCATAAAAACCCGAAAGATATTCTATCGAAAAATCCTTCATATCCTTCGTGTAATATGGTTCCAATCGCTGTGATGACTCATCATTTAACTGCCGGGATGCATCAAGCGTAAGTTTTACAAACTCACAATCTGCCTCTCGGAAATAATAGTATGTATGAGAGTTCTTACCACTTCCAACCGTACCTTTTAAATACTGCGAATCATGGTAATATATATCATAAAGCCAGAACGGAATATAGATACCTCTTACTCTTTCTATCTCAAAATTCTTAATCGCCGCAGGAACGAAAAATCCTGAGTTTAATTTTTCACGAATACGGCTTATAGCATGCTCCTTTGTCACCGAAAATGGAATTATGTATTTCGGTTTCTTCTGTGATGCCACACGGTTAAACACAACTGTCGGCTGTCCACAGAAAGAACAGAAAGTCGAAGCTTCAACGTTATTAATTGCAACCTCTGCACCACATGAGGTACATGTGTAGATATTACACTCCATGGTTTCTTCCATGTCTTCGGTATTTTGATAATCTTCCTGCGAATATACATCCGTGTGGTCAAATACCGGATGGTCAAAATCACTATTGGGATTGAAGGCGGGTTCCGGATTAAATGTCGGTCTTATCGGAGTGCTCTGCTCCACAGCTTTTTCAACAGCAGCACCGACACCTCCTCCTGCAAGTTTAAGACCGGATGTCGCAGTGGCTTCTGCTTTTTCTTCACGTTCTAATTCTTTCTGTCCGCGTTTCTCGAAATCCTCTTGAAGCTCATATGTCTCAAAGACGCTGTCACAGGCTTCACATTTCATCTTCCCTGATTCCGGATCAAACATAAGACCCGCACCGCAAGCAGGACAATCTATTATCATGGTGTAATCCCCCTATAACTCAAAATAAAAACCTCTCTAATTCTATCATACAAGGTTAAAAATGGAAATACTAAAATATCAGCTCTTACTTATCCCCTACTTTTCCATTCCAACCACAATTATATCGTTATCATATTTTTCAATTAATTCCCTCTTTATCAAACTCATTTAATATTGATTCCCTGTAAATATCATTACCTATAAGAGATAGCACATCCACTTTCGAACCCAAAGTATTCAATGCTTTTGTCACATTGTACCCAACTCCCGATATAGAAGTTTCCACACCAAAGAATCTGTAGTCAATCGGTGAATACTCTATCGGGAATTCATCAATCGCTACTGTTGTTTCTATATTTACCAAACCTGAAATCACTATTTTTTCATAAAGCATATTACCTCCCGCTTTTTGTTTATACGAGAGTATACAACTTAAAAGTACAAATAGGCTTGCAAAATACTATTAAAAAGAGACTCTATCCTATCATACATATCGATAATCGAACACCAATACAGAATAATAACGATATTAATTATATTATTATTGACATTTACAAGATCATTCTTTATTATGTGCATAAACACGCGAAACACATTCCTTTTCTATAATTTTATTCTACTATTCTAAATAGATATATTAAATTCCCCAACGAAATCCATAGATTGAAAAACTACAAAAATAAGAAAAGCAGGATATATTGACAACAATACGTTGATTATGCTATATATAGCATAAAGAGAGGAGTTTTATGTCACAATATAAAGTGGATTTTTATAAAGAAGCAGATGGTAAAAAACCACTAGGAACATTTATCAAATCACTTGATATCAGGATGAAAGCAAAAGTGGTTGCCAGTCTTTCTCTTCTTGAAGAATATGGCAATATGGCAAGAGAACCCTTAAGCAAACATCTAGAAGATGGAATATTCGAATTAAGGGTAATCGAAAGTAAAAATATTGTAAGAATATTGTATTTTTTTGATTGTGATCGAATAATAATTGCAACAAATGGTTTTATAAAAACGACTAATAAAACACCACGTAGTGAAATCAGTCTAGCAAAACAAAGGAGAGCTATTTATTTTAGCAGAAAGGAGGCAAGTAAAAATGAGTGACCTACAACAGTTAAAAGATGAATTAATGCAGAATCCCGAATTTAGAAAAGAGTACGAATCCCTACAACCAGAAATGGATATTACAAGGGTATTATTGAATGCACGTATAAAAGCAGGATTATCTCAAATGGAGCTTGCAGAAAAAACAGGAATAAGTCAGGCCGACATAAGCAGATTAGAAAATGGAACAAGAAATCCTAGTCTTGCATTACTCAAACGACTTGCAACCGCAATGGACAGTACATTAAAAATCGAGTTTATACCCAATCAAAAATTAATATAAGCAATTGCTTTTTTTGCAACACAAAAGGTCAGGCATAACAGCCTGACCCTTTGTATTTTATTATACATATTATTTATATTACTTCTTAAACTGACTCTCTTCATAAAGCGATCTCTTATCAATGATACGAACCGCCTTACCCTCACTTCTCGGAACTGTCTTAGGCTCAACAAGATGAACTCCTACTACAATGCCAAGCATAGACTTAAGAGCAGAAACCAACTTCTTCTCTCTTGCTGCTTTATCTGCATCATCAACCGGTGCGTTATCCGGAAGCCATTCAACATCACAATCTATAGTATCACTGTTACCTACGCGGTCTACAGTAAGCTGATAATTAGCTTCATAACCCTTGTTAAGAAGAACTGTTTCTATCTGTGAAGGGAATACGTTGACACCCTTAACTACCATCATATCATCGCTTCTTCCAAGCGGTTTGCTCATACGGATATGAGTACGTCCGCAAGAACATTTCTCTCTTGAAAGCACACAGATATCACGTGTTCTGTAACGAAGAAGTGGGAAAGCTTTCTTTGTAATACAGGTAAATACAAGCTCACCCTTCTCACCTTCAGGAAGAACCTCTCCTGTTACAGGATTGATTATCTCGGCAATGAAATGATCCTCGTTAATATGCATTCCACGTTGCTCTGAACACTCATAAGAAACGCCGGGACCTGAAATCTCGGTAAGACCATAGATATCATATGCCTTGATTCCAAGTGATTGTTCTATATTGTGGCGCATCTCCTCAGTCCATGACTCTGCACCGAAGATACCTGACTTTAATTTCAACTGATCCTTAACTCCACGTTCTTTGATACTCTCACCTAAAAATGCTGCGTAAGAAGGAGTACAACAAAGAATTGTAGAACCCAAGTCCGCCATAAACTGTATCTGACGATCAGTATTACCTGAAGACATCGGAATTGTTAGACATCCAAGCTTATGAGAACCACCGTTAAGACCGGCACCTCCTGTAAACAGACCAAAACCATAACTTACCTGAACAACATCCTCAGTTGTTGCTCCCGCTGCAACTAACGCTCTTGAACAACATGTATCCCATATATCAAGATCATTCTGTGTATAAAATGATACAACACGACGACCTGTAGTACCACTGGTCGAATGTATTCTTACTACATCATTAAGAGGCACACCCAATAATCCGTACGGATACTGATCTCTAAGATCTTCCTTTGTTATGAATGGAAGCTTATGCAAGTCCTCTATTCCATTAATATCTTCCGGCTTAACGCCCGCCTCGTCCATTCTCTCACGATAGAAAGCAACATTATCATATACATGCTTTACCTGCTCTGTTAACCGGTCACTCTGAAGTTTCTTGATTTCCTCTACCGGCATGGTCTCGATTTCCGGATTAAAATAATTTCCCATTGGTCTGTCTCCTTATCATATATAGAACATTTAATGTATATTATATACTTTGCAAATGTGCATAACATGTGAATTATATCATTTTATTATCGCTATCACAATCATTTTTTATATATTTTCTGACACTTTCTCTTTCTATTAATTGCACAGGAACACATACGCTCTCTGAATAATCCGGATTTTTTATCATCTCAAGAAGAAGTTCTATGGCTTTTTTCGACCTTAGTGAATTATCCTGCTCAACTGAAGTAAGCGATGGAATAACCTTAAGACAGTCATCACTTCCATCAAAACCAACCAAAGAAATATCTTCAGGAACCCTAACATTGTGAGCCTTTAGAAAAGTCATCAAGTCAATGGCATAATAGTCTGATACAGCAAACACGGCAGAGCATTGCATCAAACATTCAAGTTTTTCCTCATAGAACTGATACCTTTCTTTCGCTGTCATCGGAATTAACAGAAAATCAGCCTTTCTTTCTAAGCCCTCACATAATCCCTCATATCTGGTAATATCCATGCCCGTTTCATTATCCGAAATACATAAAACCTTAGAATGCCCCATACTTTTAAGATAAGCTCCCGCCTGTCTTCCACCATCATAATCATCTATGGTAATATTGCTTATCCTTTCATTCTCCGTCATAATTCCATCGTACACTACAATAGGGATGCGGATATGGTCACGAAGATTCTGATATTCACCCTCGCAAAAACCGATAATTATAAGTCCATCCAGATTCCACATCGAAGCAAATCTGACAAGCTCCATAATATCTGTCACCTTTTTAAGCATCATATAATAACCGGCATTTTCTATCTCATCCGACAAATAATTAACAGCAGCACTGATAAACGGATCCTGTATCACCTTACCTTCGTACTTCTTGTGATCATTTACCACAACACCCACTATCCTTGAATTGTTCCTGGCAAGTAAAGTTGCAGCCATATTGGGTATGTATCCGCTCTCCTCAAGCTTCTTTTCAACCCTCTTTACCGTTGCATCCGAAATCTTCTTCGTCTTGCCATGAAGCACATTAGATACGGTCGCTGTGCTTAATCCGAGTTCATCTGCTATATCAATTATTCTGACCTTGTTTTCATCCCACATTCCAACATTCCTCTACTCAATTGTATTCATCCACTTTCTGCTTCTGAACATATAAAATGAGATTATCAGTCTGACCACTTCCTCTTGTGACAGGATAAAATATGTCCAGACTATAGAAAGCTTAAGATATAATCCGGTAAACAATCCAAGTGGCACACCAATAAGCCAGGTTCCTAATATGTCAATAATCATTATGTACTTAGTTCTGCCACCGCTTCTAATTATACCGCCTCCAAGTATCATATTCAGAACTTTAACCGGAGCTAAAATTGCAAATGTTATCAGAAGCATTGAACCTATTGTTTTAACATCCGCATCTACATTATACAATGATGTGTAAAGCTTTCCAACAAGAACTATCACAGCAGATAAAACAACCGAACATACAAAACCATATACACACAACTTCTTGGATTCATTATAAGCTTTGTCATATTTCTGTTCACCAAGTCTTTTTCCAATAAGTATACCCGCAGCTTGAGACAGTCCCGACAGCGCCCCCATGAAAAGTCCCTGAACCGGTCCGGTAAGAGACATTCCGGCAAGCTCACTCGTACCCATATGACCATATATAAATGTATTCACATTTTGTCCTGTAGTCCATAACAATTCATTAAGAACAATCGGTATTAACATAGCTGAATACTGCATCACTTCTGCTCTACTCATATGAATATCAAACTTGAAATCACATACTTTTTTATAACAGATTATCATCAAAATAAGATTGATAACCTGTGATATCACACTGGCAACTGCCGCACCGCGAATACCCATAGCCGGTAATCCCATTCGTCCAAATATTAGGACGTAATTAAGTCCTGTGTTGATAATAGCTGCTGCACCGCTTATATATAGCGGATATTCGGAATGATTACGGCACCTTAAGTGTACCGCAAGCAGAGTTGATATTCCGGAAAGCGGATAGATAAATGATACAATCCGGATATAGCTTTCCGCACTGTCTATTACTGCTGTATCCCGTGTGTATATTGCCGAAAGCATTCCCGGAATAAACAGACAAACCAGAGTTGTTAGAAGTGCAATAGCCATCATGACGCACATATTCACAGACATGCTGACATGAATTTTCTCCTTATCTTGCTTGCCTATATACTGGGATACCATTATTCCTGTAACCGTTGCAACCGCTCCGCTGACAAACGTGAATATGAATCCCGGTTTACTTCCGACCTCGACCGCAGCTATAGCGGTTTTTCCGAGTTGTCCGACCATCAACTGGTCTACCATTGAAAAAGAAGATTGCAACATCGCCTGTATTGCTACAGGAATGGCAATCTTCATTGAAGTTCTGATAAATGATTCTTTTGCCATTATTATTTCCTCCGGGTAGTTGTACATTTATTGTATAAATATTATTAGTACAAAACCCTATTAATGGCAATAGGTTAATCGCGTAACCTACACCAGTATATTATACTGCAAAATACTCCGCTTTCTTCTTTTCATTAAAAACAATTAAGTTTCCATTATCAATATAATACATAGTGTCGCAAAGTCTTTCCAAATATTCATGTTGATGACTTGTTAACCTGTTCTTTTAAACAATCGCTCTGGAGTTTCTTGATATCCTCTACCGGCATGGTCTCGATTTCTGGATTGAAATAATTTCCCATTGGTCTGTCTCCTTATCTTATATATAACATTTGATATAGTATATACCTTTTAAATATGCATAACATGTGAGTTATATCACCTTATTTTTTCTCGCATCTATTTTTTGATTATACGCAACACCGTTCAACATCATTTCTTTGAGCATGCGCACTATTACACAGCAAATTTTGAACTAACCCAATGGAAAAACACAATTATACGAAGTCATATTTTTTTTTATTTAACCGCAACAATTCCAATAAGATTACGCATTCTGCCATCATGGTCAATATTATCATCCAACCATAATACGCATTAATTGGCAAATCAATGCGTATCATATCGCTCCATTGCTGAAAAGCCATCATCTTATAAATAAATTTTATCATTATAATTTTATCATCTACTAAAAATGATTGTAAGACAATCTCTATCACAAAAAACCTTAAAAATCCCACAACACCTCCCCAAATTCCGTTTTTACAAAGCATTACATACATTATAGTAGCTGTACAAATATGCATATGTACCACACACAATAAAATGATCCTCCAAACATACGTTAGCGTAAAATTATCCACCAAAAGAAACAGATAAAACAATATGCACATCGTATATACTAAAGGTACAATCAACCCACATGTAATTGTTTTCGCTATTGCAATTCGACAGATACCATATTCTCTAACCACTTCATAATTAATTGTCTTATATCGATATTCTCTCCCTACATAAATAGCAATCAAAATAATAAACGATAACAGTATATACAAATATGCGGATGATATCGAACTCCATATTGCAACATTACTAACAGAACTCCTAACAGTGTAAATATTCACATAACACATTAATACCAAGACAATTGGAATAATTACAAAATACTTGGTAATCTCTAATGAATGAATAAAACGATACCCCTCAATTTTGCATAATCTAAACGTTTTCATACTCTATTATCCTTTTAAAAATCCTTCTTTTTCGATACCAACTGCACCATAACAAGTAATAGTGTATATTCCAATAGAAAACTGACAGGAACACCTACAAGATATATCATTGGAATTGAATCCCTCACATTGATTACAACATTCCATTGACTCATTGGTGAAAACGCCATATATATGTCCTGTGCAAAATCCGGAAGAATTATTTCCGAAATAAAAATACCCATAACACTAAACAACGTAAACCTTACGAACGCAAGACATCCTCCGATTCCACCGTCCCTAAACAAAATAACATATAAGGTAACACATGTACATATATGACAAAGAATCAAAAACATTAGACACCAGCGCCCAAATGAAAATAGGTTTGTTTTACCATCCATACTTGTTACATATATCCAAATAGCCAATTGCAACAGAATTGCATTTATAAATCCGCAAGTTAGCGTTTTAATAAAACCAATTCTCCACATACCGTAGCCACGCATAACCTCATAACATATTGTTTTTTGCTTAAATTCCCTTCCAATATAAACCGCCACCGCAACACAAA
Organism: uncultured Lachnospiraceae bacterium; assembly: GCA_902793335.1. GTDB lineage: Bacteria > Bacillota > Clostridia > Lachnospirales > Lachnospiraceae > CAG-590. The sequence continues at coordinate 45,325 of CADBCZ010000019.1, forward strand.
CGACAAGTGCAATAAAAATATTAGCCAATTTAAGAGTCGATGTTATCGTACCTTCTAAAGTGTTATCTCCAATCAACATTTCCGGATCTTCTGTAGATAAAAACAACAATACACTCAACATAACCGCCACCGCTATCCATATCATACAATCCTTAAAAAAACGATACCTCTCTACTCTCCACAATTTACTCATGACTACCACCTACTATCTCTCTCATGTAATATGTTTCAAGTTCTACTGACTGCTCTCGAATTCCTGTAAATGTAAATCCTTTTTCAATTAATTCTTTTGATATCTCAGTAGGATTTTTTTTATCCTGAGTTAAGTAGATATAAGATTCTTTTTGAGTAACATTATCTACCCCATATTGTTGTACTAAAAAGTCAAATACTCCAACATCATCTGTCCCAATTTCTATAACTCCACTTGTCAACCGATCAAGAGCATCTTTTGTCATCTTTTTAACAATATTACCATTTCGGATAAAAATAAAATCCGTAGACAAGTTATATAGTTCACTCAAAATATGACTAGAAATCATCAATGTAACATTTCTTTTCTCTACCAATGACAAAAGAATTTCTCTTAAAATCACTATCCCCTCCGGATCAACTCCATTCATCGGTTCATCCAATACAATAATTTCCGGATTTCCAACTAGTGCACATGCAATCCCCAATCTTTGTTTCATTCCAAGCGAAAAATCCTTAACCTTCTTTTTTCCAGTTTGATCTAATTTTACTATCTTCAAATAATCCAAGAGTACACTATCATCTGACTCGCCTTTTATCCCTCCAATAATTTTCATATTTTCAAAAGCAGTCATTTTCTCATATAGATATGGAGCTTCAATCATAAAACTCATCTTCATTTTATATTTTTCGAACTTCTCACCCGTCGAAACCATAATTTCACCCTCACTTGGAATTGCCAAGCCTGCAAGCATCTTAAAAAAAGTTGTTTTTCCAGCTCCATTTGGTCCAATAAATCCATAGATATGTCCTTTTTTTATATCCACATCAAAATGATTTACAGCAACATTTTTTTTATAATACTTCGTAAGATTTGTTATTGTTAGCATGGCAATAATTCCCCTCTTTCCAATCGATATATTTTATTAACATATTTATCAAAAACATTATTGTGTGAAATAAAAATTATTGTCTTACCAATCAAGTATCGTTCTATAATCTCTAAAAATCTCCTTTCTGAATCTTCATCCAAATTATTTGTGCTCTCATCAAAAATAAACATTTCCGTATTACATAACAACGCTCTAGCCAAAGCAATTTTCCTTCTTTGCCCTCCTGAAAGATTCTTGCCATTATCACTCAAAACATAATCATATCCTTCTGGATAATTATTAACAAATTCACTTACTCCTGTCATTTCACACACTTTAATAAAGTCATCTGGCGAAATATCTTTTTTCCCCAATACAATGTTATTATATATAGAATCATGGAACAAAAATACCTCTTGATTTACATAGGTAATATTATCTTTCTACAAGAATTCAAACATATTTATACTATCTTTTTTGATCATCTTTGACAATACCGTTCATCCCCTAATTTCTACCGTTCATTCCTCAATTTTCATTTTTGACTACATCTAACATCATAATATCTGTTTTAAAAATATTTTGCTCCACAGCAACACTATATTCGCCATGATACTTTTCTACGCATCTTCTTATATTCTCCATGCCATAGCCATGCCCCTCACCTTCTTTAGTGGTCTTAAATCCATTTCTATTATCTAGAACAATCTCCCTATAATTATTTAATACTGAAATAAATATACTCTGTTGTTGAATTCTTATAAAAGCCTTAATTTTCTTTTCTTCCGCCTCATATGCTGCCTCATAAGCATTTTTTAACAGATTATAAAACACCGTACAAATATCCATATACGACAATATTATATCAGGAATTCTTCCCTTCCACTCTAACTCAACGGTGGGATACCTGCTGTCCAAATCCGTTATAATCGCATTTACATAATCATTTCCTGTGTCAATTTCTGATGAAAGGTCAAGAACAACGCTTTGTGCTTCATGAATATATGTGCCAAGTTTTTCGTAGTCTCCTTTTTCATATAACATACCCATACACATAAACTGTGCTCTTATATCGTGTCGAAATGCCTTTGTCTCTTTTTCTTTTTGAAGTAATCTTAAATAATAATTACTCTGTGCTTCCATCAATCTACTATTCATTTCATTTATACTACTAAGATGTTCATTTTCTTTTTTGTCATGTTCCAACAAAACACATACTGCCACGGCAAAAACAGTTGCAAGCAGTATCCCTAAAAATAAAATATTGTGCTGTATTTTATTATCTCCATCCATACCAATTATCTGTATACCTGTCACAAAAATCGTAAGTGTAAGTCCACCAATAATATATATAGGCAGCAGTATTCTTGTAACACGCGGGGAATTTACATATTTTTTCCCAAATACAAACGCATAAACAACAAGCAAAATAAGACTTACTGTATTACACAGCATCACACCATATACGTTATCAATCAATATACTATAGTCATTAAAATATACGTTAAAAAGTATCTCGGCAAATAACATATCCACAAGTGAAATTAGAATAAATGATAACAAAGATAACATCATTCTATTTTTCCCACTTGTAAAAACAGTGATAATAATCACATTTATAATCGCATATACAATACTAATTTGAGAAAGATCTTTAAACCATGATATTGTCATAACGAACATTAAACTTGCCACGAACACAAAACCAATACTCTTTTTAGGTTTTACTCTCCATATAAATACCATCGCCAAAAGTAATTTAATAAATTCAATAGAATAATACAATCCATTTACAAAAATCTGTTCCACAATTTTCTCCTCTAGAATAAAAATTGATATTATCATCAAATTATTCGTGCATGTAAGTTAACGTATTCAAAGTATTTCTGCCTAACATCACTATATCGTCTTCTTGACACCGGTATTGAAATACCAATCTCTCTAAGGTGTATAGAGCCAGTTTCAATTACTAATATATAATACATTGAAACAATATAAGATTTATGCACTTGAAAAAAATCTTTGTCCGACAGCCTTTCAAACCAGTACTTAAGTGAATATGCCGTTTCTATTATTCCATTACACATATATATAACAGTATATTTCTTTTTTGCCTCAATATATATTATGTCTTTTACATACACAAACTGATTTTTTCCAAAACTTTCTATAGATATTATTTCATTTTCCCTAATTTCATTCTCCAACTGATTCAATGATTCCTCCAGATCATAATCACAAATAGGTTTTGTAATAAATCTATATGCTCTTACTTTAAAAGCCTCTTGCATAAATTCAGAATGACTCGTCAAGAAAACTATTTCACCTTTATATCCCTTATTTCTCAGGTCATATGCAGTCTCCATTCCATTTTTTCCAGGCATCTCAATGTCAAGAAAAATAGCATCATATAATATATAAGAATCCATAAGTTCATAAACAGAAAAATAAGTGTCTACTTCATATCCATTTTTTAGATTTAAAATACTTTCTTTTGCGGATTCACATAGAATCTGTTCATCATCGCAAATTGCAATCTTTAGTTTCATATTATAAAATGCCTCCATTATATATCTAAACAAAATATCTCTGCCATTCTATCATGATTTTGACATAACAACAACTCAAATAAAATAATCATATAACCTATACTTAATTTCTCTTTGACTTGTAACTCACCCCTCAAAAAATATTGAAAAAATAGCCCCCATTGTATATAATATTTCTATCAAAAGGGGGCGTACAATATGAATAAACAGACTATGAGGAACAACCGGTTTCTACCCCGGTTTATTGTTTCATTTATTGCAGGTATCTTAATCTTAGGTACATACATTCCAGTCTGTGCTGCAATCGGCACAAGGCGTAATCTGCTCGGAAAGAATTCCGATTATACAGCTATTCTTTATGACTCTTCTAACGGACTGCCAACCTCTGAGGCTAACGCAATAGTACAGACCTCTGACGGTTTCATCTGGCTTGGCGGCTACAGTGGTCTTATTCGTTACGACGGTTCTAACTTCTACAGATTCGATTCTACAACAGGAATTTCCAGCGTATTCAGCTTATATGTCGACTCCAAAGACCGTGTCTGGATAGGCACTAACGAGAACGGTATTGCCTGTTATGATCATGGCAATCTCGAAGTGTACGGCAAAGCAAAAGGTATGAAATCCTATTCTGTCCGTGCCATATGCGAAGATACGGAAGGCAACATTCTTATTGCGACAACACAGGGACTTGATGTTGTAGGAAATGATGACATGGAAATTCACGTTGTAGACGATCCTCAGGTTAACACAGAATACATAACCAGACTTGTCAAATGTAATGATGGCAATGTATATGGACTTACTTTGGATGGTGCAGTTTTTGTAGCGAAGGATCAGAAGATTTCCGCCTTCTACAGTCCGGAAAAATTCGGTGATAATCCGGTAAATACAATCTATGCCGATCCTGATGATCAGGGTATTCTGTATATGGGTACGATTGAGTCTGAGCTTCTTAAAGTTGACGCTGACAATTCCATGAAAATTGTAGACACTTATAATGTCGCACCCCAGCAAAACATCAGTTCCATTTATAAATCCAACGATATATTATGGGTTAGTTCAACTAACGGCATCGGATATATAGACGAAAAGAAAGCATATCACCAGATGGATGAACTTCCTCTTACCAATTCAGTTGGAAACATCTTATCAGATCACGAGGGCAATATGTGGTTCACCTCCACAAGACAGGGTGTCCTTAAGCTTGTGCCCGATCGTTTCACCGATATCAGCAGACTTGCCGAACTTGACAACATGGTAGTCAATTCTACCTGCGTTAAGGATAACGATCTGTATTTAGGAACCGATGACGGACTTGTAATTGTTAACAAGAATAACTATACCAGAGTCGACAACGAGATAACGAAATATCTTGAAGGCGTCCGAATCCGTTGCATCAAAAAAGACAGTAACAACAATCTGTGGTTCTGTACACATGGTGACACAGGTCTTGTATGCCTTAAAAACAATGGAGAGATAACAAGTCTTAACCACACTAACGGTCTTGACGCCGAAAAGACCAGATCATGTATTGAGTGCTCGGACGGAAGCATTGCCGTATCTACCGCTAATGGTCTTTTCATAGTTGATAATGATAAAGTAACCGCACATTACGGTCACGACGAGGGTATCAACAACACAGAAATTCTCTCTGTTTGTGAAGGTCCTGATGGAAAATTATATCTCGGAAGTGACGGAGAAGGTATCTATGTCATCGACGGCAACAAAGTTTCACGATTAAGCTTTGATGACGGCCTTACAAGTGGTGTTATAATGCAGATTAAATGGGACGAAGACAACGAATTGTTCTGGATTATAACCTCTAACGCCATAGAATATATGAAGGATGGCGAGATAACTGCAGTATCTAATTTCCCTTACAGTAACAACCTTGATATATACTTCGATAACCACGAAGGTGCATGGGTACTCTCTTCTAACGGAGTATATGTTACCAAAACCGATCAGCTTATAAAAAATGAAAATATAGAATACAGTTTCTACAACACAAGAAGCGGTCTCCCTTACATATCAACAGGTAATTCAAGAAGCTACTTAGATGAAGAGGGACGCCTGTATATCTCAGGAACCACCGGTGTCTGTGTTGTTAACATCAATGATGACGAAAATGATACAGCAAGTGTTAAGCTAGCCGTGCCAACTGTTGAAATAGACGACAAGGAGGTTCCTGTCACATACAATGAACCGGTATCTCTTCCGGCAGGCAGCAAACGCCTCGTAATCAATGCATTCGCAATGACATACGGGCTTAACAATCCAAGAATCAGTTACTATCTTGATGGCTTTGACAAAGAACCTATTACCACGACAAAGCAGGATCTTTCTCCTGTCATTTACACCAACTTAGACGGTGGTAAATATGTCTTCCACCTCAATGTAATAAATGATGAGACCGGTAAGGTGGATAAGACCATAGCCGTTGCCATCAACAAAGAAAATTCCGCTTATGAGAGCTTCTGGTTCTGGTTCATACTTATGAGTGTTATCATCGGAGCCATATCTTATGCAATATGGAATCATTTCAAGAAACGCAACGAAGCACTTATCGAAAAACAGAAGGAAGATCAGGAATTCATCAATCAGATCATGCATACCTTTGCAAAATGTATTGACATGCGTGACTCACAAAACCGCGGTCACTCATTCCGTGTTGCATATTACACCAAAATGCTTGCAGAAAAACTTAGTGAAACCAGGGGGTATACAGAAGAAGACATTAACGAATTCCATAATATAGCACTATTACACGACATCGGAAAACTGAGCATTCCCGACAGTATCCTTAACAAACCTGAAAGACTCGATGACACAGAATTTAAGATAATGAAGTCTCACGCTGCCGCTGGCAGAAAGATATTATCAAATGTTAACATAGTTAAAAATCTGGCAGTCGGTGCTGGATATCACCACGAGCGTATGGACGGAAAGGGATATCCAAGAGGGCTAAAAGGTGATGAGATTCCTGAAGTAGCAAGAATAATAGCTGTTGCAGACACCTTTGACGCCATGTACTCAACACGTCCGTACAGAAAACAGATGCTTTTAGAGGATGTTCTGGCTGAGATTAAACGTATACGTGGAACACAGCTTGAGGAAGAAGTTGTAGACGCACTTCTTGCACTTGCAGAGGAGAACAAACTCAACAAAGAAGAAGTTGATGCTGCAACCGCTTACGATATGGAAGATGAGAAAAAACTTGTTCACTCAACTGACAAATATTCACAGAGCGAGTTAGATAAAAAGAACAAAGAGTTTATGAAAAGTATTGGTTTAGACAAAGAATGAGGTGTCAAAGATGGATAAGAAAGATGTTAAGAATATGAAGACAACAAATCCGTTACTTTTGATGATAATTGTAGTATGTGTGTGTGCGGCACTGACTTACATCATTCCCGCAGGACAATATGAAATATCGTTCAACGAAGCTGTAGGTAAGGAAGTCATTGATCCGGACAGCTTCACATACATTGAAAGAACTCCGGCAACTCCATTTCAACTTCTTAAATCAATGACGCTTGGAATGCAGGAAGGGGCATACGTCATATGTTTTCTCTTAATCATCGGTGGCATGTTCGGAATACTTAACGGCACCGGGGCACTAAACGTCGGAATTGCCAATATATTGAAGAAAATCAAGGGCAGAGAATTTCTGATGATTCCTATTCTTATGATCTTTTTTGGGTGCGGGGCTGCTTTCTGCGGTAACTTTGAAGAGTTTCTTGTATTCGTGCCTCTCGTTCTTGCATGCTGTATAACTGTCGGCTACGATTCCATGACAGCCATCGGAATCATTTTCATGGCAGCCGCTGCCGGTTATGGCGGTGGTATTACCAATCCTTTTACTGTTGGTACCGCCCAGGAGATTGCAGGTCTTCCAAGGTTTTCCGGAATGAATCTGCGCATCGCTTTATTCATTGTTTTGGAGCTTGCCTCTATCATATATGTACTTTTATACACAAAGCTTGTCAAAAAGAATAAAAAACTAAGTATATCCTATGCATACGACTTAGAGCATAATCAGGATAAAAAGATCAAACTTGATAACATACCTGAATTTACCATGCGACAGCTTTTTGTTGTAATTGTTTTTTCCATCGGTATCATTTACTCGGTATGGGGAATCATCAAAATGGACTACTATGTTGACGAGCTGGCCGGAATCTTTCTTGCAGTCGGAATTATAAGCGGTATTATCGGCGGATTAAAGCCCTCCGACATCTGTGATAAATTCATCAATGGTTGCAAAGATATGCTGCTTCCGGGAATCATGATAGGTCTTGCTAACTCAGCGGTTCTTCTTCTTAAGGATGCCAATGTGATGGATACGATTCTTCACTCGTTAGACGAATTGCTAACCAGCATACCCAATACACTTATGGCGTGCGGCATGTTTGTATTCCACCTCGTCTTTAATGTTTTTGTTCCATCAGGCTCAGCACAGGCCAACATCACGATGCCACTTATGACTATTCTGGCCGATTCATCTGATATAACAAGGCAAACTGCTGTGCTCGCATATCAGTTAGGTGATTCATTTACCAACATATTATCTCCTACCGGTGGCGAGATTCTGGCCGCACTGGCAATATGCAGGGTACCATTTGGAAAATGGCTTAAATTTCTTCTACCGTTATTCATTATATGGTGTGTAATCGCACTGGTTTTTCTTGTGTTTGCAACCAAGACAGGATATGGTCCACTGTAAAAACTAATCGTGAGCCTCATAACCTTATGTTGTATTTTGTAATCACCTGATATTGTAATTTAGTTGATTGCGAAACGCATGGATATGGTATATCTCGTTGTGCATATTATACAGATTCCATAAACAGACCCTTTGCGACCGTCGGTACTTATGCACCGTATTTTGAGAGAAAGAACAAATAAGCGTTTCGCAAACGCCTGATATTGTAATTTATAAAAAGGAGGGTGCGTATGACAATTAATAATATTATTGATGGTTTCAACAATTCCGACATTTAGATTAACTATGTCATAACCCAGATTGGAGAATGAGCCAAGATTTGTATATCCTGACCCAAATCCATCCAGTGTCAGCGTGTGCAAATAAATCAAGAAACTGAGAACTAAGCAGGACATCATCAAGTTTACCCATCACTAATCATTTAGCGGTATAGTAATAAGAAACATCTTTACATATTTATCCACATATTTAAATCTTACGATATCCGGCTGCTGAATCAACCGGATATTGTATCCGTGCATTTCCACAATCTTCTTTGCAATGGACAGACCAAGTCCGGATCCACCCCTACTGTTTCTGGATTCATCTCCCATAATAAATGGTTCAAAAAGATGTTCTGCTTTCTCGTCAGGTATCTTTTTTCCGGAATCTGCAACCATTATCTGAATTCTATCATCATACTGATCAACCACAAGTGCTATTCTGTCACCCTTCTCATTATGCTTTATAGCGTTGGTTATCAGATTCGTAATCACTCTTGATAATTGAATTTTATCCACGGACAATTTCATTTCCTTCTCAGGAATATCCACCTCAAGCTCCATGCCGGCATCCTCGATATCAGAATATTGTATAGCCCCGCATTCTCTCACAATTTCATAAATATCTGTCGGTTGCCTGTTTAACGAAAATCCATCACTGTCTAACTTCACATAATCAAACAATAGCTGAATAAGCTCATTTACCCGTTCAGACTTTGCCATAATCGCATCAAGGTATTCCTGTTTCTTTTCGTCAGAAACCATTCCGTCAGAAAGTGCCTTTGAATATCCCGCCATAGTTGTAATCGGAGTCCTAAGATCATGCGCTATATCAGAAAGCATCAGATTCCTTCTCTTCTCAAAATCCTTTCTCGCCTTAACTCTCATCTCTGCAATCTTATTAAACTCTTTAACCGTAATACGGGTAAAATGAAGTGCTCCTACAAAATACGGCAGAACAATAAGAACGAACATTGCAAGTATTATCATAAAAAGCAGAAACTGCTGCAATCCATTTAATCTGTCAATTATATCCTCGCTGCCGGTTGTAAGCATTGTCCTGTTACTCTGGTTCTGCAACAGGTTTGAAAGCCAGCTTACCGGACGCTTAATCTGATCGGGCAGAATCGCCTCTATTATTCCCACAAGAAAAGCAGCTAACAACAAAAATGCAAGTATTATGATTGTACCACTGTTGATAAGTTCGCTCTTGTCATAATGTGGAAAAAAATCTCTAAGTACAAACGGCATAAGAACATGATTGACCATCAATAGTATTACGTACTCGACCACGCTTACCAAGACCAGTGTTATCATGAATTCCTTAATCAGAAAAAATTGTAGTTTCTTTTCCTGCTCGTTATAGTTCTGCATATCTTACTAAGCTCCTTTTTCAAGTCACGACACACTTTCCACTTCAATCTAGTCTACACATCAGTATGTTATCCGCTCCCACTCGTTATATCATAAACTTCGTAATTGTGCCATCCATGGCACAAAAAAACACTCGTTCATGCTATATATACATCCGTGTATAATATATCATGATATAGCTATGCTTCAAGCCGATATCCCAATCCTCTTAATGTCTTAATATATGCGGACGGATCCTCGTCCAGCTTACTTCGTAATTTGCTTATGCAGACCATGATATTATTGTCTGCAATGATATATTCATCACCCCATCCATGCTCATATATCTGCTGTTTTGTAAACACCTTGCCAGGATGAGTCATGAAAAGTTCCATAATCTTATATTCAACCGATGTAAGCTCAATTGTCTTATCACCTTTTTTAAAAGTACACGACTCAGGATCTAATGATAAATCTCTTACCTTAATAACCTCCACCTTAACTTCATTAGCTCCAAGACTGTAAAATCTCCTGATATTGGAATTAACTCTTGCTACAGCTTCTAACGGATTGAACGGTTTTGAAAGGTAGTCATCCGCTCCCAGATTAAGTCCAAGAATCTTCTCGGAATCTGCATCCTTCGCTGATAAAATTATCACAGGAATATTGCTCTCTTTTCTAAGTTCCTGTAACACATGATATCCATCCATCTCCGGCATCATTATATCTAACACACAAAGATCCGGTTTTTCCTTAATAAGCAGTGAAAGGGCAGCCCTTCCATCTGCTGCCTCAATCACTTTATATCCTTCATTTTCAAGATAAAGCTTTAAGAGATCCCTTATCTCCGCTTCATCGTCTGCAATTAAAATCTTGTAACTCATACACCTCTCCTTGTCGGCAATTACATCGGTACAACATTATTCTCGTTTGAAACTGTACCGTATTTAAGTGCATCGTAAAGTGCTGCCTGAGCTGATCTCTTATATGGTCTTACAAAGAATACTGAAAGAAGACCCATTGTGAACAATCCTGAAAGAATATCCCATCCAAGGAATGAAAGATCCAACACGAATGCATTCCATTTCTGACCGTCCATCATTCTCTTACTCTCTGCAAATGCCTCTTCCTTAGTCATATCAGGGTTCTCTGCAAGGAGATAAGGAATCATTTTGTACTCATATGACTTGATGATACCAGGTATGATAAAAAGTAATGACCAGAGGAAAAGATATAAATCTCTAAAGAACATTACCTTAACACCGTTCTTATAGCTGTTATCAAAACCACTTGCTACATTTGCAACCTTTGCAGGTTCGCTTAAGTTCTTATAGAAGAACTTAGCACATCCGATTTCAACCGGGTTAAGTAAGAATGCATCAACTACCATTCCAATTGCTACTGCGATCAAAATTATTATTGTTACAACGATTACCATAACCACTACGAATGCAGCCATAGCTGAACGATCCATATCCTTAAATCTGTCAAAAACAAACTGTACTTCTTTATCTGCTTCCTCAGCATCCTTGATTGCTTCATTTATATCCTTGCCAAGTGCACTTTCATAAGCCGCCTTAACCTTGGCATCATCCGGATCATTCTCATCAAACAATTCTTCGTCTGTTGTCTCGTCTTTCTTGTCATCAGTTGTCTCATAAACCTTGTGATTATTGAAGTTGTTAAAATTGTAGTTTCCATGGTATCCGGCATATCCTGCGCCTCCCATGATAAACGAGAAGATTATTGCTACCAACACGCATCTCCAATAATTAGCCTGAAACTTTTCTTTTGCGATTCCCTTTAATTTTTTTCTATCCCACATAATGATTCCTCCTTTTTAATAATTATTTATCTTGTATGGGGTATATGTTATATTGCAGTTCTAAATGTCAGATGCAATGTTGATAATTCTTATCTAGCGAACTGCTCTCTTACCTTTATGACCCTATCATACCAGAGGAATCTTACCGGTAAAATCGCTTAATCTTAACGTTACCTTAACGATCAATATATTATTCTTCACTAACCTTAACTTCAATGCAAAGCTCATCCAACTGTTTCTTGTCAACGCCTGACGGTGCATCTGAAAGCAAGCAGCTTGCATCCTTAATCTTAGGGAATGCGATAACGTCACGAATCGACTCTGCACCTGTCATAAGCATAATCATTCTGTCAAGTCCAAATGCAAGTCCTGCATGAGGCGGTACACCATACTTAAATGCTGTAAGCATGAAACCAAATCTGTCATTAGCATCCTCCTCACTTATTCCGAGAAGCTTAAACATTTTCTCCTGAATATCATCCTGATGAATACGGACAGAACCACCACCAAGCTCGCAACCATTTAATACTATGTCATAAGCTTTAGCTCTTGCCTTACCCATATCTGTATCAAGAAGATCGATATCCTCCTCCATAGGCATTGTGAACGGATGATGCATAGCCTGATATCTCTCCTCCTCATCTGACCACTCAAATACAGGGAACTCAGTTACCCAGAGGAATCTGTAATCGTCTTTCTTTGTAAGTTCTAACTGTGAAGCCATCTCACATCTGAGTGCTCCAAGTACAGAGAATACTATCTTGTCTCTGTCTGCAGCAAAGAGAAGAAGGTCACCATTCTCACCGTCAAGTGCAGAAACCAGGTTATTCATCTCCTCATCAGTCATGAATTTAGCAAAGGATGACTTAAATGAGCCGTCTTCACCGATTGCAATATACGCAAGCCCCTTTGCACCATAGCCTTTTGCGAAATCAACAAGGGCATCAATCTTCTTACGAGGCATCGCTCCCTGTCCCTTAACATTGATACCTCGTACAGAACCACCGTTTTCTATTGCACCTGTGAATACGCCAAAGCCACAATCTTTAACCACATCTGTAACATTTTTAAGTTCCATACCAAAACGGATATCCGGCTTATCCGAACCGAAACGCTCCATAGCTTCTGCCCAAGTCATTCTCTGGATAGGAAGCGGAACGTCAACGCCAATTGCCTCCTTGAATACTCTTGCAAGCAGTCTCTCGTTAACATCGAGCACGTCATCTATATCAACAAATGATAACTCCATATCTATCTGTGTAAACTCCGGCTGACGATCAGCACGTAGATCCTCGTCACGGAAACATTTTGCCACCTGATAATAGCGATCATAGCCTGAAGCCATAAGTAACTGTTTAAATATCTGAGGTGACTGAGGAAGTGCATAAAATGATCCCGGATGTACGCGGCTTGGAACAAGATAGTCTCTTGCTCCCTCAGGAGTTGACTTATTAAGAATAGGTGTCTCAATCTCTAAGAATCCCTCTTCAGCAAGGAAATTACGGATTATACTTACAACCTTACTTCTAAGTATAAGATTTCTCTGAAGGTCAGGTCTTCTAAGGTCTAAAGTTCTATACTTAAGACGGATTTCTTCCTTAGTCTTGGAATTCTCCTCGATTGGGAACGGAGGTGTCTCAGATTCTGAAAGTATTCTGATATCCTTAGCAATAATCTCTATATCACCTGTTGCAAGATTCTTATTGATACCACCTGCACGCAATGAAACCTCACCTGTTATAGCTACAACAAACTCACTTCTTAGCTTCTCTGCCTTAGCAAAGCTCTCAGCTCCACATTTATCCTCTTCAAAAATTATCTGAAGGATACCGCTTCGATCACGAAGGTCCACGAAAATAATTCCACCCTTGTTACGGCTTTTTTGCACCCAGCCCATAACGGTTACTGTCTCATTAACATTCTTGTTACTAACTTCTGTACATCTGTGGGTTCTTTTTAAACCCTTCATTGTCTCTGCCATGATTTCTTATATCTCCTTATTATTTGTATTGGTTTTCTATAAAAAGACGCTGCTTACCTGATGTGGAAAACAGCGTCCGGATAGATCACTCCAATTATTGAATTACAGCCTATACCGAATAAAAATCTGTAATATCTCTCAAATCCTCTGCAACACTATTCAAACCGGAAGCAATGTCACTAATATTAGAGGTATTGATACTAACCTGATCAATACTTGCACTGGTCTCCTCAGCAGAAGCGGCATTCTGCTCTGAAATAGCTGAAAGGTTATATATAATCTCATTAAGCTTATCACATACTGCAGATACTTCATCCGAACCTGCCTTAACAGATTCAACCTGTCGCTCTGTGTCCTCAATAGCGCTTATAAGCTCATTAAGACTCTTCTGTGATTTCTTAGATGTCTCTCCCTGTTTCTGCATCATCGCAGAAAGTTCTGAGACACTCTTAACAGCTTCCATCGTCTGTCTCTCGAGATTAAGCATGATTTCTTTGATAGTTCCCGCAGCTGTATTAGACTGGTCCGAAAGACTGCTTATCTCTCCTGCTACAACTGCAAAGCCTCTTCCTGCCTCTCCCGCTCTCGCTGCCTCTATTGATGCATTCAGCGAGAGAAGATTGGTCTGAGATGCGATATCATTAATTTCCTCAGCCGCATTATTAACATCATCCACCGCTTTCTTTACAGTGTGCATCTTTTCATCTATATCCTTAAGCTTATTAATGGACTCGTCTGTTCCTCTGATAAGTACATCAAAGTCTTCAACAACCTTTCGACTGCCACTGTTCATTATATCTGTAGCCTGTTGTGTACTTTCTACAGATGAATTGATATTTCCAAGAGTATTCATAACATTAGAAACCGATTCTGCTGCTGTCTGAACATCCTGTGCCATAGAGCTTGCTCCGTTGGCAATCTCTTCAACCGCTCTGGAAAGATTCTCTATGTTATCCGCATTCTCGGTAGAAGTTGTTTCCATATTACTACCCTGTGCCAAAATATCACCAGTACGTCCTATTATACTGGTTATAGATGATTTCAGCTGACCTGCAAGGCGCTGTGCACTTTCTATCAGAACAGCAGTTTCCCGTATATGGGTTGTTGCTTTGACATCAACGTTAACAGAACCATTAGAAAGACGTTCCATACCCTTTGCTATCTCACTGATTGGATCAGCAATCTTTTTTCCTAACATTAACGCGATTATGGTAAATACAGCACCTAGTATCAATCCTATACCCACTATCGCAAGGTACATATGACGTTCATCCGAATGAACATCATCTGCCTGCTTTCCGGCAAATGTCATACCCACAACATTCCCATCAGATCCAAGCAATGGTTCATAATACACATAATACGACTCCCCATTAATTACAACACCATCACCGTAGTAGTCCTTTTTACCAGAGACCTGCTTCCATATCTTCGGATCCGCCTGCGTTCCTTCAATTCTATCACCCTTATCATCACGTATAGAAGTCATAAATCTTGTATCACCTCTAAAAATCGTGAGAAAAACTCCGGTCTCTTTAGTAATCCCATCGATATATGCTTCAGGGTTATATTCAAGGAAGCCATCCACAAGATCATTATCATTGATAAGATCATACTCATAATATCCTCTAAGTCCCTGCGATGCCACTTTAAGCTCATCCCTAATATTCTTTTCAACGTTGTTAGTCATAAGATTCGCCGAGAAAACCGCCATTGTAATTACAGCAACAACCATAGGAATCATAGCAAACATTATCAGCATCGGCTTCATTCCAAGCATCTTATTATTCTTTGAATCCATTACACCGCCCCCATCCAGCATTTAATATTAACACAGCCCCTCACCTTCGATTTTAACAGATATTGAAATTACTCGAAAACTCTGCTGTGCCATACACAATATTATAACGCATAAATACTATAATTACAATATTTTATTGCTTTTCAATCAAGATTACTCTTCCGGTTCGGCAGCTTTTGTTGTCCGTTTCTTTTTATAGCAACTCCATTAAAGTTCCTACCAATTTTAGCAATAATACTTACCGGTTTGACTGCCCGGTTGTAATATCCTTCTTTGAACTTAAAGATCTGATATAATCTTCAATCTTTCCGTCATTAAGCTCTTCACCGATAACTATGATTACCTCCTGCCCTTTATCGGTGTGAGTAATCTCAACATGCTCATACGTTGCATTTATCTGTATATACCTATCCGATTTCGTCTCAACTTCGCTATTTGACATTTCTGACACTTTATCATCGGCAGGCGTTTTGTTATCATCAATAGGTACAAAGCCTTTTACACGATATACATTTCCATAGCTCTTATCAGAAAACAAGCCCATAGCCATTTTCTCAAGCTCATCCTCTGTCATTTTTACATGATAATAGAATAACGACTTGTAGCCGTTATCCTCTGTAACATGTAATTTAATATGATCCTCAGGAACATAACCGCAATTCTCTATCCGGTCAAAATCATCTGTGGTTAAATTCTGCCATGGTTTAATTATAACATCACGAGAGACCCTATCATATCTCCTATCACATTTAAACCTCTCCAACGCACGATTCATATGTTCAATAACGCAGTTTGCATCATCTTTCGATGATTCTGTCACCCGTGTATCATCTCCAACTTTCGAAAACACAACCATTCCCGCTTCCGCAATCTGGGAAACAAGAAGGTAATCCGACTCCTTAGAAAGCACATCAGAAAGCCCCGAATCCACAATTGCAATAACATTACCAATCTCATAGAATCTGTCTAACGGCTCCTCATAGAGAATGTCGAAGAATTCATCCACATCATAGATTCCCGACGGCTCCACAATTACACGATCGTACTTTCCATCATTTATACCGTCCATACCCATTGCGATAAGCTTTGTCTTAAATCTTCTTCTATGACAGTCAGGATCGGCAGCAACTACCATCTCCATACCACACTCATCGCCAAACTCTTCGTGAAGCAACATCATATCAACATTGATAGCACCATAGTCATTCTCTATAATGCCGATTTTCTCTCCTTTATCAAGCAAATATCTTACATATTTTTTTATAAATGTAGTTTTTCCGGAGCCTAAGAATCCGGTAATCAGGTCAACTTTAATCATAGTTCTTTACTTATCCACATCATTTAAAACTTGTTATTCTCTTCTTTATTAACTGAATCAATAATCATTAAGATAAAACTTCCGCCCTAACATCTATTATATCTTTCAAACGCTCTTTCATTTCATCCGAAACGTACGAAATATCAATAACATCCTTAAATATTTTTTTATACTTCAGCATTTGTTTTATCATACCATAAGCTACTTTCTCTCGTATTTCAAGATTACTTGCAAGTGCAATAAAGTCATTCTTTTTTAGATTGCTCTTTTTGCCATTTAAAGTTAATGCCATTTGCTCTTTATCTTCCGGCATTATAACATTTACCGGCAACATATCATATGCAGCTGAAAGACTGTATATTCTATTGCCCGGTCCTTCCTCTATAAGAGAAAAATTCTTCAGATGCATATCAGAATTACCAGTTAAAAAGCAAAACAACAACCTATAATAAAACTCTGTCATATCCAATCCAATATTTTTAGAATATTTTCTAATCACTTTTCCACAACTTTCATACGAACTACGATACTTGTCAGCTGTCATTCTTCCGGATAATTGGCAAAAATCCTCCATTGCATATAATCTACCCTCATATCTGTCAATTCTTTTCGTTATATATGCATATTTCCCATCTAAGAATACTAACGCATTAGGAACTACTTTGATACCTGCAATATCAGCCATCTTCATTAACAAAAACTCAGACTCCGGAAGAAATGCAAAATCATCCGATTGAGGCTTTAAGATATAACCTGTCCTTGCCGTCTATCTTCCAATTTTTCTCCACCACGCCAAGCAACCATCCTTCCGGAATCAGACCGTCAAAAAATGGAAACAGGGTATTTGATTGGTATATCTCATGACTTAGTGGCAATGTCAAACTCACAGGTACTGAGTCCTTTCTATCCAAATATTCCTCGATATAGGAAAACTCGTAACCATAATCTGTTTCTCTGATTATTCCAGCATTTAGATTTTGTACAAAAACCTTTGCCACTCTGCCCATATCACGTATCACTCCTATCAATTTTTCCCGGAACAGTCTCCATCCCAAACATCTCCAGTGCCTGATTAACTTTGTCAAGACGAACAGTCTCCTTCCCCTGCTCTAGCTCCCTGACAAACCTCAATCCCAAACCAGATCTTAATGCAAACTCTTCCTGTGTAAGTCCCGCTTTCTTTCTTTCAATTTTTATAAATTCGGCTATTTTATTCATATAAACATTATATACCCGATAAGGTATAATATCAACATTAGTTTTCGATATTATACCTTATCGGGTATATTGCCCAATCAATATATCATTTTATACCCTAAAGGGTATAAACTTTTTACATCCTGTCTACAAAAAACTCCTTAAACTCTGTGTAGCCTTCTTTTTCTAACTGTTCCTTCTGGAACTTCTTGTTCTTCTTCATGATAGCAATATTGACCTGTGTACCGTTCTCACGCATTTCCTTAGCCTCACGAAGCACCTCTAACATCTTCTCGGTCGGCATATTCTTCTCAATAAGATATGCAACCTTGTCACCACCACCCGGAACCTGATAATCTCTCTCAAGCAGAAGCATTACGATTCTCTCAAAACCTATAGAGAAACCACACGCAGGGGTATTCTGTCCTGTAAATTTACCAATCATCTCATCATAACGTCCGCCGCCGCCGACAGATCCGCCGTACTCATCCATTGAAATCTCAAATATCGGTCCGGTATAGTAGCTCATACCGCGAACCAGCGTAGGATCAAACGCTATTTTGAAGTCTGCAGATTTGACAGCATCAACACTTGCCATGATTGTCTCAAGATCCTTAGCGACTCCATCCTCTAAATAATCACCTAATGTATCCTTTAAGAAATTGACACCATTAATATCCGGAGTAACCTTATCAAACAGGTCAAGATATTTGTCTACAGACTCCTTGCTGTAGCCCTGAGCCACAAGTTCCTCATTTACACCTTCAAGTCCAATCTTATCCATCTTATCAAGAGTTATGAATACGCTGTCATAATCCTTCTCTTCAAAACCACTGTACGCCGCCATAGCCTTAAGCATCTTACGGTTGTTAAGTCGTATTGTGAACTTCTCAAAACCGATCTTACCAAGAAGAGTGGTTGTCGCTGTAATAAGCTCAATCTCCGCAAGTATTGTCGGCTCACCGAGTATATCAATATCACACTGCATGAACTGGCGGTATCTTCCTCTCTGTGGACGGTCAGCTCTCCACACATTACCCATCTGCAACGCCTTAAATGGGCTTCCAAGCTCATTGGCATTGTTAGCGTAATAACGAGAAAGCGGCAATGTAAGATCATAACGAAGACCGCTGTCTGTAAGTATTCCCGAATCGGCATCACTACCTCCATCGGCAATCTTAGATACGGCTGAAGACAGCTTGTCTCCACGTTTTAAAACCTTGAATATAAGCTTCTCATTTTCTCCACCCTGGTTAGATGAAAGATTCTCTATGTGCTCAACACAAGGAGTCTCCATTGACGAAAATCCAAATGTCTTATAGGTCTCCTTGATCTGACCAATGACATAATCTCTTATCTCCATCTCTCTTGGTAATATATCTTTCATACCTGTTACCGGTTTCTTCTTCATTGCCATTTTGCTAATTCCTTTCTCTTTATCAATTATCTATTGACCGGATATCCATCTCTTAAATGTGCTCCGGAATATATATTCTTAAGTTTCGTCTACCTGCTTAATTCTGCATCTTTGCGGTGTAAATGTCAAGTGATATAAAACAAGAAATTATTTATCAGTATTTGAGTCGCATCATCTTCTAAAACCTCTAACGTCATCCTCACTATAAATTATAGATGGAACAAGCACTCGCAGGCTCATAAGGCATGACTGGACCTGTAGATTATGGTTTTCCGAGTACAAATGCCATTCTCACTCTAACATCATTGTCCATTCAACTTCTTCTTATCATTGTAAGCATAACCGTAATCAACGGTATTAAATACTGACTAACAATCGGAACAGCAAGATTAGCAAATGTCAAACCATGATAAAATACTAGTCCGAATATTGTCTGGCAAAAAAGACATAACACCATAAGTCGCAAGCATAGTTTATGTACCTTTAACATCTTAAAAAGACAGTACTGATCATAACAAATCGGCATATACTTTAGTATATCGTACACCTGTCTCGTCTTTCCTGTTTCCGAAAATGCACTGTATTTACCGACATAACTTAATAATCCCGAAATTTCAAGAGCATAACAAACACCAAGAATTCCATAATCGTCTCTTAAAGACCATATCTGAAAAGGCATTATAAACATAATGAAAGGAATTCCAATTAGAATACAGGCAAGTAATATATACCCCACATGCTCTGGCTGATAACTTGTTTCTTTATCAAAAAAGTCCTTAAGCAAAGCCTGCTGTTTTTCATCTACCTTAATCATATCATCACTCTCCCTAAGCAAACTCCTCACCCATACAATCGGCACTCTCTCTAAATTCTCCCATACACCCTTCTTCCATAACAGCCACATAGTCAGTCTGGCGTTCAACCTCTGATATGATATGTGTTGTCATAAGAACGCTACAACTCTCATCACGGATCAGATTCCTAAGAATATCAAAATACTCAAGTTTAAAGACGGGATCCATACCGGCAGTCACCTCATCCATTAGATAAATGCAAGGGCTGTATGCCATTGCAAATGCAATCTGAAACTTCATCTTTTCTCCACGTGACATGCTTTTATAGGTCACATATGGTGATACTCCCATTTGTTTCATCCCCTGCTCAAACCGTCCCATATCGAAATTATCATAGAAACCTCCAAGCAATTCCACATTTTGTCTTCCGGTACGATTTCCAAAAAAAACATGTTCCTCTGAAACAAAGCCTATATCTTTCATAGCATTTACATGATTCTTTCGGATGTCTGTATCATTTACAAAAATGGTTCCTTCATATCGGCTATGCTCCTCTATAATGTATTTCATCAAGGTCGTTTTGCCAGCACCATTTTTCCCAATCAGACTATATATATAACCCGGCTTTAGCTCCATGTTTATATCTTGTAAATGAAACTTGTGGTCTTTACCTGTAACATTTTGAAATGTTAATACTGCGCTCATAAAACAGCTCCCCCTATTTTCTCTCCTCATACAACGTCTGCACCATCTCCACAAATTCGGCGCAATCAAGACCGGCATGCTTCGCATCATCAATAATTTCATTAAGACGTTTCTCTAACATCACAAGTTGCTTTTCTTTGAGGTAGTCTGTATTATACTCACACACATAAAAACCCTTACCTGCTACAGAACGAATAAGACCCTCCTTCTCAAGTTCTTCATAAGCGCGCTTTGTAGTAATTACACTGACACCCAGATCCGCTGCTAATGAACGTATAGAAGGAAGTGCTTCTCCCTGCTTCAATTCATCGGACACAATAGCATTTTTCATCTGATTTACTATCTGCTCATAGATTGCCAATGTTCCTTGAGGAAATATTGTGATCTTCATTGAACTACCTCCTACCCGCTTCATAATCTATGGCATCCTCCAACTCGCACCTTATAAATATCCAACTAAACCTCATAAGAGGGAATTGAACAGCTATAATGAGCCCCAGCATAACAAGCTTAAAAACCAGTGAATAATCCCGATCTACCAAAGCACTTGCCATGATAACATTGGAAAATATCGCCACAACTTTCACACCATCCTGACACGTCGTCCCCGGTTTTTTCTCTACTGCAACCAGCATTGATAACAACAAACTATTAATTGCAAATTCAGCTCCAATTACAGGGTCAAAGCCTCCATACATAACAACCGCAATTAATCCAAGCATCTGAACTCCCCAATGCAAACACACACGAAAACAATAGCCATTTCGAATCATTTCACGACGACTATCATATGTCATGGGACACAGATACATTATCTTTGGAAGTCTTATTGGATGAATTATTTCCGAAAAAACTACAAATACAATTGGTCCCATCACAGCAATATATAACAATATATTCCCGTTTCTGTTTCTATCTTCCCAGATGCTGCCACCTAACAACAACGGATATATCATTAAATATATTGGCAACCAATATTTTCCCTTATCCGATTCCCAAACTCTTTTTAAATTGTCAAGTCTAAATGCTCTCCAATAATCTCTCCACATCATCTCATCTCCCTGTTATCTATATATATGGAGACAATGGACGGTTCTCTATTTCCTTCCTCACTCGTCTCTGTTTACTAAAGTAATACATAAATTCCTCTATCGTAGGATATGTAACCTGTAACTCTTTATCATATTCCTTATGCCTTCGATGTTTCACAAGTGCTTTCGCACCATATGTGTTCTCTTCAATATGTACGATTCTTTCCTTCGGAAGAAGTCTGATCTTATAGGCTTCACCTGATACAATCCGATAATCTTCACGGAAACTTTCTATATCCCCTGCAAATATCTGTTTTCCATCTTCTAAATATATCAGATAGTCTGCCAGTCTATCGAGATCCTCCGTCAAATGAGTTGCAAGAATCACACTCTTAGTTCCGTCTGACATATACTCCCTAAGTATTTCAAAAAACTGTTCTCTAAACTCCGGATCAAAATTGGCTGTCGGCTCATCAAGAATTAAAAGCTTCGGATCGTATGAAAGCGCAAATGCAAACTGAGCTTTTAGCTTCTGTCCCTTCGATAATCTTCCAAACTTCTGATCAGACTTTAAATCAAAGCGCTTAAGATACCTCTCCATTCTCTCACGACTGTAATTGGTATAATATCTGCCATACTCATCCGCATTTGCAAGAAGAGTGAAATCCGGATCAAAAAGCTCTTCCGTAAGCACTGTTCCGATACCATCAAGTATCTCATCCCTCTTCTCATCATAAGTTTTTCCAGCAATCTCCACACTTCCATCGTCGGGGTGATAAAGTCCAAGAATTAAATGCAACAAAGTAGTCTTTCCCGAACCATTCTGTCCCACAAGTCCACATATATAGCCTGTCGGAATCTCTAATGATATCTGATCTAATTGAAATTTCCCAATACGTTTTGAAACGTTATCCAGTCTGATCATGACACTCTCCTCACAACTGTTTATCATCTGTATATATTAATATATACACCTCATGCACAGTTTTGTCAAGAGATTTATATGCAGCAAAACACCTTAAACAGTTCTATGAGAACGAATACGAACAATACGAAAGGGGACTTTTAAAATGAACGCAGCGTTGGTACTTATTGTTAGTATCGTAGCACTTTTTGCTTCAATACGTCATCAGGGTCAATCTATCGGTGAGGTTATTGAAGATACAATGGGATCTATGGGCTTCGGAACTACCTTCTTGGATACAGAAATGTAGATACCGGACATATACTCGAAAATATCGTCTATTTTGAACTACTTCGACGAGGATACGATGTGGCTATAGGAAAAATCGACAATAAAGAGATCGATTTTATCGCTACAAAGGATGATGAAAAACATATTATCGTAAAATAAAAAACCTTTAAGTAGATTTGGGTTATTCTACCTTATCTACTTAAAGGGAAGCATATAACATACAAAACACAATTATTCCACATAACTGTTAACACAATCTAATTGCATGTTTCAATTTTTTAACAGATACTTTACTGCAAAAAACACTATACCTACTATAAAAAATTCTATTACTTGTTTTACAATCTTCAATACTTTTTCTTTATTACTCATAATATTATAGCTCCTTTAATTTATTTAATCTACCAAGTTTATCTAATCCAACAGATAGCTCGATACTCTTTATGCGCTTACTACCACCTTTGCCTGACAAGCCATTCCATTCTGAACCATTAAGCTGTTAAGATTATTTTCGCATTCTTTCTTCTTATTCTGATATGTAAGCAACTCCACATCATACAACACCACTCCAATCAATAATCAAGCCGTCTGTTAAGACGGCTTGTTATTCTCTGTAACTATATTCTCTATCTCTTTTTCCTTTTCAGCTTGTGCCTTCTCCCTCTCAAGTATCTCCTCGTGTACTATACTCTGAAACGGAAGAAATATCTTCATGTCAAAATGTCTTACCTCCTCTATAAGCAACTCAACAGCCGTCTCATTATCGAATGCCTTTCGATACGGACGGTCAGATGTAAGAGCGACAAAGACATCGCAGATACGAAGTATTCTTGCTCCAAGCGGTATCTGCTCACCGATAAGATTGTCCGGATATCCTGTACCATCATAGTTCTCGTGATGATGAAGTATCATCTCACATATCCTGTCAGAATAGCCTTCCTCTTTCACGACTTCATATCCAAGTCCTGCATGCAGACGAACATACCTCATCTTCTCGACATTTAACGTATCTTCTTCTCCACCGTAGAGATATGTACTTGCACGTAACTTTCCTATATCATGAAGCATTCCTGCAATCTCTATATCATGACAGAAATCAGGATCAAGCTTAAGCTCCTTAGCAAGCTTTCCGGCAAGTCTTGACACCTCAATTCCATGAGCAATCTCAGTCTCAAGATCCTCAGTAAGATAAAGCTCCATCTCATCTATTTCTGTATTTTCTTCACCCAAATCTATCATACTTCTCCTCCTCTCTCCCCAACATTATTTAATAGTTATATTATCGCAACTCAAGTTTTCTGTTTTTCTTTTGTGGAACATTTCATGCAGAGAATTACGAAACATCATGTATTCTGTTACTGCGTTGTATATATTATGTAGTAACCATAAGCAGACCTTGGCGCAGTCGTTGGTACTTAATGAACACAAAGTGTGAATTTAGTACCATTACGACGGAGACAGAGCGAAAGCATGTCTGTTATGGTGTTATATAATATTTACAACGCATACGGCAGCACGTAAATCTCTGCAATCATCTAACTATTTAATAATGTCAAACATCTTCTGCTTTCTCTCAATCATCTCATCGATTCTCTCTATATACTGCTCTACATTCTTCACATTCTCAACCCGTTCGATCCTTCCCTCATTACGGAAAACGAACTTAGACGAAGCTCCTGCCCCCATAGCAATGATATCAAGCTTCTCCTCCATGATAAGAACGTTGTAAAAACATTCCTTACCCCGCGCTGCATATCCGATGTTCTCAAGCTTACCCGGAATATTCTTCTGTCTGTACAGATAATAAGGTTCTAATTCTAAAGATCTTGCGCACTCATCCACAGCCATAAGCATCTCGTTAGTACTGCCCTTGATCAGATTGTGGTATTTCTCCATCTCGATATTTAAGTTAGCCGCCCTCTTAATCGCCAGACTATGCACCGTCAGACTGTCCGGCGCAAGCTTATATATCTCTGACAAAGTGTGCCTGACATCCTCTATATCCTCACCGGGAAGTCCCACAATCATATCCATATTGATGTTGGTAAATCCCGCATTTCTTGCCATTGTAAATGCTTCCTTAGTCTGTGCCACTGTATGTGCACGACCTATAAGCTTTAGCGTCTCATCAGACATAGTCTGAGGATTGATACTAATTCTCTCTACGCCTAATTCTCTAAGAACCTTCAATTTATCCTCAGTAATGCTGTCCGGTCTGCCACACTCCACACAAAACTCTCTAATATACTGCATATCAAATGAGCTTTGAAGTTTTTCGATAACAATACTTAACTGCTCAGCCGACAGGGCACTTGGCGTACCACCGCCAACATATATCGCCACAAGACGTTTATTTCTGTATATCTCCGAAGAGGCCACCGCCTCTATTTCTTTACATAATGCATTAATATAATCACTGACAGTCAATCTGTTTTTCTTCTTCGTATTCTGTACAACTTCGTTATACTTTAAAGATACTTCGACCTCGTCATCGCCCTTTGAATCATCACTTTCTCTCTTAGACTCCTCATCCTGATACATAGCAATAGGATAAGAAGTAAATGAACAATACAGACACCTAGTCGGGCAGAATGGCACTCCAACATATATGCAGTACTCATTCTCATAATCAAAACCTGCAAAAAGCTCCTGCTCTTTGCCTGCAACCTCTATACAGATATCCGCCTTCTGCTTGGTTGTCAGGTACACATCCTCATAGAGCTTTCTAATCTCTTCTACACCCTTGCCATTTTCAAGACATTCTGTCGCAATCTTCGTCGGACGTACCCCCGTAAGGCTTCCCCATGGAAGCGTCTTACCGGTATATTTTGAAAGCATCTCGTATAGTTTTCCCTTGATTGGATTCCTAGAAAGCTGCTTATTCATGAAATCAGTAACAACTGTGGCCGTAGCACTGTATCCGCCCTCATCTGTCAGGGTAAATGTTACATAGCCACCACGCTGAAGAGATGGTATCTCGACATCCGTATCGTAGACAAAGAAAGCCTTTAATGTAAGCCTGGTATCCTCTTTTGAGAGCACCACCTTCTCATTGTCAAAGAAAGCCTGCAACATAACCCTTATATCATTGTTATATAAATCTATATTCTGATCTAAGTATATCATATATTTGTCCTATTCAAAAATCCATTATCTCCTTGCCCGGAACAAATATCGGTCTCATTCAAACATATATAATCTCTTCATTTCTCCGGACAGGCAATATTGTTTTTCTTCTCCCATCCAATAGTAGTCATATCCATATGTCCCGGGAATACCTTGGTGTCCTCCGGCAACTTATATAATATATCTCTTATAGAGCTTACAAGCTGTGCCGCACTTCCTGTCGGAAAATCCGTTCTTCCCACACTCTCACAAAACAGCGTATCACCTGCGATAAGAGACTTCATCTCCTCAATATAGAAACACATTCCTCCTGCTGTATGTCCCGGTGTGAGGATACATTTCATCTTAACTCCAAGTATATCAAGCACCTGACCATCCTCTAACACCTCATCAGCATGAAGTGTCATAGGATCTTCAAACATAGTGGAAAGATTAACCCCGGGATTACCTAACACTTTCTCATTCTCTTCCTTTGATGCATAGACAGGAACATTAAATCTCTCTTTAAGCTCCTTAACTGCACCGATATGATCATAGTGACCATGAGTTAAAAATATACCCTTAAGTGTAAATCCCGGTGTATTGAAAATCTCCGTAAGTGTATCCGCCTCAGCTCCCGGATCAAATACAACGCACTCACCGGTCGCATGATTTGCAAGAATATAGCAGTTCACATCCATATATCCATATACGGTTTTTCTGAAAATTTCTATATCTTCCATATCTTTCACCCTACGCTTCTCTCAACATCTATAACTCCCGGAATCTGTCTAACCTTAGACATCACGGATTTCAACTGTTCAACTCTCTTAATTTCAAACGAAACAACAATCGTTGCTTTCTCATTCTTACGGCTACTCTTACTGTTGATTGCGGTAACATTAATATTAGCCTCGGTAAATATCTTAGATACATCAAATAACATACCGGTTCTGTCCGATGCAAATATCTTAATCTCCGTAGAATATACAGAGCCACCTCCATCATCAGCATTCTCAAGCCATTCCGCTTCAATGAGACGCGATCTGTCAATTTCATTCATTCCAATAACATTAATACAATCCGTTCTGTGAACGGACACACCACGACCTCTTGTCACATATCCCACAATTTCATCACCCGGAACAGGCGAACAGCATTTAGAAAAATGTACTGCCACATCGTCAATACCTTTAACCCGGATTCCACCTTTGGTAGTGGCAAAATGACGAGCCTCTCCGTTATGATTGATCTGCTCGACAAGATCATCTTCTGTCATCTGAGCCTTAAATTCCTTGTTCTTAGCCTCAATGAGTTTGTTGACAACCTGTCCTTCCTTAAGTGCTCCATGACCGATTGCGGCCAGAACCGATTCCCAGTCATTAAAATTATACTTAACCATCACCGAATGCTGTAATTCCGGCTTCGAGTAGTCCGTATAATTATAGCCCTTACTCTTGCAATATTGTACAAGCAGTTCTTTACCCTTGTTGATATTCTCTTCCTTAAACTCCTGCTTAAACCACTGATTTATCTTACTTCTGGCCTGACCTGACTTGACAATTGTTAACCAGTCACGACTAGGTCCCTTAGAGTTACCGGATGTAATAATCTCAACACGATCACCATTCTGCAAAGTATAGGTTACCGGAACAAC
Source organism: uncultured Lachnospiraceae bacterium (assembly GCA_902793335.1). Classification (GTDB taxonomy): domain Bacteria; phylum Bacillota; class Clostridia; order Lachnospirales; family Lachnospiraceae; genus CAG-590. The sequence continues at coordinate 73,306 of CADBCZ010000019.1, forward strand.
CCTGTTATTAACCCTTGCACCGACCATCTTATTACCTACAGCAGAGTGAATACTGTAAGCAAAATCAATCGGTGTAGAACCCGCCGGCAGATTCTTGACATCACCGTTAGGAGTGAAACAATATACCTGCTCTGCAAAGAGGTCAAGGTCAGTCTTAACAGTGTTCATAAACTCCTTGTTATCATTATTCTCCTGCTGAATCTCTAACAGCTGGCGAAGCCATATAAGCTTCTCTTCCTCCCTATCCTTTGACGACCCTGACAGATTCTCCTTATATTTCCAGTGCGCTGCAATACCGTATTCAGCAGTCTTATGCATTTCATAAGTACGGATTTGAATCTCAAACGGTCTACCGCTCTTTGATATAAGTGTTGTGTGAAGAGACTGATACATATTAGCCTTAGGCATAGCGATGTAATCCTTGAATCTACCCGGAATCGGCTTATATTTCTCATGGATTACACCGAGTGCTCCATAGCAGTCACGCACACTGTCAACAATAATACGAACCGCAAATATATCGTATATCTGATCCAACGTCTTGTTCTGATTCTTCATCTTCTTGTAGATACTGAAGAAATGTTTAACACGCCCGCTGATCTCAGCCTTAATACCGGCTTCTCCTATACAGTCCTTAACCTCTTCAACTATATTATCAATAAATGTTTCTCTTTCTTCCAAACATTCATCAAGTTCTGTTTTCAGCTCCTTAAACTTCTCAGGTTCAAGATATCTAAGTGAAATATCATCCAATTCCACCTTGATCTTACTGATACCGAGTCTATGAGCAATAGGTGAATAAATATCAAGCGTTTCTCTTGATTTCTCTATCTGCTTGGCAGGACTCTGATACTGAAGAGTACGGAGATTGTGAAGTCGGTCCGCAAGCTTAATAAGAATTACGCGGATATCCTTTGCCATAGCAAGAAACATCTTACGAAGATTCTCAGCCTGAACTTCAATCTTATCCTGTGAAAAATTGAGCTGTGTCAACTTGGTAACACCCTCAACCAGAAGAAGAATCTCAGCAGAGAATTCACGTTCAAGTTCCTCATCCGTCATAATCGTATCTTCAATAACATCGTGCAATATACCGGCAACAATAGTCTCCTTGTCAAGCTCTAATTCTGCTAATATAATAGCAACGCAAAGAGGATGCATAATGTATGGCTCTCCTGATTTGCGAAACTGTCCTTCGTGTGCTTTGTCGGCAATACGATAGGCCTTCTCAATCATGGAAATATCTGTATTCGGATGATACTTACGAACTTCGTCTATTAATGTCTTGTACAGCTCCTCCGGTGGTGTAAAATCCTTTGGTGTTGACAACTCCTTATCCAGATTAACCATTCCAGCCATACTCTCACCTTCCTTCCGATTTTTGTGGTAAATAATAATTAAAATTATACCCCATAAATCCATTATTGTAACGCAGAAAATTACTATATATAACATTTTTAGCAGTTTTTACATAAATTATCCGCTTACAGCTTCTTTTCTGTCCATAATGTAGGATAATAATAAAGCTATAAAACTTCTCTTATAGTAGCCATGGAATACTCAATTATCTTATACTGAACAGTCCTGTTTCCATTAAATTCATTGATTTCAGGATAATATATTACATTGAGCATAACATTGTTAAGCCATCCCTGCAGCATTTTGTCATACTCCTCCTGCCCAAACCAGTTGATAATATTATCAGTAAATTCGGCAGCTTTAAAATATATTCCCTCGCCGACAAATCCTTCTTCATCTTCAAGAACAATCTTAACTACGTTCTGTTCTTTTCCAAGTATCTTTGCCGATCTTATACGAAGATCCTTCTGTGCAAACAGCGGCTTTGGATTGCCCTGCCCAAACGGCGCAAGACTTTCAATCTGTGTTATCAGTCCTTCCGTCACATATGAAATCGGCATAGGAACATCTATCATAACCTTGCAAACAAGATCATCTTCCGTAAGATTACAGTTATCATTTAATCTCTTTCTAAACTCATCGAGCTTACCTCTCTCTATCGAAAAACCGGCTGCTCCCGCATGGCCTCCAAATTTAAGCAGAATATCCTCGCATTCTTTGAGAGCTTCGTACATATGATATTCGTCCGTTGAACGCCCCGAGCCCTTAAGCACCTCAGCATTATCGCTATCAGTCAATACAAACACCGGTCTGTCATAGGCCTCTCTGATTCTTCCGGCAATTATTCCGGCAAGACTTTCATGACATTCCGGAATGTATATAACATATACCTTATCATCCTCACAATCCTTCACAAGTTCATGTGCTTTATCCACACCCTGTCTCGTGAGTTCCTTGCGCTCATCATTTATCTCTTTTAAATCCTTAGCCTTGTTAAATGCTTCCACTCTGTCGGTTTCCAAAAAAAGTTCCATAGAAAGCTCTGCGCTTTCAAGTCTGCCCGATGCATTTATACAGGGTCCTATTCTGAATCCGACATGACCTACATTTATTGTCATATCTGACAGTTCATTGGCATAAATGAGCGCTCTCATTCCCACATTTTCAGAGAACCTTAATCTCGGAAGTCCCTTGGTAACAAACAATCTATTCTCGCCTGTAAGAGGAACCACATCGCATATTGTCGCTACCGCAACAAAATCCAGAAATAGTTCAAGTTCTTCCTTAGGTATTCCCCTCTTATCGTACAGACATTCAACAAATTTATATGCAACACCTGCACCGCATAGTTCTTTGTACGGGTATTTACAGGTCTCCTTTTTCGAATTTAAGATCGCATCAGCAGGAGGCAATATATGCTTCTTCACTCCATTTTCGATACTAAACGGCACCTGATGATGGTCTGTAACAACAACAGACAAGCCTGCCGCCTTTGCTTTCTGTATAGCATCCAACGCAGCGATACCGTTATCACATGTTACTATTGTTGTCACTCCGTCATTAATCGCATTGTCAATTATTTCACGACTTATACCGTAACCATCCTTAACCCTGTGAGGAATAACGTAGTCCACATCTGCACCAATTCTTTTAAGTCCCGTGTAGAGTATATAGTTAGACATCACTCCGTCAACGTCATAATCGGAAATAATTCTCATCTTATGACCTTCTTCAAGACTGTGGATTATGACTCTGACTGCCTGGTTCATATCCTCAATCTGGTACGGATCATGAAATGCTGCCTCTTCAGGGTGTAAAAAATCCTCAAAATCCTCTTCTTTGATATCACGGTTTACCAGCAGTCTTGCTACTACAGGATCTATATGATATTTTTCGGCCAGCGCATAGAAATCAGCACGCTTAGCTCTAATAATCCATTTTCTATCTGACATTTGTTTCTCCGCTTATAAAGAATAAGGGCATGGTTTACGCCATGCCCCTGTATTAATATTTTTACGCGTTTTTCTTTCTTCCGACAGCGTTCTTATTAGCGCCACCGTTTTTCTCTTCCTGTCCCATTCTGGTCTTAAGCATATACCATAAAGGTCCTGTAATACATACTGAAGAGTACGCACCACAGATAAGACCACACATAAGTGTAAGAGCAAAATCTTTGATAGATGTAACGCCCATGATGAACAACATCAATATCATTACGAATGTTGTAAGTGTTGTATAAATACTTCTTGTCAACGTCTGCGAAATTGATGTGTTAACTATATTCTCGTATGTTTCGCCCTTGCCGTTCATAATTACAAGATTCTCACGGATACGGTCAAAGATAATGATTGTAGCGTTAATTGAGTAACCAACAATTGTAAGCATACATGCTATAAATGTATTACCAACCGAAAGTCTTCCAATTGAGTAAACAGCAAATACTACCAATACGTCATGTAAGAGCGCGATAACCGCAGCCGCACCGAATTTAACATCGCTGAATCTGAATGCAATATATATAAGCATTAAGATTGTTGCAATGACAACGGAAACGATTGCATTTCTCTGCATCTCACCACTGATTGTTGAGCTGATATTCTCAACATTTATCTCTTTCACCTTGAAATTATCCTTAAGAGCTGTTTCAACAGCATCACGCTTATCAACCTTAAGCTCCGGTGTCTTAAATACTATCTCGTTGCTGTTCTGAACGTTCTGAACCTGAACATCAGCATCAGATATTCCTGCTGCTTCACAGATTACAGGAAGGATATCACTCTCTGCCTTTGCAAGATCATAGTGGTCTTCAAAATCAACAGTCATTGATGTACCACCTGTAAACTCAAGACTAAAGTTGAGAGTTGAACCAGTCTTAGCCTTAAATATTGGTAATGCGATAAGTCCTGCCAAAACAGCAATGATTGAAATTGCAAATGTAATCTTAGATAACTTAACAAATCCTGAAACCTTAGGCTCTTTCTTTGCTCCGTATAACTTAGGATTAGTAGCACCCATAGCATAAACTGCCTTTAAAAGATGCTTTGTTACAAAAAGTGCTGTAAACATTGAAAGGACAATACCGATTCCAAGAGTAAGAGCAAATCCCTTAATAGAACCAATACCCATGATATAAAGTACAACTGCCGCTATAAGAGTTGTGATGTTTGAATCCAAAATTGCTGATGCAGCCTTATTGAAACCTGAGTCGATAGCTGCCTTAACTGTAGCGCCTGCTCCAAGCTCTTCCTTGATACGTGTGAATATGATGACATTCGCATCAACCGCCATACCGATTGATAACACGATACCGGCAAGACCCGGAAGTGTAAGGCTGGCATTAAATCCATTTAAGCAGAGAAGCATTAATACTACATATGCACAAAGTGCTAAAACTGAAACAAAACCAGGTAACAGATAAAGCACGATCATGATAACTGCTACCAATCCCATACCGATTGCACCGGCCTTAAGTGTTGTAGCAAGTGCATCTTTACCAAGTGTAGCTCCAACCTCGTTAGAACGTAACTCCTCAAGTGTAAGAGGAAGTGCACCGATACGGATTGTCTCAGCAAGTGCATTAGCCTCTTCATCATTCTCCATACCGTTGATAACCGCGCTACCACCTGTGATAGCTGTCTGAACTGTAGGAGCCGAAGCAACCTCACCGTCATATATGATATAAATTCTCTTACCTACATTAGCTGTTGTAGCGTCAGCAAACTTCTTAGTTCCTTCGTCAGTAAATGCTAACTGAACAACATATTCCTGAACTGCACCTGAGTTATCAATTGCAGCTGCAGCATTCTTAACATCCGAACCTGTAAGAACAGTCTCATACTCCTGTCCTGATGCATACTTCTGATAATTCTCTTCATCCATGAATTCCAAAGCACCCGGCTTACCAAGATCCTGTAAAATCTTGTTTGCATCCGATACACCCGGAATTTCAATACTGAATCTGTCTGTACCTTCCTGGTACACACTACTGTCTGTTGAATATACATCAGCACGCTGCTGGAGTCTTGTCTTTGTATCACTTATCTCCTGTGCTGTCGGATCTTCATCAACAATTCTGTAGGTGATACTTACACCACCTGCAAGATCCAGACCTAAAATAATGTTCTTAGCCTGTCCAATGTGATGCTTACCAAGTCCCTGTATCGTTGTAAATGCACCAAGAACCAGTGCCAAAAGGAACACGATTATGGTCAGCAAACTGTTTCTCTTTGTCTTTCTCATTTCCCTTTTACTCTCCTCCTTCGGCTAGTGCAGCCTTTATCATGATTGCACATTCCACTCTCTTCTTTTCCAGATCACATCCAACTTCATATGCATCAGTAAGATTGCCATGGAAATTATAAGAATTGGCAGCACAGCCACCACTACAGTAGAATCTTGCAAAACAATCTCTGCATTTTGGCTTCGCATATACATTGCAAAGCTTGAATTCGTCCACAACCTCTGTATTGGTCACGCCTTCATCCACATTGCCGACTTTAAAGTCTTCCATTCCGACAAACTGATGACAGGGATACAAATCTCCCCAAGGCGTTACAGCCAGATACTCGGTTCCCGAACCACATCCCGAAAGTCTCTTGTATATACAAGGTCCTCCGGATAAATCTATCATAAAGTGAAAGAAATTGAATCCTTTTCCTTCACGTTCTCTCTTAACCATCTCTTTTGCAAGAAGATCATATTCCTCACATATCTTCGAAACATCCTCAGGTGTTATGGCATAATCCATATCAGGTCCTGCCACAACAGGCTCCATTGATATCTGTTTAAAGCCGAGATCCGCTAAATGCAAAACATCCTTAGAGAAATCCGTATTATGATGAGTAAATGTTCCCCTCACATAGTAGTTGGTCTGATTCCTAAGTTCTGCCATCTTCTTGAACTTATCAATTATCAGATCATAACTTCCCTTACCGTTTCTCGTCGGTCTCATAGCGTCATGTACTTCTTTTCTTCCATCTATTGAAAGGACGACATTCGCCATCTCTTTATTTGCAAATTCCATAACATCATCATCTAACAATACTCCGTTAGTGGTGAGTGTAAAACGAAACTTCTTATTATGTTCTTTTTCCTGTGATCTTCCGTATGCAACAAGATCCTTGACAACCTGAAAGTTCATAAGCGGTTCTCCGCCGAAGAAATCAACCTCCAGATTAACTCTGTTACCGGAATTAGCGATAAGAAAATCAAGTGCCTTCTTTCCAACTTCATAGCTCATCAAAGATCTGTCTCCATGATATTCACCCTCTCCTGCAAAGCAATACTTACATGCAAGATTGCAATCATGTGCAATATGAAGACATAATGCTTTTACAACTGTCTTTCTCTTCTTGAAGTCAACAATAGCATCCTTATAGACATCCTCTGTGAACAGCTGTCCTGCTTCCTTAAGCTGGCCAATCTCATCACATGCCTCTAATACATCTTCCTTAGAATACTTAGAAAGCTTGTCTGCTATCTCTTCCGGTGTGTTATCCTCATACAGTGCGATCACATCATATACAAGATCGTCTACAACATGTACCGAGCCACTGCAGACATCAAGTACAATGTTATAACCGTTATTTTTATATTGATGTACCACTTTATTACCTCTTACTCTAAGTTGTGCGCAAGCACAACGAATGAGCCGCTACTCTGCATCTTACAATAGAAACCCGTCGGCAGCGCAACAGCTCATATATTGTTTCATTTAATGATAATTATTTGTTCTCGCAAGTCTGATTTCCAACTGTGCAAGATGTCTTACATGCTGACTGGCATGATGTCTGGCACTCGCCACATCCACCTTTTTCCATAGTGTTCTTCAATGTCTTGTCTGTTAAAGTCTTAATATGCTTCATAATATCTACCTCACATTCTTGAATATTGTTACCGTTCATATTCATATAAATCAAGCTCTCAAGACCTCAATTATATATGATATAAACAATATCGCATGGCACTGCATTCTCACAAAAGGGCGCAATCCCACAAATATTTTATTAGTATATCACAACGTTTTTATAAGGTCAACGATATTTGAGGGCTTTTATAGATTTTATTGATTTATTGTTACTTTAAACAGCAGATTGACGTCAGCTCAACATTCCTCCGACCAACCCTCCGCCGACACAAAGCAATACAGTTGTTATATCAGCAGTATTCGGAACGTGAAAGGTATGTGCGATTGCAAATGCAGCTGCAGTTATAATAGCTATATATAACACTCCGAGAATAAACCCCCATAAAAACTTCTTTTCTTTAACCCTCTTTCCTACAACAAATGCTCCCAGAAAGGTTACAATCACGTAAATTGCGATAATTGCAAGGTCAGTTACAGATTCTGTCAAATGTAGTTTAAACACCGCAAAAGCAAGTATTGCAAGTAGCAATCCCGTAACGGCATATGCTACTATCAAACCTCTGATCACTACACCAATCTTCTTTCCTATGCTCATATAATCCACTCCCCATTCCTATTTTTTATAATATAGTGCAGTATATGAGAACCATTATGGATTTATGATATATCGTTTCTAATTACCATATAATTTGAGAAAAGAGCTATCGCACGCGACAGCCCTTTCTATTATTTGTTTATTATATTTTCTATAACCAGGTATATTTCAACTCAATATTATAACTGAGGACCTGCTGCAACAAGTGCCTTACCAGCCTCATTTGTCTCATACTTCTTGAAGTTCTTGATGAATCTTGCTGCAAGATCCTTAGCCTTCTCATCCCACTCAGCTGCATCAGCGTAAGTATCTCTAGGATCAAGAATCTCTGTGCTAACTCCAGGAAGCTCTGTAGGAACCTCGAAATCAAAGTAAGGAATCTTCTTAGTAGGAGCATTCTTGATATCTCCACTAAGGATTGCATCGATAATTCCACGTGTATCAGGAATTGAGATACGCTTGCCTGTTCCGTTCCATCCTGTATTAACAAGGTAAGCCTTAGCTCCGCTCTTCTCCATCTTCTTAACAAGCTCCTCAGCATACTTTGTAGGATGAAGCTCTAAGAATGCCTGTCCGAAACAAGCTGAGAATGTAGGTGTAGGCTCTGTAATTCCACGCTCTGTACCTGCAAGCTTAGCAGTAAATCCTGAAAGGAAGTAGTACTTTGTCTGCTCTGGTGTAAGGATTGAAACAGGAGGAAGTACACCAAATGCATCTGCTGATAAGAAGATAACATTCTGTGCATCAGGTCCTGATGACTTACCATTAACCTTAAGAGCGATATTATCAATATGATCGATAGGGTAAGATACACGAGTATTCTCTGTAACTGACTTATCATCAAAATCAATCTTTCCAGCATTGTCAACTGTTACGTTCTCAAGAAGAGCATCTCTCTTGATTGCGTTGTAGATATCTGGCTCAGACTCTTTGTCAAGACCGATAACCTTAGCGTAGCATCCACCTTCGAAGTTGAATACGCCGTTGTCATCCCAACCATGCTCATCATCACCGATAAGAAGTCTCTTAGGATCTGTAGAAAGAGTTGTCTTACCTGTTCCTGAAAGACCGAAGAAGATTGCTGTATTCTTACCTTCCATATCTGTGTTAGCTGAGCAGTGCATTGAAGCAATACCCTTAAGAGGTAAGTAGTAGTTCATCATCGAGAACATACCCTTCTTCATCTCTCCACCGTACCATGTGTTGATGATAACCTGCTCACGGCTTGTGATGTTGAATACAACAGCTGTCTCTGAATTAAGACCAAGTTCCTTGTAGTTCTCAACTTTAGCCTTAGAAGCGTTGTATACTACGAAATCAGGCTCGAATTTCTCAAGCTCTTCTGCTGTTGGCTGGATGAACATATTCTTAATGAAATGTGCCTGCCAAGCAACTTCAACGATAAAACGAACTGCCATTCTTGTATCTTCGTTAGCACCACAGAAAGCGTCTACAACGAAAAGTCTCTTATCAGAAAGCTCTTTCTTAGCAATCTCCTTAACTGCAGTCCATGTCTCCTCAGTTGCAGGATGGTTGTCGTTAGGATACTCGTCAGATGTCCACCATACAGTGTCCTTAGAGTTCTCATCCATAACGACGAATTTATCTTTAGGAGAACGTCCTGTGTAAATACCGGTCATAACGTTAACTGCACCAAGCTCTGTCTCCTGACCCACTTCGTAACCTGTAAGACCCTCTTTGGTCTCTTCCTTGTAGAGATCCTCAAATGAAGGATTGTGAACGATCTCTGTTGTACCTGTAATACCGTACTTTGTCAAATCAAGATTTGCCATTTTACATATACCTCTCTTCTTATAATATTGTTTATACTAGTTACACCTGATAACTACCCTAAGCAATTACACAGTGTAATTATATACCACTGTTTCGCATTGTATAAAGCGCGTAACACGTTCGCGAATATTATAATGATAATTCTACGATAAGTCAAGACAGGACTTCACTCATTTTGAGGTTTTTTGACACAAAGTTAACATAAACTATTGCAAAAAATAATTATTACATATATAATGTATTCTGATTAATAATGCTTGTCCACCAAGCATTACCAAAAAAATTTAATAAAGGGAGAAAAATCATGGGTAAAAATGAAACAACCTCATCCGGATGGCGCAGTAACAAGTGGATTCGCGCGGCTATTCCGGCGTTACTACTTCACTGCAGTATCGGTACTGTTTACTGTTGGTCAATCTTTTCACAGGAGATTGCTGATTACATCGGCTTTTCAAAAGGAGCAACTGAGTGGGCATTTTCTTTTGCAATCTTCTTCCTCGGTATGTCAGCAGCATTCCTCGGAAATGTCGTTGAGAAAGATATTCATAAATCTTCTCTTATAGCAACTATTTGTTTCTCATTAGGTATGGCTCTTACAGGTTTCTTCATTTACTATGGTGGAAACCATCAGGGAAGTCCTATAGCACTTATCGGAATTTATTTAAGCTACGGTTTCATCATGGGTGTAGGTCTTGGTACAGGATACCTTTCACCGGTTAAGACTCTTATGCTTTGGTTCCAGGATAGAAAAGGTCTTGCAACAGGACTTGCTGTTGCAGGTTTCGGTGCTGCTAAGGCTATCGCATCACCTATCATGCAGAGCATGCTTGAGAACTTAGGCGAGGGCGGAATCTACAAGATGTTCTGGATTCTTGCTTGCGTATACTTCTGTATGATGTTCGTTGGACATCTCTTACTTAAGAAACCTGACGGATGGCATGAGCCTTCAGGCAGCGAAGGTAAACCTTCAATCATGTCAGTACTTAAGACCAAGCCGATGACAAACTATATCGGAATCTGGTTAATGTTCTACATCAACATTACTTGTGGTCTTGCACTTATCTCTCAGGAGAAAATGATCGTTAAATGTATCGGACTTGCAGCATCAGCAGGAATCATTTCAACAATCTCTGCTATATTCAATGCAGGTGGACGTCTTGGTTTCTCAGCATGGGCTGATACAATGAAAGACCGTAACACAATTTATAAATTAATCTTCATTTTATCAATTGCATTTACTGCACTTGTAATGGTTACTCAGGGTATCAAGACAGGCGAGGGTAACACCGGTCTTGTAATCCTTGTACTTGCTCTTATTTTCATAGTAAACGCAGGCTACGGCGGAGGTTTCTCTAACGTACCTACACTCTTATCTGATCATTATGGAATGAGCAGCATCAGTGCAATTCACGGTATCACACTTTCTGCATGGGCTTTTGCAGGACTTACAGGTAACCAGGTTGCAACTTACATCGTTAACCATTCAGGCGAGTGGATTGAGCATGGTACAGACGCAGCAGGTAACGTTATCAAGGTTAACCCTGTTGGATACCAGAACGTATTGTTCTTTACTATCGCACTTTATATTATCGCTTTAATTCTTTGCTTAGTTCTTGTAAGACCTACAGAGAAGGCACTTGAAGCTAAGGCTGCAAAAAAGGCAGCTAAATAATATTTATTAGCGATCTACAACTAATAGACATCAATGGGCTCTCGGAATCATGAGCCAGACAGACCGGATTCCGATGGCTCATTTTATTTTTCAAAGGAGGTAAAAATGCAAAAATTCAAAAAGCTTTTCAAACGAAAGACACTTGCACACCGTCTTATCGCCTGCGCACTTGTTCTTTCAATGGCTTTACCAAGTTTTCCTGCATCTGCAACAAGCGAACCTTCCTTTGACAACGGATACTCTACATCAGATGTGGACATCAAGGACGAATCCGCTGACGGGGAGGTTACACGAGATACACAAAACTCACAGAGTATAGAAAACTCACAGAACACACAAGATTCCGATAACTTATCGGTTGTTGTAAAAGAACCTGTTTATGCACCGTCTGACAATATCAATTATGACCTGAAGAACTTTATCAAGAGAGCAACTCTGGCAGGTGAAAACATTACTGTCGCCGGAAATAACTGGAAGGTGATCAATTCAGGTGTCAACTAAAACATGTCACTCGGTTTTGACGAGAGTGACAACTACCAGTTTTCAGAGAATGAAACCGCAATGACATATACTCTTCCCGAAGGAGTCAAGGCTCTCGGAGGAGGAACAATTCCAGTCACTGTCAAGGCCGGCGTTACCAAAGAAAGCGAATATGATCCGGCCACAGGTGAGCTTATATACACCATCAACGTCAAAGCAACCGGAAACTGTGAAAACATCACTATTACAGATACCATGAGCGGAACTACATATGCGGTAAAGCATGACTCCATTAAATGCACGCCTGACGGCACAGCTTTCAACGTATCAGACAAAAGTGATTACGGTTTCACCGCCACAATAGGAAGTCTTTCCAACCAGACAGCTACGATTACATACAGAGCATACCTCAAAGATGCATCAAATGTCGGAGCTGATGGAACTATTACTGCCGGCAAGAACACCGTTACGGTAAACACTGCCGACGATTCTAACTCAAACGATAATACAGCAACTACGCCTGACACTACATTTCCTGTAACTTCTGTTTTGGAAAAGACAGGTAGTGTAGTCGAAGAAAATGGTACACCGAAGGTAGATTCCGACGGCAATGTTACCATCAACTGGACAATCAAGGTCAATAATGAAAGAATCATTCCACTTAACGGTACACCTATAAAGGATATAATCTCAACTAACCAGATCTATTCCGGCACCGGTATCACCGTTAAGAAAACCGACAAGAACGGGACAACTTCTTCTTCTAATATCGCATGGGCCAATCTTGAAAAGACCAATGATTCTTTCACATATACGCCAAGTGACAGCACACCTTATCTTTACGAAATAAGCTATTCCACCAAGGCTGAAGCCTCAAATTCATATACAGATTTTGATGTAACCAATAAGGTTAATTTCAAAGGTAAAGATACTGAAGAAAAGGTCGGGGTCGGAGTTCCGGAAGGCGGAAAATTTGAAATCCAGAAGGATATAGTAAATGTAGATAAAGATAAGGGAGAAATAAGCTGGGTAATCACTATGAAAATCCCACCTGCCGGTCTTCCAAACTTGGTTTTAAGGGATGCTTATCCTCATTGTAAGGATCCAAATGATGATAGCAAAACTTTATATTATGACTCACTCGTTCCCGGTTCTGTGAATGTTTCAGGATTAGATTCTGACGAGAGTTATAAAATATACGAAGACGAAGATTCCTACAAAAGATTAAAGATTCAGTTTTATCAGGATACATCACAGAAAACCGTGGGTCTTAAAGGCACCGGAAGTGCAAGAACAATTACTGTCAATCTTTCAACCAAAACAAACCCGGATTGGCTCGAATATGCCAAAAACAATCCGACAGAAGGCAGACAGGAGCAGCGTCACTCCAATTTAGCAGATGCCAGCATCAACGGAAAAACCATCTCAGATTATGCCCGTGTATACCTTGTCGATCCAACATTTAAGAAATCACTGGAAGGCGGTCTTAAATGGGCAAATGCCAGTGACGGAAGCACTTTACCGTATCTTGACTACAAACTTGTATTCACCTATGTTAATGAAGATGAATTCACTATAAACGAGACTCTTCCGGAAGGATTTGTATTCTATAAGGAAGCCGTAGGCAGTGAAAATGCTGACGTTTATAAGTCAGAGGTATTAGGCGGCGACAGTCCAAATGCTATGACTCACAAAAGCAACAGTTCTGTCACATTCGAGGACAATAACAAGATAAAGGTAAAAGTACCGAAGAAACCGGACGGTGACTATTATACCTATTACGAAGTAACCTATCATATAATCGCCAAAGACTCAGCCGCAGCAAAGGCTCTCAACCAGCGTGCAGTTGATAACAACGGTTCAATAGATCTGGTTAACACCGCCGAGTATAAAGGTGTTACATACTCTGCAAGCATAAAATACACACCTGATATAGGATATTATCTGTGGAAATCTCTCAATAACGAAGCTGAGCTTTCAGATTACCAGAACGAAGCTAAGTACTCAATAAATATCAATCATTTAGGTCTCAAGCTTAACGGCATCTATGAGGTTTCAGAAGTTGCATCAAGCACAACTATTGCCAACTATACGCTCGATACCGGCAGCGTTACTTCAGAGAATGTTGAAATAAATGTCGGAGCTACAAAGAATGTTACTCTTATAAACAATTACAGCCAGGACAAAGGGAAATTGTCAATCAAAAAGACTGTTACAACCGATGATACCAACGGGGAAGTTGATAAGAAATCATTACCTTCAACCTATCAGTTTGCAGTTAAGAATTCCGACGGAAATTATATCAAGGATACTAACGGTACTATCGGAGACAATACAGCATTTTACTTCACAGGAATTGCCGAGGATGCTACTCTTACGATCAATAATCTTCCGGTTGGCAAGTACACCATCGAGGAGAAAGATGCAAATGTTGACGGATTTGCTTTAACTACAACAGGTTTGGGTGAAGTCAGCGTAACAAAGAATTCCGATGCAACTGCTACAGTCAACAACCAATACACGGCAAATAAAAAACCGACAGGCGATGACAATGATACCAACCCGCCTTCAGAGGATGATGACAGTAGCAAAAAACCTTCAGATGATAACGACGACACTAAGAATCCTTCAGGGGATGACAACAGTTCAAGACAGCCTGTGACCGAGCAGAATACAACCGAACAACCTACAACCGTTCAGCCTACTACTGCAGGCATTACTACAGAGCAGCCAACAACTGCACCGGAAATAACTACAGAGAAGAAAAAAGTCAGCACCAAAAAGAAAAAGAACAACAGTGATGACGACGATGACGATGATGATGGCAAGGGTAAGCCCATTATCACAATCCATGATGAAAAAACCGGAAAAGCTGTTCCCGGCGCTATAGTAACGGTGACTACTCCTGACGGCAAGAGCAAGAAATATACTACTGACAGCAATGGACAGATAAAGCTCAAGAAAACAGAAGCCGGCGATTATACTGTGAAAGTTACTAAAGTTCCTAAGGGCTACACAGTAACAAAGAACAAAGAAGTTGATGTTGAAGTCGAAAAAAATAAGACAACCACAGCATTGGTTAAAATCAACAAGGACGGAGATATTACCGTTTCATCAAAAACAACTAAGACAGCAGCAAAGACCGGCGATACAATACCGGTCAAACCTATTACAACAGCATTAATCATAGCTGTATTCGGACTTATAATACTCAGTTTCAAGAAAAAGCAGTACAACAGGTAAACAAGATTACTAAATAAATCAAACGAGTTGAGGGCGGTAAAGTGAATATTTCACTTACCGCCCTCTTAATAATTAATATTCAAGTAAATTTCAAGCTGTCAATAATCGGCATTAATACATAACAATGCGACATTCTTTGCCAAGCATATTCAGCATGCCAAGCAAGCTCGCTCCATCTACAGATATTGCTCCGCAATTTACGTCACATTTGATATTTTTGTGACATACCTCGTCAACAAAATCTGTAATTTCTTCCAGCGATTTAAATACTTTCTTATTAATTTTACCCATATGTTCCGTTCCTTTCCACACGTGTGTGTTATCTTACGTGTTTTTTGCCTCATAGAGTCTTTTGCTTTGACTCCTCTATCTCAAAACAGACTCTAGGTGGCTGGTCCTTGCATATATTATCGCTGTGCTCTCCTATTGTCAATACTTCAAACAATATTTTATTAAAAGATTAATATTATTTACTAAAATTTAGGAATTAAATTTACTTTTTATTCCATATTTTGATCAAATCATCCCTTATGGGATCATAATGGTTATCGGCTATTCCAAAATCTTTTTCTTTATAATTCCATATGCAGAATCTTATATTGTACTTTGAGAATACCTCATTCACATCATCAAACCACCTCTTAGTATCCTCAACCGGAGCTTGGTCAATGACACCAAATTCTCCACAATACAGACCCACGCCTGCATTTTCTGCTGCCTTTATCGCATCCTGTACAAAATCATCTATCAACTGCGTACCAATCTCATCCAATCCACATTCAAAAACCGCTTTACCCTGATCACCGATAATCCTGGACTTTGTAACATAATCTTCCATAACCCCCGGATATTGTATATCCCACTCAGGATTCATTGTCGGAACCCAATAAGCCTTCTGGTGTGTGAAAAGAAGCGGCTCATAGAAATGGAATGTAAATATAATCTTAGAATCCCTTGGCTTTTCAAGAAGTTTTAAAGTCTTTGCACTATTCCACTGAATACCACCATAAATGATATAAGTGTCCGGTGCATTCTTCCTTATGACATCCACAGTTTTTACAATAAGTCTATTCCATGCATCTGAATTATCTTCCTCTACAACTTCATTTAGCAGCTCAAATACAACATTATCATATTTGCAAAAATAATCCGATATTCTATCCCATAACTTAATAAACCTCTTCTGCAGTCCCTCATCCGAAAAAAGATTATTCTTTTTAGAATCTCCCGCATCGTTAAAGTCATAGCCATATGCCTTATGGAGATCAAGCACAATATTAAGACCATGTCTCTCGCACCAGTTAACCACACGCTCTACAATAACATATCCATCGTTTTTGATATGGCCCTCCTCATCCTCAAGAACTTCATAGTCAATCGGAAGCCTTACATGGTCAAATCCCCATGACGCAATCTTTGCAATATCCGCTTCAGTAATAAACTCCTCATAATGTTTTCTGTTATGTTCACACTGTGAAAGATAGCCTCCAAGGTTTAATCCTCTGTTGATGTTCATACTTGTCTCCTCCTAATATTAATGTCTTTTTAGGTGATTGCGAAACTCTATGAATTGTGAATTGCCTATGTTGTAGTGTTTAAAGTATAGAAAAAGGGAAGTATAAAATATATCGTTTTCGTTGCTATTGTATCGTTATTATGATATATTTATAATGACTTTAGACAATAAAGCAGGTTGTCTTTTTCATATTTTATGCATATTGTATAGTAAATGAGGTATTGTTATGAACTTTCAGCAAGAACTGTTTTACAGAGAATTTGTCCAGAGAGAAAATGAATTTGTCAGAGCACCCTACAATCCCGAGATAGAATTCTACTCTACTATCAAAGCAGGTAACGTAGAGCGTGTAAAAGAATTATGCAAAGTTTCTTTTCTGGATAAACCGGGACTTGGAGTACTTTCAAATGACCATTTACAAAATATAAAATATCATTTTGTAGTGACCACAGCATTAGTAGCACGTTATTGTATCGAGGGAGGAATGGATCTGTCTGCCGCATACAGCTTAAGTGATTTTTACATCCAGAAAGCTGACAACTGCAGAAATATCGAGGAAATCTCAGCACTGCACCCTATAATGTGTATTGATTACGCTAAGAAAATGAGAAATCTCAGAAAGAAATCCATATGTTCAAAGCAGATTGCTCAATGCATTGATTATATATACGATAACCTCCACGCAAGGATTACTGTTGATGAGCTGGCTAAGTACGTCAAATTAAATCCCAGCTACCTGTCACGTCTTTTCAAAAAAGAGATTGGCACTTCAATCAGCGAATATATAAGAAGACAGAAACTTGAAACCGCAAAAAATATGCTGGTCTATTCCGATTACAGACCAGCACATATTGCTTCTATTCTGGCTTTTCCAAGCCAGAGTTATTTTACTGAGATTTTTCATAAATATACAGGTTTGACACCGACCGACTATCGAAAGCAGAATTTCCGCAATACACTTTCTGACCAGTCGTAAAGAATTAAAGTATGAGTTTAAGCAAATGTTGTTCTTAACCTCGCAAGCGCCAGACAGTTACAATACGACATACTTTCCGTCCCTTTCGCATTTGACCGACACCGAATAGAATTGTTTAGTAGCTTTTACAAGGTAGAATGTATCATTTACACCGGCCGTCTCATATGCCGAGTGCATGGCAAGCTGCGGAAGGCCTATATCCACTGAGTTCATCGAAACTCTTGTAGTAGCAATGTTTCCAAGCGTCGAGCCTCCGGCGATATCCGAACGGTTCACATATGTCTGAATCGGCACATCAGCCATTTTGCATATCCTTCTGAACAATCCACCAGACACCGCATCAGTAGTATACTTCTGATTAGCATTATATTTAATGACTATGCCCTCATTGAGTTTCGGACGGTTGGTAGGATCAGCTTTATCAACATGATTAGGATGAAGTGCATGTGCGTTATCTGCGGATACCATAAAGCTGTTTGTAAATATACGCCTAATCTCCTCTTCATTTTTGTCAAATGCGTAGTTGATCCTTGCAAGTACATCCTCAAGAAATGATGATGCCGCTCCCTGTTTGGTTGAGCTTCCAACCTCTTCATTATTAAATATACAGCAAACCGGGATTGACGATATACCTGCTGTTTCTCCATTATCATCAACAGAAGAATCATCAAAGTTACCCGCTTTGTCTGTCGTCTTATCTTCAGAATCCACAAACCCTTTCATAGTGGCAAATGCGCACTGAAGATCATCGAGTCTGCCGCTTCCCACAAATTCACCATTCGCACCGAATATTACACCTTTATTCCTATTATAAAGGAAAAGGTCCGTATCTAAAATGTCAGAGACATCCACCCCTGCTTCTTTTGCGATAATTCCCGAAAGACCGGTATCTTTTCTTTCAATATTATCTGTGGTTAAATTACTACAGCAGGCATTCCCGGTATTATCGTCTCTGTCATCTTCAGTCTGTCCGTCACAATCTATAAAACCCGCAAACAACGGCAACATATCTTTCTGTGCATTCCACGAATATCCTTCATTGGTTTTCCTGTCCATATGAATTGCAAGACTCGGAATCATGCATAAATCCCTGTCTATGTTAACAAGCTTTGTCTCGATTCCATTTGGAGTTTCTACAACTATTCTGCCCGCAACCGAAAGCGGTCTGTCCAACCACGTTGACATTATCATACCGCCATACTTCTCTGTATTTAACTTGACATAGCTTTTCTCAACAGTTATCTCTGCATCAGGTTTTATCTTAAATGCAGGAGAATCACTGTGACTTGCCATAATCATAAACCCCGTATAATCCTGATCAACATAGCTTTCTGACTCGTCAGCAACATAATCCGCATTACTCATTTGGGGAATCCTAAATGCGATTATTGACGAGTCGTCTCTTGTAACATAATATTTCCCGCCATGGGATAATTTCCATTTGGCTCCTTCAAATAATCTGACATATCCTGCATTTTCCAACATTATCATCAGATTCCCAACTGCATAATACGCATTAGGGCTTTTGTCGATAAATGAGAGCATTTCCTTATTAATTTCGATTACATTGTTATGCATTTATATCCGCCTTTCTTCTCATACTCCTTTGCGAGAGGTATCACGCCTGTCATAAAGAGGTTAAGCTTTTATTATCTATCAAATATCTGCGTTATCTTACTTGAATATAATAGCACTCGACAACATACATAACAACATAATCTTCACGTTACACCTTATAAAGAACACTCCCGGCGTTCTTGCCGCAAAATACAAAGGTTTCTACCTTAAACATTCACTTTCCGTATACAATCTCATAATACTGCTTTGATGTCAGCTTATACACCAGCGCATAGACTGCAAAGAATACCAAGCATATCACCGCCATTGACAGTCCAAATGTCAGAGGATCCACATAAACCAGCATCTGTAAAAACTGTCTGACTATCTTGCTTGCCACAATCATATGCACGATTGCAGTGCAGACCGGAAGGAAAAACAGGATCATCACCTGGCTGCGGATCGTCTTTTTTGCCTCTGCTTCTGTCATCCCTGCATTTGCAAGAATTTCGAAACGTTTTCTGTCTTCGTATCCCTCAGACATCTGCTTGTAATAAATAACGACAACTGTTACCACCAAAAAGAGGATTGCCAGAAAGATTCCCACAAAGAATATTCCCCCGTACAATGTGTAAAAGAATGCGCGTTCCTCCTCTTTATAACTAATTTCCAACTCCTCGCCAATGTTTTCCTGTAAACACTGCTTAAATGTAGCTTTCTGTGAATCACTCAGATTCTTTTTCAGATTCATGCCCAGAAATACTGCCATATCCTGTCCATTCTCATCTTCACCTGATGTCACATGTTCTTTAATCTGTAAAAGCACGTCTTCATCCGCTACAATGATAATCTCCTTTTCAAATAGTACCATTGTGGAATCATAGATGTATTCCAATCCGTCCGGTTTAATCAGATCTTTGATCTTAAAGTCACCATAAAACAACTCAAGCTGCTCTCCCGACGTTCTTTTTCCCTCAGAGGAATACACTAGTATCTCATCCTTGTTTAACGCCCTGCTTTCACCTGTATATTCGTTGAAATCTTTAAGCGTTAAAAGATACACCGTTTCAAGATTTGTCAGATCAAGATTAGCCATATCCATGCTGTACAGTCCGTTTTCTCCTTTGATTGCCATAGTAGGACAGTACTGTCGGTACACAACATCCTTTACATCTATATTACTTTCCTCTGCTGCCTTTTTCTGTGCATTAATGAATACGGAAGGATCCTCTTTAAAAGACTTGTTAATATAGGTCAGCACGTCTGTAGGATACATATTATTGATATTCTGCTCGCCAAGTGTCATAAGTGAAAAAGTGCATACCAAAAGCAGAATCACACCTGTCGACAGCACACAAATAGAAGCTAATCCTGTTGCATTGTGTTTCATACGGAACATCAGATTCGAAATACTGATAAAGTTTTTTGTACGATAATACATTTTTTTATTTTTCTTCAACACCTTTAACAGGAAGATCGTGCCTGCTGTAAACAGATTATAAGTTCCTATAATTACCAAAAGAATACTTATAAATATAATTTTCATCGCCTGATACGCTCCATTGACATTCAGTGCCAGAAAATATCCGATAAGCAGTGCCTCAATTCCCGTTATCAACAACAAGACTTTTACTTTAGGTTCCTTCTCTCCCATGTTTTCAGAATGCAACAATTCAATCGGATTTCCAAGTCGAACTGAAAATAAGTTTTTGATAAAGCAGACCATAAATGCCACAACAAATAAGATTATGGTTTCCACCAATGCTTTTGGCGAAAAAAGGAATCCATTTACCGGCTCCTGCTTTACTGCCTTGTATAAAAAAAGCAGCATAATTTTGTTTAAAAAAGCCCCAACGATCAGACCAAGTCCCAATGAAGAAAACATTTGTGTCAAAGAGTCAATCAACATCACTTTGGTCAGATTTTTCTTACTCAGGCCAAGGACACCGTATAATCCCATCTCTTTTTTACGTCCTCGCATTACAAACTGATTACCAAACAGCAAAAAGACAACAGCTATAACCGCCACAATCCTACTTCCAACAGTCAAGAGAAACATGATGTTTTCCGCCCCGTAAAACAATGCTTTTCCTTCTTTAACCAGATACGGACCGTAAGCAATCGATGTCATAATGTAAAAGATCATCACCGTGACTGCACTGGCCAAAATATAAGAAATGACTGCTTTTTTATTATTCTTCAATCCATTCACTGCAAGCTTTGTCAAAAGATCAGCCGTCATTTTCTTCTCCTCCTCTCATCAATACCGTTACCGTATCACAGATTTTGTCTAACATCTGTGATCTGGACATATCGCCACGATAGATCTGGTGAAATACCTCTCCGTCACGGATAAACATAACCCTGTCTGCATAACTTGCTGCCACATTGCTGTGTGTCACCATCAATATAGTCTGGCCGCCCTTATGAATCTCCCGAAGCTGTTTCATCAGATTGGTAGCAGCTTTGGAATCCAATGCTCCTGTCGGCTCATCCGCCAAAAGAATCTGCGGATCCGTGATCAGCGCTCTTGCTACTGCTGTCCTCTGTTTCTGTCCTCCCGAAACCTCAAATGGATATTTCTTTAATAAATCTGTTATTCCAAGCTGACCGGCAAGCGGACGTACCTTTTCATCCATGCTCTTATAATCAACTCCGGCAAGCACCAAAGGAAGTTTGATGTTATCTTCTATCGTAAAATTATCAAGAAGATTAAAATCCTGAAAGATAAATCCAAGATTTTTTCTTCTCATAACAGCTCTTTCATCATCTTTGAGCGATGTAAAATCTTTTCCGTTTACAAGCACCTTGCCGGCAGTCGGAACATCCAGACTTGCCAGAATATTCAAAAGAGTAGTCTTTCCGCTTCCTGACTCTCCCATGATTGCCACGAACTCTCCCTTTTCCACACTAAAATGCACATCCTGTAACGCGGTTGTCTCTGCTCCCAATCTTGCTTTATATACTTTCTTAATATGATTGACTTCTAATACTGCCATCTCTCTGCCTCCCTTGTTTTGATGATATGATGATATCAAAAAAGGAAATGTATTGCCCTTTCTTTGGCTTACATTTCCCTTCACTAACCTTACATTTTTGTAAGGTCCGCCTGCTCCGGTACACCGGAAACATCCTACATCCAGTGACAGTCACAATATCAATACTTATACAAGTTTCGTTAACAAAACTATAACTATTCATAATTGTGCGTACTTTATACAAACAGCTCTACAAACACAAATTGAACAAAATCGCTGCGCGATGGCCTGCCAAGGCTGTGGCGCAGTTTTACTTTATCTAAAAAAGCAGTGGAAACATCTTCCTTTATTCGGTATAGT
>CADBCZ010000020.1 GCA_902793335.1 uncultured Lachnospiraceae bacterium
AGCACCTTTAGGGAGCTCTATTAAAGTTACCCTTTTTTACCATCGATATGAAAAAGAAATTTTTTGCTAATTTATACTTGACTTTTCATAGCTGGTCTCTTTTATTAAATTAAAATGTCATCACTTATAATAAAGATTATTATTACGCAACAATACTTACAGGAAGAATCAAATAAATATAGTTATTTTCTTCATCTCTTATATAGCAAGGTGATTTTGAATTTATCATATAAATGTCAACATTTTCATCATCAATTACACGCAAAGCTTCCATTAGGAACTTTGGATTAAATCCAATCTTAATATCCTTTCCTTCTTTGCTTATCTCCAATTCTTCATTCATTGATCCAAAAGAAGAATCTATTTTAAGAAATAAATTTGAATTCTCTATATTAAGAATTATAGGTTTTTTATCAGATTCTTTAATAAATAATGACGCTCTGTCAATACAGCTTAAGAAATCTTTTTTGTTGATTGTAAACTTGGTTTCATAATCATTGGTAAGCATTTGATCTATCTTATAGAATTCACCCTCAAGAAGTCTTGAAACCACTCTGGTATCATTAAACTCAAATAAAATATGCTTATCAGTTATATAAATTGTTATCTGATCTTCTATTCCACCATTTAATATCTTAGTCATTTCATTTAATGTTTTACCCGGAACAATAACCTTCATTGAATCATAACTGTCTTTCAGCTTAACCTTACGAATTGAAATTCTGTGTCCATCTAATGAAATAACTCTCAACTCATCACCGTTTACTTCAAAAAGTTCACCGGTCATAATCTTGGTATTTTCCTGATCTGATATTGAGAATATTGTTTTTTGTATAATATCTTTCAATATAAACTGAGAAATTGTAATTGATTTATCCTTTGCAACTTCAGGAAGATAATTAAAATCATCACCTGAAGTACCCGGAATATATGTTTCGTTTCTCTCACAGTGAATAATAGCCTGATTATTGACATTGGTTTCTATAATTATTTCACTGTCAGGAAGTCTTCTTACTATATCACTGAAAAACTTGGCATCAATTGCAATTTTACCTGCTTCTAATATATTACCTTCTATTTTAGTTTCAATTCCTATCTCTATATCATTAGCAATTAATTTGATTTCACTCAAAGATGCCTCTATTAATATACATTGAAGATTAGACATTGTACTTTTGGTAGAAACTGCTTTTGATACGATATTGATTCCGTTCATTAATGATGTCTTATTACAACTGATTTTCAATTTGGTTACCCCTTTCTTATCCACTATCTAATTATTAACCAATATGGAGGATGTCCATATATATCTATATAATAATATTATTTAGGAGTAATAGTAGTAGTATGTGTGGATATGTTAAAAATAACAATAAACCCTTATTATTCCTAAAAAGTTAATGTTTGTTATTATGCGTTTAAATAGATTAAATGCTGTTAAAAAAATGTTGAAATAATAAAAATCCTAAATTTTAAATCAAATAAATTAAGTGTATAATTAAGACATATAACATCAAATTAACAACTTATCCACATTAAAGATTAAGAAAATGCGTTAATATGTTATTAAATTGTTATTAATATTATTTGTTAATCTTTTTCTCTATTTCTTCAACAGTATTTCTCATATTAGAGTCTGTCTCAATAAGCTTCTTAATTTTATCTACACCACTTATAACTGTTGTGTGGTCCTTACCTCCAACAGCATCTCCAATCTGCTTAAGAGAGTAGAGATCGAGATACTTCCTACATAAATACATAACAATCTGTCTGGCTGTTGCGATTTCTTTGCTTCTTTTAGAAGAAGTAATATCATTATAAGAAATATTAGTGTAATCAGAAACAGTCTTAATAATATAATCGGCTGTTAATTCTTTAATTGAATTAAATGAGATTGTGTCTTTAAGTATCTCTTCTACCTTCTCAACAGTAAGTTCTTCAATTGTTCCTTCAAGTCCACCATATAGCTTGACTGTCTTTAATGCACTTTCAAGATCTCTTATATCAGATGAAATATTAGTTGCAATGTAGTCAAGAATATCATCTGTTATGTTGATCTGTAATGTTTCGGCTTTAAGTCTTAAAATAGCCATACGTGTTTCATAGTCGGGTGGATTAATATCTATAGGAAGTCCCCAACCAAGTCTTGTTCTTATTCTCTCTTCAAATTCTGTGATTTCCTTAGGATGTTTATCTGAAGAAATAATTATCTGTTTTGTAGCATTATATAAGTCATTAAAGGTATTAAAGAATTCAACCTGTGTCGATTCTCTTCCTATTAAGTTCTGAATATCATCTATCAAAAGAACATCAAGACTTCTGTATTTTGCTCTGAGTTCTTCTGTTTTATTCTTTCTGATAGCTTCAATTACATCATTAGTAAAAGTATCACTTGTAACAAATAATACTTTCATATCAGGATTGTGAGTAATTATGTGATGAGCTATAGCCTGCATAAGATGCGTTTTTCCAAGTCCGGAATTACCATATAAATAAAGAGGATTATATGTAGTAGCAGGTTCTTCTGCTACAGCAACACAGGCTGCATGGGCATGTTTGTTACTGTCACCAATTACAAAGTTTTCAAATGTATATTGAGGATTGAGATTACTTCTCTCAAGTTCCATCTGTATATGTGCATCATATTCACCGGAATAAGCAGGTTTATCTAATTGAGTTTCCTCTCCGTCAACAATAAAAATAAGTTCAAATCTTTTATCCAAAGTTGCTTCTATTGCTGATTGGAGATAAATGTCATACATTCTTTTTTCAATAAATTCAATACCTCTTCTGCCAAGCTTCTTATCCATTGACAAAATTATGGTATCATTAGTTACCTCTTTTATAGAAAGAGCACGAATCCATGTATTAATCATCATATGAGAAACATCATATTCTACTTCCAAAAGATTTAATATATTATCCCATTGATGTTTAAGAGTTTCTATAATTTGTTCAGACATTTTATATATAAGTCCTTTCAATATATGAATAATAATTATTAATAATAAGCTATAAATGCACATATGCATACAAAGATATAATACACTAAAAACATTATTATTTCAAGAAAAAATCGACTGTCTCTATATGAGAGAATATTAAATTATTAAGTGAATATTTAATATAAATTTTTAAGTTACATAACTTGTCTACGGAATAATAATGATAAATGATTATAATAATTAAATGTGGATAACTTAAATCAACATCAGAAAATATTGAAAAATGAAATAAAATGTGTGTAAATCCAGAATAAATCATCAAGTTATCCACAAGTTATTCACATTTTGTGGATAAAATTTATGTAAACACTTGTATAAAATTTTAGGAGTATGAATAATTGTGTGATATATTATTTAAGACCACAATATTTTGTATATTCTAAAAAATCGCTAAAAAATACAAAGAATTGCTTGACTTATAAAGGCTTTTTTAATATAATGGCAAATGTGTTTTTGCAGTGTAATGAAAACGCTGCTATAGAAAAGGAGGTGTATTCGATATGAAGATGACATTTCAGCCTAAGAAGAGACAGAGATCTAAAGTTCATGGTTTTAGAAAAAGAATGAGCACAGCTAACGGAAGAAAAGTATTGTCAGCTAGACGTGCAAAGGGAAGAAAGAAACTCACTGCTTAATCTTGTTTTAGTAGTACAATATATTTGTATAATAGAGTATCTTAATTAGGTCACAATAATGTGACCTATTTTTCCATTATAAAAGGTTTTTATAACAACTATAATAATATGAAACAATTAATTTCTTTAAAAAACAGTTTAGAATTTGGAAATGTATATAAACATGGTAAATCCTATGCCAATAAATACCTTGTTATGTATATAGTAGATAATGATCTGGAGATTAACAGACTTGGGATATCTGTTAGTAAGAAGGTAGGCAATTCAGTTGTCCGTCATAGAATCACCAGATTAATTAGAGAGGCATTCAGATTACATATTAATGATTTATCTAAGGGTCATGATATTGTTATTGTTGCCAGGGTTAATTCTAAAGGTCATAACTACTGGGATATAGAGAGCGCATTTCTACATTTGGCTAAACTGCATTATATCATTAATGAAAATTCCTCATTATAATTCCGGTAGAAAATTATTAAAATATTAAAATTATGATTATTAAGAAAATAATATTATCTATGATTAAATTTTATCAGAAGTATCTTTCGGGTTTGAAAAGATACTCCACTTGTAAATATTATCCGACATGTTCCAATTATGCTATTGAAGCAATTGAGGCTCATGGTGTAATTATGGGTGTTTTGCTGGGAACATGGAGAATATTACGATGTAATCCCTTTTCAAAGGGTGGGTATGATCCTGTACCATTGACAATATGTAAATGTGGTAATCATAAAAAAATTAAATATTAATTATATAAATAAAAAGGAGGATTATTATTTTGATGTTTTTAACAACACAGGGTGGTATTCTGGGTCCATTTGCTGCACTGCTTGGTAAATTATTTGACCTTATATACAATTTGCTTGCAAATGATGCCGGAATTGCTAATCTGGGTGTATGTATCATTTTATTTACTGTAATTGTTAAGCTCTTGTTGTTTCCACTTAATATTAAACAGCAGAAGTCTATGAAGATTAACCAGGTAATACAACCAGAGATTCAGAAAATTCAGAAAAAATACAAAGACAAAAAAGATCAGGAATCAATGATGAAACAACAGGCTGAAGTACAGGCTATTTATGATAAATACGGTACTTCAATGACAGGAGGATGTTTAACCTCATTTATACAGATTCCTATTATATGGTCACTTTACAGAGTTATTCAGAATATTCCGGCTTATGTATCAAAGATATATGGTATGTATGAACCAATAGCTGAAAGTATAATGAAAAGTCATGGAGACAAGGCTGCTGATTTTATTTCAAAGTATGTTGATGAAAATAAGATTACCAGTGCTACATATGCTGTAAATACTCTTAAAAAAGTTGATGAAATTACAGTTAATAATATAATTGATGTCTTATCTAAATTTGGTGTATCCAATCTTCACCAGTTATTGGATAATTTGGGAACAGCAGATCAGTTTTCGGGACATGTTGACAATATTAATAAGATTCATTCATTTATATTGGGAATCAATATTTCCGAGGCACCCGGATATAAGCTTTCATGGGCATTATTAATACCTATAACATCTGCTTTATTCCAGTATCTTTCTATGAAAGTATCAAATACGAACAGCAATGCAACCGGTAATGAAGCAGCCGGATCAATGATGAAGAGCATGCAGTTTACAATGCCTCTAATGTCATTATTTATATGTATAACACTTCCGGCAGGTATCGGTGTTTACTGGTCAATAAGTGCATTTATTACTCTACTTACTCAGCTTATTATCAATGCTTATTATGATCATCAGGATATGGACAAAATCCTTGAAGAACAGATGGCTAAAGCAGAAGAGAAGAGAAAGAAAAATGGCGGTAAGAAATCATTTATGCAGAGAATGATGGATAATTCAGAAGCTATGCAGGAAGAGCTTGAAAAAAGACAGAATATTAAAAAGAATTCTGCTGCATCACTTAAAAATTATGTTCCTTCTGATGAATCACAAAAAAAGGTTGATCAGAACAAAAATAAAAAGTACAAAGAAGGCAGTATAGGTTCTAAAGCAAATATTATGATGAATTATAATAAGGAGGAAAATTAAAATGGGTTACAGTGAATTTAGAGGTAAGACAGTTGAGGAAGCACTTACAGCTGCTTCAGTGGCACTTGGAATTGCAAGCACAGAAATTGATTTTGAAGTTATTGATAAGGGATCATCAGGATTTCTCGGATTAGGTGCAAAGCAGGCTGTTATCAAAGCTAAGAAAAAAGAAGACAATGATTCTTACGCTTTCTTAAACAGTAAAAATGAAATTAAAGCAAGTGATAATACATCTACTGATGCAGATAATAAAGAAGTTGATGATATTGATTTAGAAAATGAAGCTAAAAAGAACCAGACAGAAAAAGTTGTTGAAAATAAAGATGAGATAATCAAGAATACGTATGCATATCTTGATGAATTATTCAAAGCAATGAATATTGAGACAAAGGTTACTATCAACTTTGATGATTCTAATAATAGCATGAATATCAACCTTGAAGGACCTGAAATGGGAATACTTATCGGTAAGAGAGGACAGACACTTGATTCATTACAGTATCTTATAAGCTTATCTGTTAATAAGGAAAGCAAGGCATATATTCGTGTTAAGTTAGATACAGAGAATTATCGTGCAAGAAGAAAAGAGACATTAGAGAATCTTGCTAAGAATCTTTCATATAAGGTTAAGAGAAGCAGAAGAAGTGTTACTCTTGAGCCGATGAATCCATATGAGAGAAGAATTATTCACTCAGCACTTCAGAATGACAAATATGTTGCTACCAGAAGTGAGGGAGAAGAGCCTTATCGTAAGGTTGTTATATATCTCAAAAAATAGTTGATTAGGTTTAATTAATATTAATTGACGGACGCAACAGGGTAATTTAATTACCCTGTTGCTGTTTTTATGATAATTATAAATAAAAAATAAGATTATGATATTGAAATATAAGAGTATATGTGGAATAATCGGTATGGTAGTTTTAATTATTAATTAATTTAGTTGATTATTTAATCTTAAGAATATAGATAATTAATATAGTATTTTAATGTGGTATATTTGGGAGGAAAAAATGACAGACATGTATGATACTATAGCTGCAATAGCTACAGGTATGAATCAGGGTGGAATTGGCATAATAAGAGTTAGTGGAAGTAATGCAATTTTAGCTGTAGATAAAATGTTTATACCTAAGAAAAAAGGAAAAGAAGTACGTCAACTTGATTCCTATACTGCTGCTTATGGTAATATAATAAATCCAAAAGATAACAGTATTATTGATGAAGTTATTGTTCTTGTCATGAGAGCTCCATATACATATACCAAAGAAGATGTTGTTGAGATAGATTGTCATGGTGGAATGCAGGTTATGAAAAATATTTTACATGTTCTTATTAATTTGAATAATTTAACTGAAGTTAATATTGATAATCCTGAATATAATGATAATTTTGAAAAGAATACAGTTAATTATAATAATATAAAAGTTAGACTAGCAAGACCTGGAGAATTCACAGAGCGTGCATTTCTCAATGGTAGAATTGATCTTTCCCAGGCTGAATCGGTTATGGAATTGATATCCGCTAAAAGTGAGATTGCTGCGAAAACTGCTGTTTCACATCTTAAAGGAAGTCTTAAGAATAAGATTGAGGATATAAGAAATGAACTTATTCATAATATAGCATTTATAGAATCAGCATTAGATGATCCAGAGCATTACAGTCTTGATGGTTTTACAGAACAATTAAGACAAATATTAGAGAGTAAGAAGAATGAGATAGATAATCTTATAAAAACTGCTGACAACGGAAGAATGATAACAGAAGGAATTTCAACAGTTATTCTTGGAAAACCGAATGCAGGTAAGTCTTCAATTCTTAATGTTCTTGCTGGAAAAGAGAGAGCAATTGTAACAGATGTTGCCGGAACTACAAGGGATACACTTGAGGAATTTATTTCTATTAATGGTATTCCATTAAATATTATTGATACAGCTGGTATCAGAGAAACAGATGATCTAGTTGAAAAAATAGGAGTTGATAAATCTATATCTGCGATGGAACAGGCGGATCTGATATTGTATATAATTGATTCATCCGTACCGGTTGATGAAAATGATATCAGTATCATGGAAAAGATAAAAAATCGTCAGGTTATAATTTTATCTAACAAATCAGATCTTGATAGTGTTGTAAATGAAGAAGATATAAGAAAATATCTTGATCATAAAATAATAGAAATAAGTGCAAAAAACAGATCAGGTTTTGAAGAATTGTACGAAGAGCTTGATAGATTATTTTTTCAAGGAAGAATATCATATAATGATGAGATATATATTACTAATGAAAGACATAAACAGGCACTTATCAATGCTGTGAATTCTATTAATATGGCAATAAGTTCAATTGATGATGGTATGCCTGAAGATTTCTATACAATCGATCTTATGTCTGCTTATGAACAGCTTGGATATATTATAGGACAGTCTGTGGATGATGATCTTGTAAATACAATCTTTAAAGATTTTTGTATGGGCAAGTGATGTGCGCAAGGAAAAACAAGCAATGCTGAAAGCATTATTTGTTTTTTCCGGCACATCATCGAACAAACAGTTTGCGTAGCAAACAATTAGCACTGTAAGTGCGAGTTTGTGAGATGAGCAGAAAGACGAGCGAATACATTGAGTCGAAGATGAGATGGGCAAGTGAGAATATATAAATGGAGAAATTAGTAATGAATAATTTAGAAGAAACATATGATGCCATAGTAATTGGAGCAGGTCATGCAGGATGTGAGGCAGCACTTGCATTGGCGAGAATGGAAATAGAAACTATTATATTTACTGTAAGTATGGACAGTGTAGCAATGATGCCATGTAATCCAAATATTGGTGGATCTTCCAAGGGACATCTTGTAAGAGAGATAGATGCTCTTGGTGGTGAAATGGGAAAAAATATAGATAAGACTTATATTCAGTCTAAGATGCTTAATAAATCTAAAGGTCCTGCTGTTCATTCACTTAGAGCTCAGGCTGATAAAGTTGAATATACAAAACAGATGAGAATTACAATGCAAAATACTGATCATCTGACTTTAAGACAAGCTGAAGTTGCTGAAATTATTGTTGAAGAATGTGTTAATAATGAAAATTTAATTACGGATAAAATAGATAATAATTCAGAGAATATTGGCAATAATAAACGTAAAGTAGTTCGTGGTGTACGTACCAAATCAGGAGCAACATATTATGCAAAAGCTGTTGTTATTTGTACCGGAGTATACTTAAACGCAAGATGTATATATGGTGATGTTGTTAATCACACAGGTCCTAACGGTCTTTCTGCTGCTACATTTCTTTCAGATTCATTAGAAAAGAGTGGTATTCCTGTAAGACGTTTCAAAACCGGAACTCCTGCAAGAATTGATAAGAGAAGTATTGATTTTTCAAAAATGGAAGAACAGTTTGGTGACGAAGATATTACTCCTTTTTCATTTACTAACAATGCAGAAGATATAAAGAGAGAACAGATTAGTTGTTGGCTTACATATACTAATGAAAAGACTCATGATATTATTAGAGCAAATATTGACAGATCACCATTATTTTCAGGTGCTATTGAAGGTACAGGTCCTAGATATTGTCCTTCAATTGAAGATAAGGTTATGAAGTTTGCTGATAAGAACAGACATCAGGTATTTATTGAACCGGAAGGTGAATTTACTAATGAAATGTATATTGGTGGTATGAGTTCGTCTTTACCGGAAGATGTTCAATATGCAATGTATAGAAGTGTTCCTGGTTTAGAGAATGCGAAGATTGTTAGAAATGCATATGCTATAGAGTATGATTGTATTAATGCATTAATGCTTAAGCATACTTTGGAATTTAAAGATATTGATGGATTATATAGTGCCGGTCAGATGAATGGAAGTTCAGGTTATGAAGAGGCCGGAGCTCAGGGTATTATGGCAGGAATAAATGCTGCCAGAAAAATTCAGGGTAAGAAAGAAGTAGTTCTTGATAGATCACAGGGATATATAGGTGTACTTATAGATGATCTTGTTACAAAGGAAACAAAAGAACCATATAGAATGATGACTTCGAGAGCAGAATACAGATTACTTCTTCGTCAGGACAATGCAGATCTTAGATTAACTGACATTGGTCATGATATTGGACTTATTTCTGATGAGAGATATGAGAAATTTTGTGGTAAGAGAAATCTTATAAACAGTGAAGTTAAACGTCTTAGTGAAACAATGGTTGGTGGTAATAAAAGAATTCAGGAATTCCTCGAATCAAAAAACAGTACTTCACTAAAGACTGCTGTTTCTCTTGCAGATTTAATTAAGCGACCTGAACTTGACTATGATTCAATTGCTGAGATAGATAGTGAGAGAGAGTCTGTTAAATCTACTGAGTTATATGAGAATAATATTTCTAAAGATGTAATTAATCAGATTAATATTGAGATTAAATATGAGGGATACATCAGTAGACAACGCTCACAGGTTGATCATTTCAAAAAATTAGAGGGTAAAAGAATACCTGATAATATTGATTATGATGATGTTAAGAATCTTCGTAAGGAAGCAAGACAGAAGTTAAATGATATACGTCCCGAAAATATCGGACAGGCATCAAGAATTTCAGGTGTATCACCTGCAGATATTTCGGTATTATTGATATATCTTGGACAATAATAAAATTAGAGGCGATTAATTTGAATAAGTTATTTGTTATTCCTTCAATAATATTTTTTATATTAGGGATAATAGGTTTAATTATTCCTATAGTACCACAGATACCGTTTTTTATTGTAAGTATATTATTTTTGGCTGCAGCTTCAGAGAAATTTAAAAGGTATATTATATCAACAAAAGTTTATAAGAAATATATTGAGAAATTTGTAAATAAACATGAGAAGCTTTCTGATATAATGAATGTTGATAATGATAAAAATTAATCTATGCATGTAGATAGAATAATATACTATAATGATTATACTGTAATGATAGTAAGATAATAAATATTTAAAACAAATAGACAGGATAAAGAATGATTATGGATAAATTAAAAAATCTTGCAAAGAATTATAATATAGAATTATCTGATAAACAGCTTGATATGTTTAGAAAGTATTATGAGATGCTTATAGAAACTAATAAGGTTATGAATTTAACAGCTATTACAGAATTTGATGAAGTAATCACTAAACATTTTATTGATTCTTTATCTATTGCAGGTGTATATAGCGAAATATTACAATATTCGGATGATAACAATGATGATAATAATGTGGATAATTCTATATTTAAATTGATTGATATAGGTACCGGAGCTGGTTTTCCCGGAATTCCTTTAAAGATAGCATTTCCTAAAATTGATGTAGTTCTTATGGATTCTTTAAATAAACGTGTGAAATTTTTAGAGAATGTAATTAATAAATTAGAGTTATCAAATATTGTAGCAGTTCATGGAAGAGCAGAAGAGATGGCTCGTAATAAAGAGTATAGAGAATGTTTTGATTTATGTGTTAGTCGAGCTGTTGCTAATCTTTCAACTTTGTCTGAATATTGTTTACCGTTTGTAAATATAAATGGTAAGTTTATATCATATAAAGCTTCTGATATTGAAGAAGAGGTAAATAATGCTAATAAAGCAATTACTACATTAGGTGGAAATTTAACCGAGGTTAAAAAGTTATCACTACCTGAAACAGATATAGAAAGAGCCTTTGTTATAATTGATAAAGTTAAAAAAACACCAAAGGTATACCCGCGTAAAGCAGGAACGGCTTCAAAAAATCCACTGTAAAATATAGAGTAAGCAATATAATTTAAATAAAAAATACACTCATTGCAATGAGTGTATTTTTTATGAAGCATTTTGTTGCTTTTGATGACGCTTTTCTAATCGTCTTAATTGTAATTGTTTTTGTCTTACTTTGATTTTTTCGAAATCTTTTTTACCGATTTTTTCAATTCTCTTTATAACAAATATTTCATCATACTTTGCCGGTTTAAACTTGATTTTTCCACACTGTAAACCATGTGTCCAACATCTACCAACACATACCTGATATGAATTATTAGAAAACCACTTTATTTTTGGTTTTAATTTTCTGCCGCATTTATAACAGTTCATTGATGAAACTTTACTATCTTCCATAGCTGTTATCTTATCCGGAAATGTACGACTGATGTATTCAACATAATTGTTATGTTGAACTGTAATTTCTTCTTCCTCACATGTCGGATAGTGATAACAGTCAATGCTACACATATCAGATAATTTACGATGACTTATTTTTTGAAAAACCTTGGCAGTGTAATAGGCATCATTTTTTGCACAATGGAATTGGCCATCTACAGGTATTTTCATCTTCTCAACGGCTTTTTCCAAACTGAGATGAATATTAGAATCACCTAATTTGGTTTTTGCATATATCTCCTGAATATTATAATATTTAAGAGGAGATGGCAGTTGATCAAAAAAATAGTAGTCCATATTCTGTTGTAGGTGAATCAGATCCAAAGTACCCCAGGTACAGAAAATGTAATCCTCACCGCACCAGTTCTCAAATTCTTTATATACTTCCTCAAAAGGGCGTCCCGTTCTAAGTAGAGTTTCATCATAATTCAATAAATCTCTTATAGCCGGGTGTAAATGACGATGTAATCTCGGTTTAACAATACTTCCATATTGATCTACCAGATTAAAATTATCATCTAACTTGGCGGCACCTATTTCGATTACTTCAAATGGGAGATGCTTTGAATTTTTGCTGTCTTTTCGACCTTGGTTCCATTCAAGATCTAAAACTATGTAATTCATATTCTTCCTCTAAAGTATTAATTAGCACGCATTCTTCTGACATTGTCATTGTTGTCATTATAGTATGCATCTAATGTTTTATTAATTTCTTCCAATATTTCAATAGTTTCTTTTGAAGTGTTGGTTGTATTACCATTTAACTGAACAAGTAATTTTGAAATTCTGTCCGAACTGTTGAGATTCTTATTGCTGTTTTCCTGAGCTTTCTTAATCAGTATCTTTGTACATAATTTCTGTTGTTCGATAAGCTCGCCATTTAACTTCTTATTTTCTTCCTGCAGTTCTTTAATCTGTGCAATCAACGCATTGTTCTGTTTGGTACTTGATGACTCTTCACGTTTTGCAACAGAGTAGATACCTTTTTCAACTTTAACTAATTCAGTCTGTTTGTCCATGTTAGCTTCTGATATTTCATCGATTTTCTTGACAATGCTGTCAACCAGAAAATATGTGTCAGCAACGGCAATTAAACCAAAGATGATTATCAATTGCAACATTTCATGCATGTTAACGATTAAGTATAATGTTATTAACATTGAAGCTATAAATCCGACTGCACTAAAAGTAAGATTTGACTTTTTACTATTCATATCCTACCTCCAAATTAAATCTGTATAATAATATAGTGTATAAATGGACACTAATCATGATATATTATAACCTATTGTTATGTAAATGTCGATAAGATTTTATTATGCTCAAATATATTGTTACAATATATTTAAAAAGAATTAACCGTAGTTAAATTTATAAAAATAGCAATGATCAATATTAGCATTAATCATTGCCATTTATAACAGCGTTCCTAGAGGGAATCGAACCCCCAACAATCCCTTAGGAGGGGACCGTTATATCCGTTTAACTATAGGAACAAATATTGTTGTAACGAGTTGTTACAGTTTCAATAGAAATTATTATTGTTATGTTGTTACTTGAATTGAACCTGTCCTTGTAACCAGATAACTCCTTTGAAACGTCTGCCTACTTTGGGTTCACCTTCTAAGTCTATTGAGTTGATTGCAACATTAATATATATGTCGTTACACAACACAGTAAGATTATACACCATTTCTTCAGAAATTTCATTATTTATTTTATCAATTTTTTTAATTATTCCGAGAATAGAATAATGTTCATTATCTATACCATACGGAATGAAATATGTGTCTATTACTGTGAATAAATCCTCATCTTTGATTCTCTTTGTGGCAAGAGAGTAGGTATCCATATCGTCGAGTGTGAGATCTTCTAATGCATCCATATCACCGGATCGCGCTTTTGCAATCAGGTTTCTTCTTTCTTTATTGCTAATCGGTTGTTTCTCATATGGAAGAGACATCTTATCAAGATGAACTCCGTAAAGAATTCTTCCATTTAATGAAAGAGCTCCAAATTTAACTCTCTTAGGATTTTTGAAGTAATCATTTAACCAGATACTTCTTACATAATCTACAACATTTTGTAATTTATAGATAAGAGTTATTCCTAAGTTATAGTCATCAGAAATGGCGGAATATGCTTCCATATCTGTATGACCGTCAATCTGTATTTCGGGTTGAACCGAGGTAGTCTTTCCAATACAATAAGGAAATGCATTATCGACCATGATAGTACCGGAGTTATCACATTCTGCAATAACTGACAATCCAATTCCGCCACCGATATTGTGGAAGACCTGTATTAATTTTGTGTTTGAAGATACATCAATTTCCCTTCTATCAGTAGCTTCCTTGAGTGCAGTTTTTATCAGGGTATTTTGTTCTATCTTATTTCTTAATTTGCTATATCCGATAGCACGAAAATAACTATGCATTAATGCCTCCTGTTATTGACCAATTTCCGGTTTACGTTCTTCACGTTTTTTTGCAGCTTCTTTAGCTCCATCTGTTCCCATTGCAACGTTTAATGCCAGTCTTTCTTCCTCAGACAAAATGTAATAGGATTCTTCATTAGTTACTTCTTTACAATAAGTGTAACAGCCTTCTCTGCTGTGCATTGAAGTTATTATAATTCCATCATGATTTTCTGTGAGAAGCGCTAAGGAAAAGCTTAGTTTTCCTGACATCTCTTTAAATGCATCATATTTAACAAGACCAATTTTGCAAAAAGTTGATAAAAATTTATCATTGATTGCCTGTATATCTTTGTTTTGACGTTTTTCGTTTTTGACAACTTGTCTAATCTCATTAAATCTTTTTATAATCACCTGTTCAAGATTAGCAGCATCGTTACCTGTTGTGAATTTTGATAATCTTTTATTAAGCTTGTTGTACTTTGAAAAAACTGTAATAATTAAAATAAACTGAATAACTACAAGTAGTATTAAAATGATTACAATTAAATCTGTTCCAACACCTATTTGATTAAAAATATCTGATCCAAATATCATAATATTCATCCTTTGTTAATTTTGAATTGAATATATCATTTCCATAATATGTTCCAGCTCTTCTTTAGAAAAATATTCAATTTCAATTTTTCCTTTTTCATTATTTTTTGCTTTAATGGT
This sequence comes from uncultured Lachnospiraceae bacterium, assembly GCA_902793335.1. GTDB lineage: Bacteria > Bacillota > Clostridia > Lachnospirales > Lachnospiraceae > CAG-590. Next base: position 14,985 of record CADBCZ010000020.1, read on the forward strand.
TGTTTTAGCTCCAAGTTTATATTTGAATTTTTCTTCTAAGTCTTTATATAAGAAAGATAAATCTTCTTCTGTGGCAGAAGATTCATTTTTTGGAGAAGACGAATCGTTGAGTAACTTTTTTACCAGTTTCTCAGTCTCTCTTACAGATAATCTTTCATCAAAGACTTTACATGCAGTTTCATATTGTAACTCAGGATCTTCTATACCTAATAATGCTCTGGCATGACCATTAGATAGTTTCTCATCTATTACCATTTCCTGAACCTGTTCACTAAGCTTTAATAATCTAAGAGTATTAGTGATTGCTGTTCGGCTTTTGGAAACTCTTTCTGCTACATCATCCTGTTTTAAATTGAACTCATTAATCAATTTCTGATATGCAAGAGCTTCTTCAATAGGATTTAAGTCTTCTCTTTGAATATTCTCAATCAATCCTATTTCTAATACTTCCTGATCAGTATAGTCTTTGATGATTACAGGTACTTCTTTAAGACCTGCTTTCATAGCTGCACGCCAACGTCTCTCACCTGAAACAAGTAGATAATATTTTTTTCTTTTTGTAACAACAAGTGGTTCTATAATACCGTGCTGTGTAATAGAATCAGCCAGTTCCTGAATAGAATCTTCATTAAACTGTTTTCTTGGTTGATCTTTATTAATTTCAATATCTTTAATTTTTAATGTAATTTCTTTCGGAACTTCTTTAATAACTTCCTTGATAACTTCTTTAGTACCTGTTTTTTTACTCTGAGAAGTATTAACTCCCAGCATTGTATCTAAACCACTGCCCAATCCTTTTCTTGGCATTTTACATATCCTCCAAATTATATTTAACTATAACTAAAAATATTCTTAAAATTAACCGTAGTTAAAATTAAGTTTGATTTAAATCTTATTTAGAAATTAGTATTAGCAATTACCTCATCTGCTAATAATCTATAACTTTCCGCTCCGGTGCTTTTTGAGTCATAAGTTATTATTGGCATACCATGACTTGGTGCTTCTGCCAGACGCACATTTCTTGGGATTATTGTTTTATATACATTTTGATTGAGGTTATCCTTAACATTTTCTACAACCTGAAGTGAAAGATTTGTTCTTGAATCATACATAGTAAATACTACGCCTTCTAATTTCAAGTTTTTGTTCAGTTTTTGTTGTATCAATTCAATTGTATGTATTAACTGTGATAATCCATCTAGTGCAAAAAATTCACATTGAATTGGCACTAATACTGTATCTGCTGCAGTCATTGAATTAATTGTTAACATACCAAGCGCTGGTGGACAATCAATGATTACATAATCATATCTGTTTTTGATTTTACTTAGAATATTTTTAAGTATGAATTGGGTGTCCTGTTTACCAATAAATTCTACTTCGGCACCTGCTAGAAATTTGTTTGCAGGAAGTAAATTAAGTCCCGGAAATACATCTATTAATAATGCTTGACCTACATTAATTTCGTCTAACATTACATCATGTATTGTATATTCCAGTTCATCTTTGTTAATTCCAAATCCAATTGTTAAATGTCCTTGTGGATCCATATCAACAGCTAATATTTTAAACCCTTTTTCTGCCAAACAAGCCGCAAGATTTACTGAGGTTGTAGTCTTACCGACTCCACCTTTTTGATTGGCTACTGCTATTATTCTTCCCATTTTTATTTCTTCCTTTTTAAGTTATGTGCTTTGTCATTATATAATGTAAATTATTTATTGTTTACATATGGGCATTCGCAAAATATCCGATATAACACAGAAGTGTAAATATCGGCTACCTTGCACATTATATCATAATAAGGAAAAAAGAGAAAGACGACATATAGTAAAATATTTTTTTTACAACACAAGTTATTGAATATTATTGAATAAGATGTTTCACGTGAAACATTTTAATGAATTATGATATTTGTATAAGATGTTAATATGATAGTCACTCGAATATACGATAGATTTGTTAAAAATCTTCATAGGTTTTGAAATTGTCAACAGTTTCAGTGACGGCAATAATTACTTCAAGACCTGCAACATAAGAAATGCCCTGTCTCTAAGCTAATGCATAGCATTTGCTAAGAGACAGGACATCGCGTTATCATTTAATTATGTAGCAATACTAAACTCACAAATATTATAATAAAATATGCGTTTGTAACTAAGTAGGTACATAACGCCAGATCTAACTTCATTCGTTAATTGTTATTAAATATACTGACGCACTGAAAAACCATCTGCAATCTGTTAACTTTCAGATATTTTTTTTTATATAATGATATAGCGTAAAATTTTATACTTATCGTTCTGTTTTATGGCTAGAGGTATTTTGTTTGTTTATTTTTTTAAGGTTATTAATTAGTTAGGTTTGTAGTTCACAGATAGCACATATATGTGTGTCAGTGATACAACTAATTAATAACCTTACGTCATATAAACAGTTCGACAAATCCTATTATGTAGAGATGTTTCACGTGAAACATTTATATAATAACTACTTTTGATATACGATTTTACCATCGCATATAGTGTATTCGATTTCACCATACAACTCTTTACCGAAAAATGGTGAGTTAGAAGATTTTGAAACAGATTCCTTATAAACATGGCGTCGATCGTTAAATATAACAAGATCAGCAGGTCCATTTTCTGCAATATATCCACAATCAAGATTATACATCATGGCTGGGTTGATGGTCAGTTTTTCTAACATTTCCATATAAGTTAAATGACCAGCTTTAACAAGATTAGTGATTGAAAGTGGAAGAGCAGTTTCTAATCCAATGATACCGCTTGGAGCTTCAGTAATCGGTTTTGATTTTTCTTCTACACTATGAGGAGCATGATCAGTAGCAATGATATCTATAGTATTATCTTTAAGTCCTTTAATGATTGCTAAACGATCCTTTTCAGTTCTTAATGGAGGATTCATTTTAGCTAGCGTACCATATTCAATGACAGCATCTTCATTTAAAGAAAAATGATGAGGTGTAGCTTCACTATGTATATTAATCTTCCAGGCAATTTCTTTAGGTATGATTTGTGCTCCTGAATTGTTAAATAATGTATCAGAAGTTACATCAGTTACATCTTCATTTGCCAAAGGAAGAGGAAGTGGTAGATTCTTTTTTTGAATGATTTCTAATTTTTTGATTCTTACAAGTTCAACAGCTTCTCTTGTACTTATATGTTGTATATCAATAGGAGCATTGTAAGTATCAGCCAATTCAATATCTCTATATACCATATCAATTTCAGCACTTCGAGGTGAACCTTCAACGTTATAATACTCAGAAGCTTTACCATGATTAATTCCATTATTGGTTATAAATTCCGGATTTTCTTCATGAAAACTAAGTGGTGTCCCAAGTTCAGCTGCTTTTTTCATAGCAGCAATAACAATATCTTCATCCATAATAGGAATTCCATCGTCAGTAAAACCGACAGCTCCCATATCGTATAGTTTATCCATATCTGTGAGCTCTTCACCTTTAAGACCTTTAGTTATAGATGCACAGGTAAGAACGTGAATAGGAGTTGAATCACCTTTGTCTATGACATATTGTAAAGTATCAGGATTATCAACAGTTGGTTTGGTGTTCGCCATTAAGACAACGGTTGTATAACCACCTGCAGCTGCGGCTTTTGCACCGGAATTAATATCTTCTTTGTAGGTGAAACCGGGATCGCGAAAATGGGAATGTACATCTACTAATCCGGGCGCTACCATCATATTATCAGCATAAATAGTTTGAAGATTTTCACGTTCATTATCAGGAATATCAAATTCCATAATAAATGGTTGAATCTTAACTATGCGGTCTTCCTTAATTAAAATATCATAAATACCATCTCTTCCTGTTTTTGGATCAATAACATAACCGTTTTTTATTAAAAGCATCTTTCATTTGCCTCCTATATAATATTTAAACGTAATATTAATTTTTGAAAAATACAGTAAAAATTAAATGATTAAAATATAATCAACAAAACTAGGCATTTGCGAAACTAAGGTTTTCTTTTTTGCTTTTGTGAATGTTATACAATCCAACGCAGGCACGCTCTCGCTGCTCGTCGCTCGCAACGGTACTAAACTCATGCTTCGCATTCATTAAGTACCGGCGGCTCGAAAGCACCGTGCTTATGGAATTTGTATAACATGCACAACGCAATTCACAATTCATAGAGTTTCGCAATCACCTATCAATAAAACTGAAAAAAGCATAAAATATGTCAATAAATATATTGTCAGCAGTGTTATTTGTAAAATAAAAATATATTAATTACTTATAACAATAACTATAAAATATTTTATCATAACCGATATAAAAAATCTAATAATATAAGGCGAAAAATACGATATAAATATTGAATTTCAAAGGGAGTGGAGTATAATGATGAATTGATTAATTAATTGATTCAACGAAGAATAACAGGTATTAATTTATGAATGTAAAAATGATAAAGAACAGACAAAGAAATAAAAAATTGTATATTGGAAGAAAGACACTTGCTGTTCTTACAATACTGTTAATGTTTGGAGCAGCATTTTATCTAAAGGATAATGCTCTTGCAAACACAGCGAAAGCAGAAAATGAAGAATCAAGTAAGGGCAGTGAAGAGTTTGAAAATGTAACAAAAGAGGAAATAATTAACTCCGGAAAAATATATGACGGAATATATTTGGATGAGGTAGATGTCAGTGGACTTGGTTACGATGATGCAATTAAAGAATATGAAAAATATACTGCCAAGATGGGCAAACGTAAATTAATTATTTCAGATGAATTGGGAAAATTTGATACTACATTTAATAAAATAGGGTTCGATGTTGACAGCAAAGAAGCTGTTTGTAAGGCTTTGACCTATGGAAGAAGAGGAAATATTCTAAACAGATACAAAGAGATATGTGCTTTAAAAAATGATAATGTTACTTTGATTCCTGAAAAAAGGATTGATGAAAAAGAATTAAAAAAAATCATGTTAAATAATGAAGAAAATATGACTAAATCATCTGCAAATGCAACGATGGTGCGTACGGATGGTGAATTTGTTGTATATCCAAGTGAGAAAGGACTTGGAATTAATTATGGTAATACCATAGCATTATTAAAGAGTAAGTTAAAGGAAGCATGGAATAATAAGGATCTTGTAATTGACGCTGTTACAACGGAACTTGAACCGGAATATTCAGAAGATGATTTCTACGGTGTTGACAGTCTTTTGGGAAGAGCTGTTACAGAGTATAATAATAAAAATCCTGAAAGAATCGGAAATCTGGTAGTTGGTACAAAAAAAATAGCGGATAGTGTGGTTCTTCCGGGACAACAGTTTTCTGTGTATAATACTGTTGCACCATTTACCGAAGAAAATGGGTATCAGAATGCAGGACAGTATATTAATGCTGAGCTTGTAGACGGCCTGGGTGGTGGAATATGTCAGGTAGCAACAACACTATACAATGCAGTGTTAGAGGCGGAACTTCAGGTAGATGAAAGATATCCACATTCCATGACGGTGAGCTATGTGAAAAAAGGTATGGATGCAGCAATTGCAGAGGGATATCAGGATTTCAAATTCACCAACAACACAGAGTATCCGATATATATAGACGCATATGCCGGAGGAGGCACTATATCTGTTGCCATTTACGGACATGAAACCAGACCTGCAAACAGAAGAATAGAATTTGAGAGTCAGGTTATTGAAACTTATGAACCGGGTGATGAAAAGACCGTTTATGATGATACATTACCATCGGGCACAACCAATGTTACGGAGGCTCATACCGGATATTACGTTGAATTGTGGAAACATATATATGAAGACGGTGAGCTTGTAGATTCTGTTAAGGTTAATGGAAGTCAATACAGTGCAATACCGAAAACTACAAGAATCGGAACTATGACAGAATAATAGACGAATTTAAGGATAATAAATACTATGACTTTTTGGGTTAAATGTGATATAATATGACCAATTAGTGAATTATTTTGTCATTACTATCAAGGAGAGGGACAATCGATGAAAAGACGGATTAAGATAGGATTATTAATCGATGATATTGATTCGAGTTTTACCCAACAGACCTGTAGGGGGGCGGAATTGGGTGCTATAAATATTGATGCTAATCTGTATATTTTTCCGATGAAATACTTGGATTCAAGAGACTTCTTAGATGATCACAGCAGATTTGAATATCAGTACAATATGATATGTCGTTTCATAACTGAAAAGAACATTGATATCCTTTATGTTTTGATGGGAAATATCGGATGTCGTACTGAATATGAGAAGCAGATTGAATTCCTTAATAATTTACCGGATATTCCTATTGTAACTCTGTACACTTCTTTTGATGGATACCCATCCGTGACATTTAATAATAAGACAGGGTTAGAAGGTTTACTAGACCATCTTTTTGATAAACATGATGTTAAGAAGATTGGATATGTAAGTGGCCCTCTTACTAATGGTGATGCGGTTGAAAGATTGCAGGTATTTAAAGAAACAATAGAGAATAAGGGAATAACCTATGACGAAAACAAGGTAGTATATGGCAATTTCGAGGCTGCCTGTGAAGACGTGGTTGAGGATTTGCTTGATAGAAATCCTGATCTTGAAGCGGTTGTATTTGCAAATGATCTTATGGCGCTTGGAGGTTACAACGTATTCAAAAGAAGAGGAATGATTATAGGAAAGGATATATTAGTAACGGGATTTGATAATGCTCCATTTTCATCAAGTATTATTCCGTCTCTTACTACGATAGATGCGAATCCTGCTAATCTGGCATTTCGCGCCGTTACGCAAACGTATAAGTTCTTAAAGGATCCTGAATTTAAATTTGAAATAGAAACTTTCTTTATTAATAGAGAGTCATGCGGATGTGAATATTCAGAAATAACAACTTATGAATTAGAGATGGATTTGAGATCGGTATTTGATAAAAAAGACCTACCTTATGCAGGTATCTTTGAATATCTATTCGGTGAATACAGTCTTGGTAAAGCAACCACTGTAATAGAAGATCATTTAAAGGATTTTCTTGGTTCTTTATTTGATGTAGTTAAGAATAAGGACTTTAAGAAACGGAGAAAACATATAAAAGAGCTTTTCTCAATTGTAATTCAGGATCCTATTCTTTCATATACGACTACAGAAAAAATATTTAATATGTTAATGGTTACCCAAAGACAGACATCAAGGTTCTTGGATAGTGATAAGGATATGATGGATTTGTCGGAACTGTTTTCTATGATATATAGAACATTTACTATGTATAACAGCCAGATGCTCGAAAAGAAACAGGAGCATATAATGAATATTTCAGAGATGGTCAATCGAATGACCAGTGAAATATTTGTATACGATGGTAATACGGAAGAAGCATATCAGTCTATGTTTACCCAGTTTGGTAAAATTGGTATAGCCAGCGCTTATATGCTATCGTTCAAGGATATTATCAAACACTACAGATGTGATGAATGGATTCAGCCTCAGTCATTGAATCTTAAAGCTTATGAAGTGGAGGGTGTTGTGGGCGTACTTTCGATGGAGGATGCAGAAGTATCTATTAATGATATTTTTGAAAATCAATTTCTTCCTGAGCACAGAGTTACCATGGTGCTTACTCCGTTGTATTCATTTGAAGAGGTGTATGGAGTATTGCTCTGTGAAGTGAATTATTCCAACTTGGATTGTATTACTCCTATAAGTATTCAGTTGTCTTCTGCTCTTAAGTCTCTTATTCTTATTGAGAAGCAGAGAATGGTTCAGAGAGAACTTGAGAATAATCTTAAGAGAATAGAAGAGAGTAATAACGCGTTAGACGAATTATCAAAATCAGACGAACTGACGGGAATATATAATCGAAGAGGTTTCATAGAAAATGCCGAGAAGGCAATCAAAGATAAGAAGAATCACGGTAAAACGGCGCTTGTGTTCTACTCGGATATGGACAACCTTAAGAAGATAAATGATGTATATGGTCATGATGATGGTGATTTTGCTCTTAAGGAAATTGCCAATATATTGTTGGATACCTTTAGAAGTTCTGATATAGTAAGCCGTTTTGGCGGTGATGAATTTGTATGTTTCGCGTTGGTAAAGATTGAAGGAAAAGGACCTGAAATTAAACAACGAATGGAAATCATTACAGAAAACCACAATGCGCTTGCAAGAAAACCGTACACGGTTGATATGAGTACGGGATATTGTGAGTTTGAGTGTAGAGATGATGTTGATATCTATAAGATACTTGATATGGCAGATCAGATGCTATACGAAGAGAAGAAGAAAAAGAAAATTATTGAAGAATAAATATTAACTGTAGTTAAAAAGTTCTCGTAAGCAAAAATGCTTATGAGAACTTTTTTAGTTTCCGATATGTATGGTTGTGTAGCCATTGTCTTTTTTTGTGCCATTGACCTTATAGTTGTTTGTGTTATTGTCGGAAGCTTTATCTGACGAGTGATTGCTGCTTCCGGTGTTTGAAGTGGTGTTTGATGTATTGGATGAGAAGTTATTATCGGTTGCATTAGCAGGAGAGGTTGTATCAGAAGAAACCTCTGTATCTCCAAGACTGACAGTTAGTGTGATGGATGATATATTTCCTTTTGTAAACTGTGTATCGGGCTTAATGCTTTGCGCGATTACGACACCTCTTTCATATTCTTTATTTGGTTCTTTTAGGATTTCGATTTCTATATCGGAATCTATGGACTGTAAATCATAACGTGCAACGGTTATATTCTTCCCGACCATATTGACCATGGTTAATATTTCGGTGCTTTGTGGTGTGTTGGTGCTATTAATATCAGATTTGTAATTGTTATCAGAGTTTGTATTATCTGTTCTTGACTCAAAATTGTATACTTCTGTATGATCAATAGTATCGTATGTTGTGCGTTTATAATCAGATTGTGTGTCTGTAATCAGACCGGGTCGTAACTTCATTATACCGGCAATTATAATCAAGGGTATTATTATTATGAGAGAAACGGATAATATTTTGAATTTGATGTTAGCGTGTTTAATGTTGACAGCAGGAGGTTTGTGCCTATCGTTTTCTGTATCATTTATATGTATCTGTGTTATTCTATCATCCTGTGGTGTAGTTGTGAGTGCACCGACAAATAGGCTTATTGAAGGATATCGTTCTCCTACGTGTAGTGACAACGCTTTGATAATGCTCTGAATCTGATAAGGCATAATTCCTTCAACACAATTGAGGTTAGATATAATTTCTTCCTGTGAATTATTCTCCTGCATTCGTAACAGAGCATCAGGTGGCGTAATGCCGGTTAGGGAATAATAAATAGTTGCGCTGATACCATATACATCTGTCCAGGGTCCAATCTTACCGTTTGGAGAATATTGTTCGGGAGGAGCATATCCGGCTTTGAGTATTACTGTGTAGGTTTTTGATTCATTGAGATTGCTGTGATTGGCTGACCCAAAATCAATCAAATGAAGACGATTATCCATACCTATTATGATATTGTCGGGGCTGATATCACGGTGAACGAGTCCTCTTTGATGAATAGTTGAAAGGTCTGAAAGTAGTGGGCGAAACAGTGTGAGCAATTCAGTAAAAGGCATTGCTCCGTCTGTTCCTACCAAATTTTTGAGTGTAAGACCTTCTATATACTCCATCACAATATAGGTTGTGTTGTTGGCATCAAAGATATCAATTACGGATACAATGCTGTCTAAGTTGTAAAACTCCTTGAGTAGATATGCTTCCTGTCTGAATCGTTCAAGACCTTTTTTGAAGCTAACGGATAGTTTTCCGTCAAAGTGTGTGACATAGTAAGGATTATCACCATGCATTTTCCTTGCTGCGATACCTGACGGATAGTATTCCTTGATAGCAACAAAAGTCGGATGTGCAGTATCCATGGAAGATAGATTATTTGAAGCAGAGTATGATGAAGAGGCATCGATTTGTGCATTATCTGATAAAATACGCGTAGCTTTGTAAGTGACACCAAAACCACCCTCGCCAAGAACACTTTCTATATGATAGCGAGAATTTAATTCATATCCAATTGGAAGTGTGTGCGAAAGTTTGTCACTTGTCATCAGTCTACTCCTTCCATACAAAGTCCTTACCGCATAGTGCAATGAAAATAAATGTCATCGAACCAATTTTAATACGGTCTCGGTCATTTAATATTGTTGAACTATTATTAATAGTTGAACCATTAATAGATACAGCGTTAGCGTCTTGATTGACATCAATAGAATACTGTATCTTTTGATTATCATAACATATTTTTGCATGTATATATCTGCTGATTTCTTTATCGTTTGGTAGAGTTATATCCATGTTGGCACCACGACCTATTGTGTTATCGCCTACATGAAGGGGAAATTCTTTTCCATATTCTGCACCCTCAATACAAACCAGCCATCCAACCGGCTTATGATCTTTTATGAGGTTAAATGATTCAACAGGTCTTATAATTGTGTCGGTGTTGATGTCATGCTGATTGGTGTCCGGTATATCTATATTATCTTTGTTTGTTTTACGATTGGCACATTCAGGACAACTCGGATAGTGATCAGCATTGTATATGTGATTGTTTGGACATTTAACAAGATTCATGATAAATACTCCTATTATAAAAATGTAATGATAATATGAGAATTAAGAAACAATAAAATACAAAAGTGCATAATGATTTGCTACAATTCATATCAATCTATATTGCAGGGATATATCTCCAAAACAAATGACAGATCCGGAAGAAGCTGTGTAGATTTTATCCGGAGTTAATTTTTCTGCGGTGCCATTTTCTTTGATAATATATGTTCCATTATGAGAGTAATCTTTTATCTCATATGTATCTATTCCGTTATAACGTATATCACAATGAGATCGGCTGATATAGGGAAGATTAATTATAATCTCGCTTGATTGGTTGTCACGACCTATCTTACATATAACATTGGGATACATTCTTATAACTGAACCTAAGTATTCTCCTTTGATACACACCATTGCACCAATAGTGTATCTTAACTTATGTTTATTATCGGATATCTGAGGCTTATCAAACAAATCTATAATGGTTCGTCTATAACGTTCACTGACAGGTATTTCTTTATTGTTTACGTAAAGATGATTGTTTTTGTAATGTGTTTTTGCAGTGACAGAAACAAGAAAGCTTTGATGACAGCGCACAAATCCGTATGGAATAAGTATATCTGTAAGTTCCGACAACTTACCATAAAAGCACAGGTCTATTGAATCATTTTCATCAAAGAAATTGGAAACATGTGGCTTGGTCCTTTTGTTTGTATAAATGTAGCATTTACGTTCTCTGCTTTCAATATATAAAATTTCTTTTACCGGTATCTGATAGTGACCGCTTCTGTAAGAATAATGAAGAAGCGGTTTGCTTAATTCTGAGGAGTTGATATGTACGTTCATCGTATTTTTCTCCTTTGTTTTTTCTTACTCCCAATTATATTATTTGCTCGCTTTATTGATAAGCCGAGCATATTTCGAAACCATCTTATTAGGAACTAATATATTTACCGAATGAGGTACGCCCTTAAATGTATGATCGCCTATTTTATTCAATTTACTGCCTTTGAATTTGATATTCTTAAGATTTTTATCATTATACAATACTTTGTTTCCAAGTTTGTTTACGTTCTTTCCAAAAGTAATATTTTTAAGTTTTGGACATTTCATAAATGCGCGATTACCTATAACAACAACATTCTTTCCGATAGTAACGGTTTGTAATTTCTTATATCCTGCACAGGCGTCAGATGCAATTTTATTGACTTTATATTTTTTCTTGTTGATCTTTACTGTTGCGGGAACAGAGACTTTGGTGCAAGAGTTTTTCTTTGGACGAAGATAAGTCGCGGTCTTGCTTCCTGTAATCCTGTAGTAGGCGTTTCCAACAAGATATTTATCTGATTGTATTTCCTTGCTTGATGTACGACTATTCTGTGAAAGGTTACCTGTTTGATTATCGGTATCAGATAAGCTGGTGTCTTGTTGTTGGCTATTATTTGGTGGGTTGGAGTTGTCAGTGTTGCTGCCCGGATTATTGTTAACGACAGTATTGGTGTTGCCTGTTTTATTGTCCGGATCAGTATTGATGCTGTCGGAATCCGGGTTCGAAATCGTCGACGAGGATTTGATTATTGCAAAATTAACTGCGGTTGAATTAGTAAAGGGGCCGATTCCTGTAATTATGACGGTTGCAGTTCCAATATCCACGTTATTATTATACTCTAAGGTATAATCGAAATTCTCTTTCAATGGAATTGCTTGATCATCATCATTATATGTGACAGTACATTCAGGAGTTATGGCATTTCCTGTGTATACATAGGAAGTTGATTTAATGGTTATGGTCAATTCGTTAATGTCTACCGGTTCTCTTGCGTCAATATATGAGTAACTAAATTCTTTACAATAATCGATTTGTGCGTCTGTGGCGCAGTAGACAATACTTTTCCCCGCTTTGATATTCTCATCATCTCCGAAGGCATAATTACTTATGTTGGTAAGCGACTCAGGGAGGATTATACGTCCGGAAGAAAAGGCAGTTCTTCCAATAGTCGTTAATGACTTGGGAAGGACAACTGTATCTATCATTTCACAGCGATTAAATGCATTTTCTCCGATAGACACTATTGAATCCGGAAGCTTTATGTCGGATATATTATTGCAATTGCCAAATGCGCTTTTGCCCAATGTTTTGAGACCTGAAGGAAGCTTGACGGAAGTTAGCAAACCACAATCTGAAAATGCATTATCTTCTATGGATTCTACAGAATCGGGAATGGTAATTGTACTTAAATTACAATACTGAAATGCACCATTTTCAATCTTGGTTACAGATGATGGGATGGTGATATCAGTAAGTCCCGAACATCCTGAAAAAAGTCCCGGTGATATGGTGGTTAAAGATTCCGGTATATGTATTTCAGAAATGTTAGAACACATGTGGAAAGCGCCGTTATCAATCTGGGTAACACTATCGGGAATGTAGATATTGTTAAGTTTGCTACAATCGTCAAAAGCGAGACAACCTATAAATGTAAGACTGTCGGGAAATGTTATTGTTTTGAGATCTGTACATCCGGTAAAGCATTGCCCCTCTATTCTTTCGAGTTTGGGATTGAAATTAACTGTGGTTAAACTTGTACATCCTGTGAAGGTACAACTTCCTGTGGTCAGAGACTGTATGTTGACTTTTTTCAATTCTGTGCACGAAGAAAACGCCCAGTAATCTATGAAACTGACATTTTGGGGAATGGTTATTTCACGGATGCTTGTGCATCCGGAAAAGGCAGACTCACCTATAAATGATAAACTATCAGGCAGAGTCAGGTCTTCTATGGAAGAACATCCAAAAAAGGCGTTGTTTTTAATTGTAGTCAGATTGTCAGATAATCTGACATCAGATAAATTACTGTTGCCTGCTAAAGAAAATGATCCTATTGATGTGACAGAATCTGCCATGGTAAGCTCTGTCATTTTATCATACACAAAGAAGGCATAGTCACCAATAGTTGTAACACCGTCATTTAATATTACTTTTTTGACAAGTGACGGGTTGAGTATGTCTGTTGAAATCATTTGATTATCTATCTCATTTTTGTCAATCATTTTACCGGAACCGGAAATGGTAAGAGTTCCGTTTTCAAAACTCCATTTGACATTTGAACCGTCACCTTCTGCTCCGCAGTTGCCGGAAAGTTCTGTGGACTCTTTGTTTATAAACACTTCTGCATCTGATGATTCGAAGGCATGACTGGTGAACCGTGCGGGACCATTTATACATATAAAAATTAAAAATAATAATATAGTGGTAATAATTGATATATGATTAGTAATATTGATTCGGGATATAGACTTGTTTGAAAAACAGATTCGGCTAGTCATATTGGTTTCCTCTTGATATTGAAAAACGATTGATTTGTTACATCTGAAACCGGTTATAACTTTGAAATTCGGTTATAACTTATTGTTTCATTTATAACTGGTTATAACTTTTGATTTCAGTGTAAATCACAGAAATTGAAAAGTCAACATTAGTTATTACAACTCAAAGCGTGTTACCTTTTTTCTTTTTTTTCATGAACTTCTTAAGTCATTTTATTATTGTTCTACCAAACAATAAAAGAAAAAGCCCTGGCAAAAACCAGGGCTAGTAATTATATACGTTTAATCAATATTATTCATACTCTGCTTTATAGAATATCTACATGCTCACCATTTAACGCTTTATTCATGCTCCTAACTGCGCAGAACTTTCCACACATTGAGCATGTATCATCATGCTCAGGTGACCTGTCGTCACGTATAGCCTTAGCCGTTTCTGGATCAAGTGCACACTCCCACTGTTTTTCCCAGTCAAGTGCTCTTCTTGCATCTGCCATAGCATTATCTATATCCATGGCATGTGGAATTTTCTTAGCTATATCAGCGGCATGAGCTGCAATCTTAGATGCCATGATTCCCTGCTTTACATCATCAATATTAGGAAGTGCCAGATGCTCTGCTGGTGTAACATAGCAAAGGAATGCTGCTCCTGCAGAAGCTGCAATAGCTCCACCGATAGCAGATGTAATGTGATCATATCCTGGTGCAATATCAGTAACTATAGGTCCAAGTACATAGAATGGAGCCCCCATACATATGGTCTGCTGTATCTTCATGTTAGCAGCTATCTGATCCATTGGCATATGACCAGGGCCCTCAACCATTACCTGAACATCTCTATCCCATGCACGCTTAGTAAGCTCTCCAAGACGAACAAGCTCCTCAATCTGGCATACATCACTTCCGTCAGCAATACATCCTGGACGGCAGGCATCACCAAGGGAGATAGTTACATCATATTTACGGCATATTTCAAGTATCTCATCATAGTATTCGTAAAATGGATTCTCTTCGCCTGTCATACACATCCAGGCAAATACGAGTGAACCACCTCGTGATACTATATTCATTTTTCTCTTGTGCTTCTTGATCTGCTCTATTGTCTTACGAGTAATACCACAATGAAGTGTAACAAAATCAACACCGTCCTCAGCATGAAGTCTTATAACATCAAGGAAGTCCTGGGCAGTAAGTGTCTCTAGGTCTCTCTGATAATGAATCACACTGTCATATACTGGAACTGTTCCAATCATTGCAGGACATTCGCTGGTAAGCTTTCTTCTAAATGGCTGTGTATCTCCGTGGGAAGAAAGGTCCATAATTGCCTCAGCTCCCATGTTTACAGCCTCCATAACCTTCTTCATCTCGATATCATAATCCTTGCAATCTCTAGAAACACCAAGATTAACATTTATCTTGGTCTTCAAAACTGAACCCACTCCGTTAGGATCGATACATTTGTGATTCTTGTTGGCACAGATTGCCACCTGTCCTCTTGCAACAAGGTCACGAATTTCTTCCTCAGTTCTGTACTCCTTAGCTGCTACTACTTTCATTTCCGGTGTGATGATACCCTGTCTTGCGGCATCCATCTGAGTTGTATAATTTCTTTCACCGGCGCCTTCACCGAGCTTCTTCTCAGTGATATTTAATGCTTCTTTCATTTGTTTCTCCTTTTCTATTCGCATTAATTTTTCTTTTGCGATACAAGGTGGTGCCCCCAATGTACCGCTATATATGTAGAAGTTTTACCGACTGAACTTAGTCAGTAATCCCTCAACATTCTTAACTTTCATGGCACTGCTCATGATGCAGGCTCCCGCTGCACCTTTGCTACGTACCTCATCTATATTCTTTGGTTCTATACCACCTATGGCATAGACTGGCAAATCAACCTCCTGCGTTACCTTTCTTAAAAACTCCAGTCCCCTTCCAGGAAGCCCCTTCTTACAATCCGTATCATATATATGACCTGCCAGGATGTAGGTGCAGCCCAGTTTCCTAGCTCTTCTAGCATCTTCAACGCTGTGGCAGGAAGCTCCAAGTTCTGAAACTCCTAATTTTTTCAGGAGTAACTCTGGCTCATTGATTCCATTTTCCAAGTACACTTCTTCTAGAATATTAAGAGGAAGATGTAGTCCATCGCTACCTAGCTCCATGGCAACCCTATAATAATAATGTAGAAAGAGTTTTGTACCTTCCTCTCTGCAGACCGGAAGGAACCAGCTGGCAAGCTCCCCATACTCCTCCTCACTCATATCCTTCTCTCTAAGAATAATTGCTGAGGGATGAGCCTTTGCAATTTCCACCAGCTTCTCTTTAAAATCTCCTTCACATAGATGTCTATTGGTAACGCAAATTATGTCACTACTTTTCATTTAGTCTCCTACTTTTATACGAAAAGATAATCATTAAGTACAGGCTGAAGACCTTCGCCCTCAATATCCTGATACATCTTATCAAGGCTTCTGCTGTCGCTAATCTCGAACTGCTCATCGCCCTGTGCATATTCATCTTCTTTTCCTGTATATTTAGACTCGTGATCTCCAATTCCTGTAGATACACCAGCTGATACCTTAGTAGCTGCTATCTTAACGATTCCATTTCTGAACTGAGCTGTTTCTCTTGAAGAAACTGTAATACCTGCAAATGGAAGAAAGATTCTATATGCACAAAGTACCTGGCAAAGCTGCTTCTCATGTACATCTAATGGATTTATCTTCTCATTATTTATGATAGGACGAAGTCTTGGACAGGAAAGTGAAATCTCAGCATGTGGATACTTCTTCTGAAGGAAATATGCATGAAGTGCTGTGGCAAGGGCATCCTTTCTAAAGTCCGAAAGACCAAGAAGAGCCGAAAATGCAACGCCTCTCATTCCACCCATTAGCGCACGTTCCTGAGCATCAAATCTATAAGGCCATACTCTCTTATGTCCCATCAGGTGAAGTGTCTCATACTTATCTGTATCATAGCTTTCCTGGAATACAGTTACATAGTCCGCTCCACACTCATGAAGATACTTATACTCATCTACATTTACTGGATAAACCTCAAGTCCCACAAGTCGGAAATACTTTCTTGCAAGCTTGCATGCTTCTCCGATATATTCCACATCACTGGCAGCACGGCTCTCACCTGTAAGAATAAGAATCTCTTCCATTCCACTGTCAGCTATAACCTTCATCTCATGCTCTATCTGCTCTGTCGTCAGCTTCATTCTACGAATCTTGTTGTAGCAGTTGAAGCCGCAATATACGCAATAGTTTTCACAATAATTTGCAATATATAAAGGTGTAAAAAGATAAACTGTATTGCCAAAATGCTTACTGGTTTCAAGCCTTGCTCTCTCTGCCATCTTCTCAAGAAGTGGCTCAGCTGCAGGTGAAAGAAGCGCCTTGAAATCCTCTATAGAACAGTGATCGTGGTTAAGAGCAGCTACAACATCCCTTGCAGTATACTTCGAATAATCATAGCTATTCATCTCACTCAGAACCTTTTCACAGATATCTGACTTAATGATATCCATACCTGGCATATACTCCATGTGATTAGTTCTGCAGGTTGGATCATTTTCCAGACGATGTTTTTTCTCCAATGCCTCTGGTGACAGTTCATCTGAATCTATTAAATAGTTATTTTCCATTTTTCCTATCCTCCGAATTCCTAGTCTCTAAGGAACCCTGTCAAAGGATCAGATGCGGATGCACCTCTTGTAAGAACTCTTCCAAGACCTGAAAGATATGCCTTTCGTCCTGATGATATTGCATCCTTAAATGCTGATGCCATAAGTGGAAGATTTCCTGCTGTAGCAAGAGCTGTATTAGCCATAACGGCTGCGCATCCCATTTCCATAGCTTCACAAGCCTGTGAAGGACGGCCAATTCCTGCATCTACAATAATCGGAAGATCCATCTCATCTATAAGAATCTGGATAAACTCCTTTGTAGCAAGTCCCTTATTGGAACCAATTGGTGAAGCAAGTGGCATGATAGAAGCTGCACCTGCATTTGCCAGATCTCTTGCTGCATTTAGATCTGGATACATATATGGCATTACCACAAAGCCTTCCTTTGCAAGGATTTCAGTTGCCTTGATTGTTTCCATATTATCTGGGAGAAGATACTTTGTATCTCTCATAATCTCAATCTTTACAAAGTTACCACATCCCAGCTCTCTCGCAAGACGAGCTATTCTTACAGCCTCATCAGCAGTTCTTGCACCACTTGTGTTAGGAAGAAGAGTTACACCTTCAGGGATATAATCAAGGATATTCTCCTGATCCTTTGTATTTGTTCTTCTAACTGCAAGAGTAATAAGCTCAGCTCCCGCATCCTTCACTGCTGCCTCGATAAGCTTCATTGAATACTTACCTGAGCCTAATATAAATCGGGAATTAAACTCCTTACCACCTATCAATAACTTGTCTTCTGTTTTCATGTCTTCCATGATTTTTCCTTCTTTCGTAGTTTTACCTTCGTATTATTTTTCATATTATTTCAGTATGCTTATTAAACATCCAATTCACCTGACAGAATTCTAACTACCATATGTGCTTCATGTGCAGCGCATGCCATAACACGGGATGCCACAAGTCCTATACCATCATTTACATCGCTCTCCCCGTCCCCACAGAGATAAAGTCTTTTCATTATCTTCTGGGTTTTTATTTCATTTGCACTACCCAAACCTGACATTCCAGAACCTGAGACAATTATCTTATCTTCAAAGCCTTCAAGAACTGCGTTTACTAACATCGCTTTATTATCTGCTTTATCAAATGCTTCGCAGACTATATCTGCATCATTTAACAGTTCCACCGTATTTTCTTCAGTCATTTTAACAGTATGGTATTCAATATCCACATACGGCGTAATCTCCCTTAGATTTTCAGCCAGAGCCTCTGTTTTATACATTCCTAGCTGACTCATTTTATACTGCTGTCTGTTAAGATTCGTTGGATCAACCTTATCAAAATCTATAAGTATCAACTTTCCTATTCCTACTCTCGTAAGACTTATCGCTATGTTGGAACCAAGTCCACCAAGTCCACATATAGCAACTGTGGCATTCAGAAATTTTTCCTGTTTCTCTTTTCCATGTCTCTCAGTCAGGGCCTGAAGCCATTCCTCTTTAGTAAGTACCATATCAACCACCTCCTACGAAGCTGACAACTTCTACAATATCTCCGTCTTCAAGAATTGTTTCCTCATAAGATGCCTTAGGAACGATCATCTCATTTCTTTCAACTGCAATTCTACTCTTATCATAACCAAGCTCTGTTATTACTTCTTGAACACTTCGTCCAGCATAGTCGAATTCATTTCCATTTATTTTTATCATACTCTCCACGCCTCCTTTTCCTTAGTTTATAAAGCAAAAAAGCTGCCTCCAATTCGGAAACAGCTTACATAACAAACACATTTTCAGCATCCCTACGTTGGCATTACCCAAATCAGGTTATCAGGTCGAAGGTCACACCTTCCTCTCAGCCAGTCTACTAGCTCCCATTCTGTTCTTATTCAATTCTTCTCAGTGCCATATTTTATTCCAATCCCATATCATAGTCAACAAGAAATTGTACTAATCAGCGAAGAAATTAATTATTACAACTCAAAGCGTGTTTATTACAAGTATATTTTATTGGAAATAGATATGTGATATGTATAAATCAGGCTATGTAATACCAGGTTTTTCTGTCTTAAAATAGGAAATTCGGATAGGCAATTCTGATAGGAAATTTACCTATGTAAAATACATCTGAAAATTACATTTTGTTTGCCATAAAAGGTGAATGGTAAAATAAGGAATATAAAATTGAGAACGATGAAAAATTTAGAACAAAATACGACGTTAATAGGTCAAACGAAAGATGAGGGCATGGGGGATTTGAATACTAAAAATGATAACAAGAAGTATATATCTGTGTATGAAGAAATCGCTCAGGTTCTATCTAATCCGGCAGATGTTGAACGTGTATATGAACTGCTTAAAGGACAGACAGTTTCATTCCCACAGAAACTATATTCTAAGGAGTATATGAAGGAATATATCAACAGAAATTATGGTAATGAAACTGCCAGAGAAATAGCGAGCGTGTTAGGAATAAGTGATAGGAGGGTGAGACAGATAGCGAAAGAGAGAGAGTAGGTGTAGGGTAAAGTTTTTTCTGTTTATGGTGGGTTTGAAAATAGAATATTGGAGGTGTTGGGTTATGTTAAGAAAAAAGAACTTTTTTATTGTTTTGGCTTTTTTAATGTGCTTTTGTTTTTTGAACATTTTTTTTATCCAGACATATGCTGCTGGTTCTGGCTATTGTGGTGTTGGAGATAACTATGAAAACGTTAGTTGGAGCTATGATGACGAGAAAAAAATACTCATATTTTCAGGAAATGGTGATATTGAAACATCGGAATCATTTCCCTGGACAAAATATAAAAGTGCAACAGATAAAATAGTTGTTGAGGATGGCATAACATCTATTCCTAATGGGGCATTTCAATTCTTTACAGCGACGGAAGTTGAGTTGGGAAATACTCTAACAGATATAGGCGATTATTCATTTTATTCAAGTAAGATTAAAACCGTAAGGATACCGGGAAGTGTAAAAAAAATAAATAATGGAGCATTTGGAAGTTGTAATGAATTAAAGTATGTCTATATTGAGGAAGGTGTAGAACAAATAGGAGAAGACTCATTCAGCGGTGTTGGAGATGGGAATACCGTGGACACAATCTATGATCTTCCGTCAACAATTACATCAATTCATGGAAAAGCATTTGGATCTATTACAAGAGAAGTTGCAACAGTATACGGAAAAAATGATTGTTCAAAAGATTTTTTTGAAGATCTTGATCCTGTATATGTTGATGCTACAACAGCGTTGGATTTTACAAAAGTCGAATCAGCTTTCGATGAAGATTACTATGAATATACGGGAGAGGCTATCACTCCATTACCTACTATTACTTACGCAGTAGATGAAACACAAACAGTTACATTATATGAGGGATTTGATTATTCTCTTTCATACAAAGACAATGTTAATAAAGGATTAGCTACAATTACCTTGACGGGCTTAGGTAATTATGACGGTCAAAAAGAAATCAATTTTAATATTGCAACGGGATTATCAAAATGTGAAATAGAATTGGAAGAAGATCCGGTTCTATATGATGGAACAGCAAAAACACCTGCGGTAAAAGTTACCTATGAAAATAATGAGCTGGAAGCAGGCAAAGATTATGAGGTTGAATACAAAGATAATGTTGATGAGGGTGTAGCTACTGCTGTTGTTAAAGGTAAAGGATTATTCGGTGGAACGGTAGAAGCGAGTTTCACAATAAGCAGGTTTAGTATTGATGGCAATGTTGACTGCGTTGCGGAATATGACAAGGTTCTCTATGACGGAACTGAGAAGAAGCCGGGTTTCACGCTGACTTATAATAATGGAAAGGTTTTGGAACTTAATAAGGATTATACGATCACTTATGAAAATAATGTTGAAGAGGGTACTGCTCAAGTTACTTTTACAGGAATAGGTAGTTATACAGGTGTTTGCTATAACAGTTTTGAGATATACAAATATAGTTTGGAACAGTGCGATGTCATTTTAGATCTGGAAGATGAAAGAACATTATATGATGGAACAGAGAAGAAGCCGGGTGTTACGGTAAAATACGGTGATACGGTAATTGATAGTAGCAATTACGATGTTCTGTATGAAAACAACATTGAAGAAGGTACAGCAAATGTAACAGTTACCGGAAAGAATAGTTGCAGAGATAGCCGTATGGTAGATTTTACCATCTATAAAAATGATTTTAATTCTGAAGAACTTAAGGTCGAACTGGAATATCAGAAGATATTATATGATGGAACGGCTAAGTGTCCTAAGATATCAGTGAAATATGAGGATAAACAACTTGAAGAAGGTACGAATTACACAGTTGATTATTCTAATAATACTGAAATGGGTACGGCAAATGTATTTGTAACAGGTATTGGAAGCTACAAAGGAACGGTTAATAAAACTTTTTCTATTTATAAAAATGATATAAATTTAGCTACGGTTAAATTACCATACGCAGAAGTGCTGTATGATGGAAATCCAAAGGAACCAGAGATTTCTGTTAAGTTTGATGGAACAGATCTTGTAAAAGATAAAGATTATTCTATTACATATAAAGATAATGTTGATGTTGGTAAAGCAACTGTTACGATTACGGGTAAAGGAAGCTTTAAGGAAGAGATTAATAAAGAATTTTCAATTTATAAATATGATTTGACTAAGGCTGACATTTCTCAATCATATGCTGTGGTTTTGTATGACGGAAATGCAAAGTTACCGGATATTACTGTTAAATATGAGAGTAGGGAAATGGTTAAAGATACGGATTATACTATTGAAGTATCAAATAACATCAATCCCGGTGTTGTGACATTGAAGATAGTTGGGATTAATCAGTATGCCGGAATTGTTGAGAAGCAGTTTGAAATTAAAGGATTATCCATTGAAAATGCAGATGTGTTGCTAAAGGAAAGCATATACAGTTACGACGGTTCTTCAAAGACTCCTACTGTTGAGGTAAAGCTTGGTGATAAGATACTGGTTAAAGATACAGATTATACTGTTGCTTACGAGAATAATATAAATGATGGTACAGCTCACGTTGTTGTGACAGGAACCGGCATTTATACAGATGTGGTAAAAGCAAGTTTTATAATCCTTCCATACAATGCAGGAATGGATTCAGTATATCCGGAAGGCACACTGATAGACGGTGATTTTGCTTATGGTGTTACGGATGATGAGAAAAATGAAGTAGAGCTTTTCTGCCCGGCAAGCCAGAATGTAAAGAATATTCAAATTCCGGCAACGATAACTGACGAGAATGGTTCAGTTTACACTGTAACATCTATCGGAAATAAGGCATTCTATAAGAACACAAAGATTACCGGTGTAACGATAGCAAATACTGTTAAGAGTATTGAGGATTACGCTTTCTATGGTTGTAAAAATATTAAGACAATCAAGATGGGTAGTGGGGTTGAGTTGATCGGTAATTCAGCATTTAGAAAGTGTACCAAACTTACAAGTATTATTCTTCCTAAATCATTGGATCAGCTTGGTAAGAATGTATTCTATGGTTGTAGCAAACTTAAGACAATTACCATTAATGCTAAGAGTGTTGTTGATATCAAGGCTAATGCAATTAAGGGTATTTCTAAGAAGGTTGTTATCAAGGTTCCTAGTAAACTTGTGAAAAAGTATAAGAAGGAGTTTGATAAGAAGTCAGGATTTAAAGGAGGGATGAAGGTTAAGAAGAAGTGAGAAGATTAAGATTTATATTACCATGGTAAACAAATAGGTGGATTTGTAATAAGAATGAATAAGAAGAGTTTAGGGAGGGATAAAATATGTTTGGTGAAACTCAGAAGTTAGTCGAGATATTAAAAATAGTGATTAATCAACAATATTGTCATAAATTTAATGTTTTGGACAGGGGGTATTATTATGGATGAGTCACTTGTAAATACATGTAATTGGGAAGATAGATTTTATAAATAGATTTACATAAGGAGAAAATATGGTTTTGGGGTCTGATAATCAAAAATTAATATGGGATAATTTTAGAAAAATAAAAACTACAGAAGAATTAATTGCGTTTTCGTATAAGCATGCTTTAAATCATGATTTATACTCGCACTATACAACAAAAAGTAGTGCTAAGTGTATTATGACGAATAAACAGTTAAAGTTTACTAATTTGTGTAATTTGAACGACTTAATCGAGGGATTATATTTGAGTGAGGAGCAGAAGAAACGGTATTTCATTTTTTGTTTTTCTCACGAGATAACGGAAAGTTTTATCGGGTGGACAAATTATGCTGAAGGCGGAAAAGGTATTAGGTTATCAATAAGAAAAGAAAATTGTAAGCGTATAAATAGTGACAAAATAGAAATATTTGATGACAACAAAAATATAATTAATACTACTTTCAACTTAAAGATAATGGATGTTATTTATTATAGGAATATTCCGAGCAAAAAAGGAGTAATTTTAATTTATGATGGAATTGAAAATAATAATTTTATTGATGATGATTTCTCGGAAATTGTGAAATGTAATCCTGTGATGTTTAAAAACGAATTATGGAAATATGAGTTTGAAACAAGAATAGTAATAGATATTGATTATTTTTGGGGAAATCAAATGTATGCATCTTTTGACGGATTAATTATGTCTGAAGATATTCGTCAGGTTGGAGGTCCTTTATTAGGAGAATGCTGTGATTATGATTGCGCAGAGAGTAAATATACTGGATGTATAAAATATTACTAGTAGAACGTAAAGGATATTATTATAAATAATACTAAATGGCAGGAAATTCGAAGACATGGAAATAATAAAAATTCGTTCTTCCGGAAGAGGTTCCTGTAATAAGTGTTTTATATTGGTCAAATAATGTAGATGCTTTTGAATTATATAACAGTCAAGAAGAGTGGTGGTTATATAAAATCCACCTTGCGTAGGTTGGTTGATAGATGGTCAGTATCCTGTGAATATAACAAAAGAAAAAAGAATATAAATTAATTGGTGAAAAAGACTCAAAAAAGGAGTAAGCAGTTTAATAATATTGGCAACTTTTAGGTGCCTTCTCTTTATTGGATAAAAACAAGGAGGAGCATATTACTTATATATGGGGGATTTATGCTGGAGAAATATGAGAATATCAAAAAGCAGTTTGATTCAGGGGCTAGAAAAGTAGATAACGGGTTGGCAGAAATGAAATTTGCGACGACTGAGATGAAGGAAGTATTGTCGCAGAAAGAGGCAGACTATAAAAATATCAATATTATTATTAGTAATCTTGATAAGCAGTTTGCTGAAAAGACAGGAATTACTAATATAAAAGATATGAAGTTCTTATGGGGGGCTGTAGCATTACAGTGCGTAAGATGGATATTAATACCAACTCTAGATGAAGAAACGCTAACTCCAACGGTTGATGATCGTAAAGATAGTGCAACCGAAGGGAAAAAAGATAATTCAGCTACAGGCAAACAATTGGATAAATTAAAAGAGGAACGAGAAAATTTAAAATTACCGGATAGGAAATTTATTCAATTATTGCCTGTTCCATACGATGCTATGCAAGGCACGGAAGATATTTTGATTCCGGGAGTGACACCGTTAGGAAAAAATATTACGGGTGGCAATCATCATTCTGCAACATTGGGACATGATCCGATAATAGGTCAGGTGGTTGGAACTGCTAATATTTTGACAAGATCTATAACTTTTCATGATGCATTTGCAACAACAAGAAAGGTTGAAATACCATCTGGTAGAACACAGATTGTTGTTAAAACACCAGCATACAACATGCTTGAAATGATAAGGGATGTTTGCACGACTCTTAGAGAAGACAGCGGTAGACTGGTTGTTGCATTAACTAAAGAGAACTTGCATTTACAATCGGACAAATATACAAAAGATGGTCTGCCAATACCATTATTATCACCGGCACTACAGCAGAAGTTGTTGAAACAAAAATGGAATAGCAAAGAATTGGAAGATGTTATAAAACAAGCCGGAAAAGGGATAGCACTTAATTTTTATGCTGCAGTTTTTATCAATTCGTTAATAGGAACATTACATGGTTTTTGTTTCGATGAAAACGTGGATGAGAATATTAATCTATATTCTGTCAGAACTCGAAAGATTGTTTCGACATCTAATATAATATCGGAATGTATTAATGTTGCTGCTGTGGCGACAGGAAGTGCTGTGGGAGTATTGACAGAGAGTCCGGATATAGTAAAGAAATCAATCAGTCATTTGGATATTGGCGGGATGATTGAAATGATACATCAAATTGCATCATGTGAAGGCTTGCAAGAAAAGATGCGTAGGGAATTTTTGGAACAAGAATTGTTCGAAAGATTTGCATCAAACAAATATAGTTTTTTGGAGGAGGCGCATTATGGGTAGAAAAGAATCATATAATCAAGGCATCGCTGCTGGTATTAAAATATCTGAGGAATTCGTAAAAAATGAAAAAGAAGCAATAGAACATTTGGATTGTATAGTATCTGAAATAACGGTGGGACATGAAGAGATTAAGGACGCTGTCAATAAACTTATTACCGATGCAAATGATAAAAATGTTGCAAATGTGTTTAACATTATTGGTTCGACGTCGCCTAATGACTTAAAAGATTACGAAAAAAAGATGGTTTTAGACATTATTGCTACATTAATAACAGATGATACTAACGTATACCAAAAGGAATATTATAATAATTTGAGGCATTGTGTAAATATTATTGGTTATAATCCTAATAGTAGTTATGACTTTAGATGTATTGAAGAGATAGAAACAATTTCTTCAATAAAAATGATTGCTGAAGTTGTTCGTACCTATCTGTTTTTGGCAAATATGAGTATGGATGAAGTGAATATGCATGAAGATGATTTGTTCTCTCATTTTGAATTAAAATCGTTTGATCAGATAGATGCAAAAATCGAGTTGTTATTTTCTCTTTTTGGGAAAGAGGGATTGATTGAAAGATATGGACATTATGAAAGTATAGTTGATGAAGATATTGTTGATGAGGATGATAATCTTACAAGTGATGAAGATGAAGAACATTTGAATATAGAGGTGGCCGATGATTATCAAGAAACGTATGAATATATTTTCGATCAATTAGTTTTAATGCCAGGAAAAGTAGACATCAAGACCAAAAAATGGATAGATAATAGTATCTCGAACATATCGGAAAGTACCGCAGTTGCAGTTTATCATTTCCCGAAAGATGAAGTTCTCTTTACATTATGCGGATTGTATAGAAATAATAGTTCTACAGATTATTCGTATATTCTTTATGATGAGTTTGATGATTTTAACTCTTTTTATAAAAAAGCTGTATCGGATAAATATTATGATACTTATACAATAATGGATAATTCTGAAGAGCCACTTTCGTTATGTGTTGAAAGAAATGAGGCAAAAGTTTTGCAAGAAATGCTAGTAAAATTGAAGGATATGCCGAAACCATCCGATGACAAAATAGTTTCGTATCGTTCTAAGGAACATGAAAATTTTTTTGATTACATATTGCTGATGGTAGAATTCTTGAAAATTGGAAATCTAGAACCTTTCTTCGTCATTAGATTGTTTAGTGATATTATAGATTATGAAGATGTTGATCAGGATGTGTTTGAAGAAATGGTTAAAATAGTGATTGAAGATAATGGTGTTTTATCGAATAAACAATTTATCGAAAGAGCTCGATACTTGATTTATAATGAAAATTTGGCAAGCAGATTTAATAATACATTGTTGTTTATTAATGATTTAGTCGTTCTATTACAGTATGCTACAGGAAAGGTGAGCCAGTATAATGGATTATATTCTGATATTTTGAAACAAATATATGAAATTAGTTTTGATGAAGACGATTCGACTAAGTATGATGACTTTATTAGAATATGTGAAATGCCATATAAATTCATTAATTATCTGGCTGATATGGACGAATTAAGAAAATGCTACAATAATATAGATAATTACTCAGATATTAATCATATTGCTTTTGTAGATGCAACAAAAGCGTTCTGGGTTGGAGTAATGAAAATTCTTGATCAGGATTATGGTATTTTTACATCTAAAGATAAAAGAATGGGATTGTTACGAAGTTTGTTTAATAAAAGATGGAATGTTGAAGAATCATCATATTTGAGATTGATAGGTCGTATTAATAATATTAAGGATGATAAGATTAGAAACTTATGCTATAAAAGAATTGATTCCATTATTATGTATCCTGATGAAGAAATGAACGAACATTTTTGTGAGCTTATTAATGAGTATCAAAACACTAATTTAGGTCCGGAAGAAATTATAAAAAAGTATAAAGAGAGTGATGATTAACATACTATATAATTTCAGGAAAACGTTTGAAATTAATTGCAATCAGTTTTTAACTTAAATATCAGTGTTAGGATTCTTTATTATTACACCCAACAAGGAGTCACACTATGACATACCGAACATCCAAAAACAACCGCATACTTGATATCTATGCCAGACTGTGGGAAAACAGGGTTATCAATAAGTCTGTTGAGGCCGAAAGGTTTGGCGTGGATGAAAGATCTATTCAACGTGATATAGATGGCATTCGTGCATTCCTTTCTGAAAGGGCAGTTGATAATTCTTCTGATGGGGTAGAAGTTGTATATGACAGAATTAAAAAGGGTTTTGTTATGAAGGGTGGCAGATCTTCTGCTATGACTAATAGCGAGATTTTTGCAGTTTCCAAGATATTATTGGAGAGCAGGGCATTTACTAAGAAAGAAATGAATGATATCTTGTCAAAGCTTATTGAAGGGTGTGTTCCTTTGAAAAATATGAAACTTGTAAGAGATCTGATTTCTAATGAAAACTATCATTATATAGAGCTTCATCATAAATCTGTTTTAAAAGATAAGTTATGGTGCATTGGCGAGGATATTAAGGAACATAATGTGCTTGAATTGGAGTATTCAAGGGCAGATGAGCCGGATGATATAGTCAAGAGAACAGTAGAACCTGTGGCAATAATGTTTTCTGAATATTATTTTTATCTTAATGCTTATATTGTTGAGCGGTACAAAGGTGGAAAATTAATAAAAAAATACGATTACCCTGCTGTGTTTCGTCTTGATAGAATTAAATCGTATAAAGTAACCGGAGATAAGTTCCGTGTTGAATATGGTTCGAGATTTGAAGAAGGCGAATTCAGAAAACGTGTTCAGTTCATGTATCCGGGCGAATTAATAAAACTGACGATGAATTATTATGGGAAAAATCCGGAGGCGGTTTTAGATCGTTTGCCGACAGCCAGGGTCATTGATAAAACAGAAGAGAGTTTTGTGATTGAAGCAGAAGTATATGGTAAAGGTATAGTTATGTGGTTACTTAGTCAGGGGAATAAAGTGGAGGTGTTAAAGCCGGAATCTTTGCGGCAGCAGATAAAACAAGAGATATTGGGGATGTTAGAGCGATATTAAAGCCAGGACTTTAGTCCCGGCTCTGGAAATAATGGTTTGGGGTTATGTTATTTGTCGTTGTAACCGGCAATTTCATCAAGACATTTTTCTATTTTTTGCACATACCGGTTATATTCTCGATGCGCATATTTATAGAATGTCAGTACGTGATCATCCATATCTGAACGCAACTCGTTAAAGGAAGAGTGAATGTCGGATATAATGTATTTGGTGGATGTATCACAGAGATAATCAATAACCTTAATAACCATGTCTAATAATTCGTAATCTGACGAATCATCTAATTGGATACTATCTATATCCACTTGATCTACAAAATAATCAAGATCATATAATTCGTAGAATTCAGCATCCTCAACAAGTTCACAGTCATAGCTTTTTTTCAATTTTGATTTGCTTTTGTTAATGAGCTTACATAATTTGTTGTAAGCTTCTTCGGTATTATTATTAATACTTGTATCTCTCAATGATGTGAGCTCATCCTCAAAGGTGCTTTTGATAATATTGCTATAATGCTTTGAGCATTCTCTGGCGAGAGAGTTTTTGCTTTCCGGATCGAAAAGACTGTTTGCTTTTTTATACACGTTTTTTAGAATTTGTTCAGCAGCATTCTCACAGGAAGAATAGCTGTCATAATATGCATCGTTGTCAGGAATAATAAGCTCTAATGTTTTTTTCACAATTAACGGTTTAACTTTTAATGCTTCGTGATATTTTGATGCCAAAGAACTGTGATAATCTGCAAAGTCATCATAGCCATAGTCCGCTGCGGCTGACCTTGCTATTTTAATTGCATTCGGGTCTTCGTGTTCGGGAAGATTAATGTTTTTTATGATAATTCCAGCGTGCTCATATTGAGTTTTTGTAAATGGATTCTCTATTACAACGTCGTTTCCAACACCTATATATGTTTTGTCGGGGACAGAGATTGGAATAGAGAACGTATTGTTACATAGATATATTAAGTTGGCATTTTTATCAAGTAGTGATGCAAGTTCGGATTGTGAAGTTGCTACAAGATGGGCATGTTGTAATATCTCGGTATCAGTGGTGATAGTTGATAATAGTTTCTCTTTTTCGGGTATGAGGGCTTTATCTTCATCACTGAAGTAAAGAAGTAATGAGTATTCAACGCCCAAAGCGTTGCAAAGATCTTGTAGACGAGTGTCACTATCCGGATCGATATTGATGACGGCAAGGGCTTCGTTTTCGTAATAGTTTTGATTGAGCCATTTTGCAAGCTTACCATTGCTATGTTTTTTAAGAATGGTTTTAGGGTCAAAGTTGTCTCTTAATTCCTGAAGAGAATTGATTGTGTGATTTTTCATTTTTAATGTTGCTTTCTTTGGTTTTGAATTTTCCATGATAAAAACTCCTTTCGTAATTAGCCATTAGTAAACGTGCTAAAACAATATGCTATTTGGGAGTATATGATGCGTGAATGACACGGGATGTCATTTTGATAGATTTTAAAAAATATTTTTAACATTGTTTGTTGGGATGACATGCTATGTTATGGGGATAACTGTGATTGTTGTTGCATCCAGGTTGCTACTTGTGACGCAAATGGTCTGTGGCAAGTGGGAGCGTTAAAACATAATTATGTGGCGCTCGAAACATATCCGTTTATCTCTCCCTTATTTACAGCCACGCGGTATAGAGGGGAGTTAAGTCCTGATGAATTGATACTTGCAGAGCTTCGGGATTTTATTGCAGGTTCTGAGGAAAAGGGTAAAATCATCTGGGATTATTTGGCTTGTGATAATAGAAGTGAAACGGATTTGAGAAATTATATTAAATCATTTATATCTATGACATGGACTATGGCAACATAGTCCTTTTGTAATGCTTATTGTTGTATAGTGTGATTTTAAGGCTAGCATTTTTATGGGATATCCTATGTGATACACTGATTTTGTTGGGAAAAGTTGGTGGTTAAATGAAATAAAAGACGAAAAACAATCTCGGTATTTCAATATGTGGTTTACATTCTGAAATAATAGTTATTTTATAGAAGTGTTATTTCAAAAACAGGTGAATAATCCAGGCAGGGATATTGAAAAAAACGACAAATGCATCTCGCAATAGAGTATTTTCATATGAGGAATATCTGGATATCCTTCGTAAAGACACATAAGTGGACATTAAAACTGGTGAGAGAGTTGTTGCAGCGTATGAATACTGTAATTTGAATGGACTATGGCAACATAGTCCTTTTGTAATGCTTATTGTTGTATAGTGTGATTTCTTTAAATGAAAAAGTAACTGCTAGTTTGCAATCGTAGTTGCAAGCAAAAACAAGCGTTTAAAAATTCATTTAAAGGATAGGGTGATTTTAAGGCTGGCATTTTTATGGGATACCCTATGTGATACACTGATTTTGTTGGAAACCCTAGAATGCGAATTTAAATGTTGGGTCATTTGAAAATTTTTGAAAAAAATATACACATTTACTTTCGCAATAATTTTAGTTGTAACAGACTTTTGTTATATTTAATACATGTCGATTACTCTCTGCGGATAGGAGCAGATATGAAGAGTAATAAAGATTATAGCAAAGGTCAGATGACACTGACAGATCGCGTTGCAATTGAAATTATTATACAGTAGAGGCGATGCACAGCATCATTTGAAAGAATAAGGAGGACAATAATGAAAACTATACAGCAGGTTATAAGAGAACATGATTCGAAAAGCATAGAAAGAGCATATTTTTATAAATACCCAATTGAACTGGATGAATTAAATGGATTTGAAGATATTACTTTGGGGGAAATAAAAGAAAGGATATCAAAGCGATTTCAAGATTTTATAGAAAGACTTCGTACATTGGAAGTTGAAAATAGGCACGATGAACAGTCTGTGCTTTTTGTTTATAAGGCGCAGAGTGATGAAGCTTCTTTGGGAAAAGAAGTGGGGTTATTACATGCTGGAGAGTTGATGCAAAAAGATGATCTTACAGATGTCCAAACATATGCATATGAGTTTACAGAGCAGAAGGAGGCTCTTGGCTTTTTTGTTGCTGATACAAAACTTACGCAGGATAATTTAATGGATGTCATAGTTCAGTTTCTATATGAAATATCATTTTTTGGATATGAACAGGAAAGATTAGATCAGGAAAAGGATGAACTTGAAAAATCGATAAGGGAAATTGAAGAACATCCAGAACGTTTGAAGAAACTTGACTTTGATGAAATAAGAAAAAAATATGGATTACATAAGGATGAAGAATATCCCGAAGAACATGAAAAAAAGAATAAGTTTTATGAAGCTGCTATGGATTATACTAACTATTGCATGTGTATTGAAATGGAACGAATAAAAAATATATTACTAAATAAAAAAGTTTGTACCAGTAATTCTTGACAATTATTATGTACTTGATATAATCATAGTCAAAGGAGGGTCCTGCCTAAGGAAGTGGACGTTGAACAGAGTAGCGTCGCCTATATGGTGAACTATGACAAGGACTATGGCAACATAGTCCTTTTGTTTTTAGGGGATAACATGGAAATAACAAGGCGACGGTGAATAACCGCCGCCGTTCCTATCTTATATACAACTTACATCTGTTCAGGACAATCTATACCAAGAAGGGCAAGAGAGTCTTTCAATGTTTTCTTAGTCATTGATACAAGTTTGAGTCTTGCATTTCTAAGCTTTTCATCATCAACAAGTACCTTGTCGGCATTATAGAATCTTGAGAATGACTGAGCAACATCCATTGAGAAACGAGCTACTACAGATGGCTCATATTTATCTGCTGCATCTTTAACGACCTGTGGGAAACGGTTGATTTCCTTAAGTAATGCTATTGCAGGCTCGTCTAGAATTTGACTACAGTCAATTTGTGCATTGTCATCATAAGATGCATTACGAAGGATACTTGCACAACGACAATAAGTATATTGAACATATGGACCTGTCTCACCGTCAAAGTTGAGTACTTTATCCCATTTGAAAGATACATCCTTGATTCTCTGATTGTACAGATCGTTGAACAATATTGCTCCTACACCGACAATTTTGGCAACCTCATCTTTGTCTTCGAGATCCGGATTCTTCTCTGCAATTATATCTTTGACTTTGGCAATTGCTTCTTTCAAGATATCCTCTGCATATATGATATTACCGCTTCTTGTAGAAAGTTTGGCACCCTCAAGACTTACCAGACCGTAAGGGATGTGAACAAGACTATCCTTTGCCCAATCATTTCCCATAAGCTCTATAACTTTGAACACCTGTGCAAAGTGAAGCTTCTGTTCCTGGCCTGTTACATAGAGACATTTATCGAAGTTCCAACGATCTTTTCTGTAAAGAACTGCCGCAAGATCACGAGTTGCATATATTGTACTTCCGTCTTTCTTCATGATAAGGCAAGGTGCCATGTTGTATTCTTCAAGATCAACGATCTTAGCGCCCTCGCTTTCCTGTAACAATCCGGCTTTATCAAGACGATCCACAACATCACCGGTCTTATCACGGTAGAAGCTCTCTCCCATAAAGTGATCAAAATCCATACCGAGAAGAGAATAAGTTCCTTTGTATTCTTTAAGACTTATATCTACGAACCACTGCCAGATAGCAAGAGCTTCTTCGTTGCCCTGCTCCATTTCGCTAAACCAGTGACGAGCTTCATCATTTAATGCATCATCCTTGTCTGCCTCTTCATGGAACTTAACATACAGACGCATAAGCTCTGCAACACCGTCTTTTTCAACGTCCTCTTTGTTTCCCCATTTCTTATAGGCAACAATAAGCTTACCAAATTGTGTACCCCAGTCACCTAAATGATTGATTCTCTCAACCTGATAACCGAGCTTAGAATATATTTTATATAATGAGTTACCGATGATAGTTGTTCTTAAATGTCCAACATGGAAATTCTTAGCAACGTTAGGCGAAGAGTAGTCGATACAGATTGTTTTTCCTTTGCCAATTTCTGAAGATCCGAAGTTATCCACATCTGCTGTGTCTAACATTGATTTAACAAACATCTCCTTCTTGATGAAGAAATTGATATATGCACCTTTAACCTCAAGCTTCTCAAGAATATCTACGTCACCAATCTTTTCAGCGATATCTGCAGCGATAAGTGGAGGAGCTTTTCTAAGTGTCTTTGCCAACTGAAAACATGGAAATGCGAAATCACCCATATCTGCTTTAGGTGGGATCTCCAAAAGACCGGCTACTGTGTCGTGCTCTAGTTCAGATGCTTTTGTGATTATGTCGATTATTTGCTCTTTCATTGTATGATTCCTCTTTTCTTATTTATTCTATATATTATCTATTGCTACCTATTATCTACCTCTTTTAGGTGATTGCGAAACTCTATGAATTGTGAATTGCGTTGTGCATGTTATACAAATTCCATAAGCACGGTGCTTTCGAGCCGCCGGTACTTAACGAATGACGAGCAGCGAGATCCCCTCTCTCTTAGCGAATGCGAAGCATGAGGTTAGAGACAGGGCATGCCTTGTGCTGCGTGCCTGCGTTGGATTGTATAACATGCACAAAAGCAAAACAAAGAAATAGCATTTCGCAATTACTAATCTACCTCTTTATAGGGAAGGAGAATCTGACGTTGGTACCGGATATCAAGTCTCCTTCTATCTGCAATTTCCCGTCTAACTGGAAAATGGTTTCGTGTAATTTATGAAGTCCGGAATGCCATGCGGCTCTATCAAGATAATCCTCCGGAATTCCGACGCCGTTGTCGTTGACATATACATCAATAAGTCGACTGCTGATAAATATCTTTGCTGTAACTCTGTTAGCATTGCTATGTTTGAATATATTATTAAATACCTCACGAAGCATCGATATAAGACGAACTGTTATGACAGGTGGAATGTTGAGTTCATGTTCGGTGCAATCACAAGAGTAATCAATCATACACTCAGGATGTATTTTCTTGTAGGTATCAATCAGCTTATCCACCTGATCCCATATAGGCTGTTTGGTGTCAACGTTGTAATTGAGTTGGAACAGCACACGGTCAATAGACTTTAAAATGTTTTCTGAAGAGTTATGAATCTCTGTTGCTGTAACCATGGCACGACCTATATCAGAATGGAGTAGCCATTTTAATACATCCAGTTTGTTCATCGAAGAAATCAATTCTTCTTTTACATTTTTGTCTAAAGAATTAGCGCATCTATATCTTTCATAATCCTCTAAACGTAACATGTTATAGTTGTGGGAAGCAGAGTCTTCTGTATCTTCCTGTTCGATGAATTCTATACCGGTATCTTCATCTTCCGAAGCGGCTATTTTGCTTTCCTGCTTTCCTATAAGAACTGTGTGTATGCATTTACTTGCTTTGGAGAGCATATCAACCTGTTCTTTATAAAATGTTATATCATTTTCCAATTGTCTGATGCGGTTTTCAAGACTTATCTTTGCTTCCTCTAAAGCCTGAATCTGCTCTGCAAGCTGTGTTCCTCTGGTTGCATTCATGCCTTTGATATCTGTAAGAGGAGAGAAAACATTTCGCCGGTCTTCACCCTGGTAGGTATATAACTCACGGGTTTTTTGTAAGGTCTCAATCTGTACTTCCAATTCAAAAAGCTCTGTCTTTAATTTCTGAACCATTTCAAGATTGTTAAGATAAGTTTTGTTGAAATAGTCTAAAGTCTTAGAATTGGCTTCTTCAATTATACTAAGTGGATTCTGTTCTTCGTTCGTCATCTTATATCCTCATGTATATCATCTGTTTCTTAACTAAAAGTAATAGTCATTATCTTTGTATTTTCTTTTCTTGCGACGTCTGCGCCTGTGCTCGTTGGTATAGCGCTGGCGTCTTTCATTTCTCCTTTTCTCCTGAACAATTCTGCGTAAAGCTGTTACGAGCAAAAAGAGTATTACAATTCCTGCCAGGATACAGATTATACGAAGTAATGTGCTTTTAAATGGAGTATTGGTGACAACTTCTTCGTCATCTTTGGTATTTCCAATTAGCGAAGAAAGGGCTGCTGAACCGTTGGTTATAGGAGTTGAACCGATTGTCTCGCCATTATACAAAAAGTTTATTTCTCCCAATGCGTTGTCAGTAGCTTTGTCATATAAATTAATCTGTTTTTCTATCTTAGTAGTGTCTGTGGATTTGTGGATAAGCATGCAGTAATTTTTATCCACAGATAAATTTATCAATTCATGATTAAGGCTGTTATAATAATTGTTTAAGATGTAGTTTTTATCTTCGGTTTCATTTTCATCAGTTGAAAATGAGAAGTCTGATAATGGATAGAAGTACATGTAGTTGTTGTAACAATAATTATAAAGCGCTTTGGAATCAGAGAAAGTGTATTTCAGACCGTCACAATCCAATACAACGCAGATTAGCTCAAGTCCGTCTTTCTTTGCAAATGTAACTAATGTGTTGTTAGCATCCGTAGTATATCCGTTCTTACCACCCTCGCAGTATTCATAATAGTATGGATTAGCGGGATTGATCATCTTGGTTCCCGTCCAGAGAGGTCTGGATTCGTCTGTAAGATTGGTCGGTGGTATAGTATAACTTACTGTTCCTGCTATCTCACGAAACTGGTCGTTTTGAATTGCGGCACGCATTATCAGTGCCATATCATAGGCTGTTGTGTAATGATCATCATCATGAAGACCGTTAGGAGTAACGAAATGAGTGTGCTTACATCCGAGTTCTTTAGCCTTCTGATTCATCATTTTTGCAAAATTCTTAACATCACCACCAACTAATTCTGCTAACGCATAAGCACATTCATTTGCTGAATTGACCATTGTAGCATACATGAGATCTCTTATGGTGAGCTGTTCACCGACATCAAGACCGATATTGGTGCTTGAACGCTCTATGCCCCATATGGCATTTTCTGACATTGTGACAACCTGATCTAAGTTGAGATTGTGTTCAAGTGCTATAAGTACTGTGATGACCTTGGTGATACTGGCAGGATATTTTCCGACATCAGAATTCTTCTCATATAATACCTGCCCGGTTGTTGCATCCATGACGATGGCAGCATCAGAGACAATATCAGGCTCCTTAGACGGATTGTCTGGATATTCCGTTGTATCAGGATGCTCTGTGGTTTCATTAGGCTCCTCCTGCTCTGTAGCATGGCAGGTGAAAGATAATGAAAAACAGAGCAACACAGTTAGAAATAATGCGGTCCACCTTTTCATATAGTGCAGCTCCTTATATATTCGCCAGATTAACTTGGTTGTTCTTTTTATTATTGTACCAAGTCGCTAGCGCGACGGCTAGCCCCAGTTACAATAAATTTACCACTACTTTAAAATAAAGATAGCAGTTTTTGAATTTATATAGTATT
>CADBCZ010000021.1 GCA_902793335.1 uncultured Lachnospiraceae bacterium
CGAGGATAAATCTCTTGCAGATTCAAAAGCATTATTACCGACTTTAAGGGATTTCAAAAACAAACATCCTGATATCCACCCTGAAATCTTTCTTGGTGAAATTCGTATGTCCCAAAATGAAATGGGAATACAATCCTGAAGACAAATCAAAACGTCGTGTTTGCCATTGTGATAATCCATGCACCACTTCTTCCTGCGGAAGAATGATCTACGTTTATCCCGAAAAAAGTCTTAGAGCTTACCCCGGTGTAGAACGTGGTTCTAAAGAATGGGATGAAACATACAAAGTCCGGGTAATTGTTGAAAAATCAATCAACGACAACATATCAGAAGCCTAAAACCTCTTATTGCTTAGGACTTACCAATTCAATAAAGTCCGATGGCTTATTAAAGTGTGCCTAAAACTGCCTTTTCATCATAGGATTCGTGCATCAGCACGAATCCTTCCTTATTTGGTTCAAGATTGCGGAACTCGGTTACGAGTTTCGCAATTACCTAAAAACTTATGTACGCTCTTGCACATGGCACTCACCTCCTGTTATCAAATTAGTAACCATATTGTTACTGTTTGTGTTTTTGATTATATAGTAACATTTATGTTATTGTATTATCAGAAACGATATTGTTACTATTGAATTGGAAGGAGTTACACGATGGCTATTGGTGAACGAATAAAACGAATTAGATATTTCCGCAAATTAACGCAGGCTCAGCTTGGCGAAGCTGTTGGCTTATCCGATGTGCGAGTCCGTCAGTACGAAATCGGCAACCGCACCCCTAAGGAAGAGATGATACAGGAGCTGGCAAAAGCCTTAGACTGTAATTACCGCTCCATCTACGAGCCTTCCCTCTACGCAGCGGAAGATGTGATGTACGCACTCTTTGAACTGGATGAGCACTACAACATGCCCCTCTACGAAGTAGCAAACCCTGAGGACCCTACCGAGAAACATATTGCTGTTGGTTTTGATCATTCTTTACTGGATGATTTCCTGAATACCTGGAAAAAGAAAAAAGAGGACTTAGCCTCCGGTAAAATTACCAAAGAAGAGTATTTTGAATGGAAGATTAACTGGCCGCACAGTGAAGATTAGAAACACGTGTATCACACGCGTATCACGAGCCCATTTTGAGAGAAATCTCAAAGTGGGCTTTTCTCCTTGTTCGACCATCTTCCGTTAATAAAAGAAAACCGCAACTCCCCATAAAATGAGGAATTGCGGCTTGTATTTAAGTTTCTATGATACGAAATCAAAGATTACTCGATGATTGTAGCAACACGACCAGAACCAACTGTTCTACCACCCTCACGGATAGCGAATGTAAGACCCTGCTCCATAGCTACTGGATGAATCAATTCGATAGTCATCTCTACGTTATCACCAGGCATGCACATCTCTGTACCTGCAGGTAACTCACAAACACCAGTTACGTCTGTTGTTCTGAAGTAGAACTGAGGACGATAGTTGTTGAAGAAAGGTGTATGACGTCCACCCTCGTCCTTTGTAAGAACGTAAACCTGAGCTGTGAACTTCTTATGACATGTTACTGAACCTGGCTTAGCAACAACCTGTCCACGAACGATGTCTGTTCTCTGGATACCACGAAGAAGTGCACCGATGTTATCACCAGCCTGAGCCTCGTCAAGAAGCTTACGGAACATCTCGATACCAGTAACAACAGTCTTCTGTGTCTCTTCCTTAACACCGATGATTTCAACTTCATCATTAAGGTGAAGAACACCACGCTCTACTCTACCAGTAGCAACAGTACCACGACCTGTGATTGTAAATACGTCCTCTACAGGCATAAGGAATGGCTGATCTGTTGCACGCTGAGGATCTGGAATGTACTCATCAACTGTGCTCATTAACTCAAGGATCTTATCTCCCCACTCTCCTGAAGGATCTTCAAGAGCCTTAAGAGCAGAACCCTTAATGATAGGACAATCAGTAAATCCATACTCCTCTAACTGCTCTGTTACTTCCATCTCAACGAGCTCGATAAGCTCTTCGTCGTCTACCATATCACACTTGTTAAGGAATACAACGATGTAAGGAACACCAACCTGACGTGAAAGTAAGATGTGCTCCTTTGTCTGAGCCATAACACCGTCAGTAGCAGCAACAACAAGGATAGCACCATCCATCTGAGCTGCACCAGTAATCATGTTCTTAACGTAGTCAGCATGTCCTGGACAGTCAACGTGTGCATAATGACGCTTCTCTGTCTCGTACTCAACGTGAGCAGTAGAGATTGTGATTCCTCTTTCTCTCTCTTCAGGTGCCTTATCGATATTCTCGAATGCTACAGCCTCACCTGTACCTAATCTCTCATGAAGAGTCTTAGTAATAGCTGCAGTCAAAGTTGTTTTACCATGGTCAACGTGTCCAATAGTACCGATGTTACAATGCGGTTTTGTTCTTTCAAACTTAGCTTTTGACATTTTAAAATCCTCCTTAAAACATAGCCTCTTTGGGCTGATATTTTTCCGCTAACACTGATTATATTAAAATTATCCAATATTTTCAAGTGTTTTTTATAAATATATCAATTAGTTGCCTTTCTTGTTGACAACCTTTTCCTGAACGCTCTTTGGAACCGGCTCATACTTCTCGAAGAACATTGAGTAGTTACCACGTCCCTGAGTAGATGAACGAAGGTCTGTTGCGTAACCGAACATCTCAGCAAGTGGTACATATGCCTTAACGATCTTACCGTTACCAACATCATCCATTCCCTCAATACGTCCACGTCTTGAGTTGATATCACCAATTACATCACCAAGATATTCCTCTGGCATTGTTACCTCTACCTTCATGATAGGCTCAAGAAGTACTGGTGATGATTTAGCCATAGCATCCTTAAATGCCATAGAACCTGCAATGTGGAATGCCATTTCTGAAGAATCGACCTCATGGTATGATCCATCATATACAACAGCGTGTACACCAACAACAGGGAATCCTGCAAGAATACCTGCGTGCATTGCCTCTTCGATACCTTCACCGACTGCTGGGATGTACTCCTTAGGAATAGCACCACCGACAACCTCAGACTCGAATTTGAACAATTCTTCTCCGTTGGCATCCATAGGCTCGAAACGAACCTTACAGTGTCCATACTGTCCACGACCACCTGACTGCTTAGCATATTTGCTCTCAACGTCAACAGCCTTAGTAAATGTCTCTTTGTAAGCAACCTGAGGCTCACCAACGTTAGCCTCTACCTTGAACTCACGAAGAAGACGATCTACGATAATCT
This sequence comes from uncultured Lachnospiraceae bacterium, assembly GCA_902793335.1. GTDB lineage: Bacteria > Bacillota > Clostridia > Lachnospirales > Lachnospiraceae > CAG-590. Next base: position 3,265 of record CADBCZ010000021.1, read on the forward strand.
CTAAGTGAAGCTCACCCATTCCGGCGATGATTGTCTGACCAGTCTCCTGGTTAGTATGAGCACGGAATGTAGGATCTTCTTCAGCAAGCTTTGCAAGTGACTCGCCAAGCTTACCCTGATCTCCCTTAGTCTTAGGCTCGATAGCAAGCTCGATAACCGGTTCAGGGAATTCCATAGACTCAAGGATAACAGGATGCTGCTCATCACAGATAGTATCACCTGTTGATGTCATCTTAAATCCAACAGCAGCTGCGATATCTCCTGAGTAAACCTTATCTATCTCTGTACGGCTGTTAGCATGCATCTGTACGATACGTCCAACACGCTCTTTCTTACCTTTTGTAGCATTTAATACATAAGATCCTGAATTAACTGTACCAGAGTAAACTCTGAAGTAAGCAAGCTTACCTACAAATGGATCTGTAACGATCTTAAATGCAAGAGCTGAGAATGGCTCATCATCTGATGACTTTCTTGTTACTTCATTACCATCCTCGTCAACACCCGTGATATCAGGGATATCTGTAGGTGCAGGCATGAACTCTACAACTGCATCAAGAAGCTTCTGGATACCTTTGTTCTGATGTGCAGAACCACAGCATACAGGTACTCCTTCGTTAGAAATAGTAGCCTTACGAAGTGCAGCCTTAAGCTCAGCAATTGAAGGCTCTTCACCTTCAAGATATTTCTCCATCAAAGCATCATCGAACTCAACAATCTTCTCAACGAGCTCTGTATGAGCGATTTCTGCTTCGTCCTTCATATCTTCAGGAATATCTTCAATTGAAATGTCCTCACCGGTCTTATCATTATAAATGTAAGCTTTCATCTCAAACAAATCAATGATTCCTTTGAAGTAGTCTTCCTTTCCGATTGGAAGCTGGATAACTACTGCATTCTTACCTAATTTAGTACCGATTTCATCAACGGTATTTGCAAAGTTTGCACCAAGGATGTCCATCTTGTTAACAAATGCCATACGAGGTACTTTATATGTGTCAGCCTGACGCCATACGTTCTCTGACTGAGGCTCAACACCACCCTTTGCATCAAATACACCAACCGCACCATCAAGTACACGGAGTGAACGCTCAACCTCAACTGTAAAGTCAACGTGTCCCGGAGTATCAATGATATTGATACGATGCTCCAATGCACCAGCCTTAGGCTTAGCCTGCTCCTGGAGGGTCCAGTGACAGGTTGTTGCTGCAGAAGTGATCGTGATACCTCTTTCCTGCTCCTGTTCCATCCAGTCCATGGTAGCAGTACCTTCGTAGGTTTCACCGATTTTATAATTAACACCAGTGTAATAGAGGATACGCTCTGTCAATGTTGTCTTACCAGCATCGATATGAGCCATAATACCAATATTTCTGGTTCTCTCTAACGGATATTCTCTTCCTGCCAAGATTGTTTCCTCCTTTTAGAATCTGTAATGTGCAAATGCCTTATTAGCCTCTGCCATCTTATGCATATCTTCTTTCTTCTTAACTGATGCACCTGTGTTGTTTGATGCATCAAGTAATTCTTTGGCCAATCTCTCTTCCATAGTCTTCTCAGATCTTGCACGAGAGTATGTTGTCAACCAACGAAGAGCCAAAGCCTGACGTCTGTCCGGTCTTACATCGATAGGTACCTGATATGTTGCACCACCGATACGTCTTGCCTTAACCTCTAGAACAGGCATAATGTTGTTAAGCGCTGATTCGAAAACTTCCAAAGCAGGCTTGCCAGTCTCCTCAGCAACACGATCAAATGCACCGTAGACGATCTTCTGGGCTACACCTTTCTTACCATCTAACATAATGTTATTGATAAGCTTTGTAACCACTTTGCTATTATAAATAGGATCCGCTAATACGTCTCTCTTTTGAATATGTCCTTTACGTGGCACGTTACTTCCCTCCTGTTATTATTATAGTATGTGACATTTTTATTCATAATTTCAAAAACATCACTAAGCTGATATCCAATCAGCTTAAAGGTACTCACGCTCCGCTTGGGAATTATATTAATTCACTTGGGGAACCTGTTCGTGCGGGTTTTGCATATATTTTTAATAAATGAAAAACATAGCCATTACCAGCACTATTTTGTTTTTAAACGACTTAACTGTACAATGCCGTCATCTACTAAGCTCGCTTAGGGCGATGACAGGGCTACGACTAAGTTCAAGCTGCGACTACCGTCTTGCTTTCACTAAGTTCTCTGCCTCTACTTTGCATCCTTAGGTCTCTTAGCACCGTATTTTGAACGGGCCTGACGTCTCTTAGCAACACCTGCTGTATCCAATGTACCACGGATGATGTGATATCTTGTACCAGGTAAGTCCTTTACTCTACCACCACGGATCATAACAACGCTATGCTCCTGAAGGTTGTGACCTTCACCTGGGATGTAGCTGGTTACCTCGATACCATTGGAAAGACGAACTCTGGCAATCTTACGAAGAGCTGAGTTAGGTTTCTTAGGTGTAGCTGTCTTAACTGCTGTACAAACACCACGCTTCTGTGGAGAAGATGTAGCGGTTGGCTTCTTGTGAAGTGAGTTATAACCTCTCTGAAGAGCCGGTGCAGTAGACTTCTTTTCTACAGTCTGTCTTCCTTTACGAACTAACTGGTTAAATGTTGGCATGTTTTTCACCTCCTGTATTTTATATTTGCTATATCGCTTTAACCTACGATATACATCATACATATACACTATCCCTACGGATTTTGCACATACTCACTCATTATAGCCAAGCAGATTCTCTATGTCAAGAAAAATTTAATAAAATTATCCACGAAAAAACAGGGCATCCGCAACCCTGTGCAAATCCCCTGCTTTTATCATCATTTATCTCCAGGTAATGCTCCTGGTATTATCATAAATTTTCTGTCCGAATTTATTTTTAACTCTTATTCTTATAGTACTGTAATTTCTGTTCTGATATTTTGTTGTAAAAACGTGCTCAATTGCATCTGCGTTTTTCTTGAATTTCTTCTTATATGTCTTTCCGCCTACTGTTATCATCAAAACATCGCCCTTAGTTATATGATAAGCCTTGACAGGAATAGTGTATTTGCATGACCATATCGTCTGCATATAGGCATATGTGTTCGAGTGTACTTTGTTGGTAAATGATGTTTTTAACTTTTTGTATTTCACAGTGACTTTCATCTTCGCTTTATACTTATGAAGAGACTTTACCTTTATATACTTATATCCTTTCTTTCCTATCTTTGCACTATAGGTCTTTCCGCCTACCTTGACAGTAACCTTCGCACCCGGCTTTGAACCGACACACATTTTCTTACTACCATAAGCAAGGCTTACATATGTACTGCTTTTAAGATTGGCTTTAGCCCAACTCTTCTTAACAACGACACTGACTGTTGCCGTTCTTCCTTTGTCATCTGTCACAGTGATAGTTGTCTTACCGGTCTTAACAGGTGTTATGCACACTTCACTATAACTCATTTTCGCAGTGGCCACTTTACTGTTTGAAGAAGTTCCCGAAACAATTTTGGAATCTCCGTTGCTTGTGTAAATATAATAACTGTTATATGGAAGCTTCTTATCAAATACAACAGTGTTTTTTGACAGTGTAAATGGTGCATAACTACAATTAACCGTGCATGTCTTTTGTGTGCCGTTTGTAGCCGTCACAGTAACCGTCGCCGTTCCTTCCCCATTTTTTGTAAGAATTATTTCCGACTCACCGTAACGTGACTTACCAACAGCTGCAGTCACAATATTATTATCGGAAGATACAGCAGAAGCCACTTCACAATCAACTGCATAAATACTAAATGTGCTTTTGCCCGCCTCAATATTGACCGAGGCATCCGACAAAGTCCAATCCTTATATGATATCGTCATTTGATAACCGTTGCCATTCACGCCGTAGGCATATATATAATATGTTTTTCCTGCCTCAAGACTTACTTCTAATTTGAAATTGTTCTGTTCACCGCCATCATCATTGTATCCAAGCTGTTTCTGATTAGAATCATACACTTTCACCTTCGGATCACCCGAACTGTACAGAGATGACTGAAACGTATATTTACCCGTAGCCGCAGGCACGAACTTATAATACTCACCACCGTTTCCTGTATCATTTACAATACAGGTATTATTCACCGTAGTTTCTGCAGCAGTCAGGAAACTGCCACCTGTAACATCTGTCACCTCCGTTGCTTTTGCAGTCTATGTAAATGTCATACAAGCCACCAGTGCAAGACACGCGGCGAATTTAACCGCATTTAAAATCTTCTTCCCTGTACTTTTCATTTTCAAAGTTCCCCTTTCTCCTATGTATCACAAAGCTTTAATATCTTTAATCTGTCAACCACTGTTCTTATCCCTTAATAATCCTACACGTGTGATGCTTGTAGTCATCAGACTTCACGTCCTTGTTATAGTTGACACTTATAATAAGAATATTGCCTTTATAATGCTCTAACTTCTGCAGATATTCCTTTCTTCTTATCTGGTCATCCGCCACCTCAACAGTTCTGTTATATTTTAATTCTATGAGAAGTGCAGGCTTATCAGGATTCTTAGGTGAAGGTAAATACACGAGGTCTGCATAACCTTTACCCGAATCTAATTCCTGTATCGTTGTATAATACTTCTGTCCTGCATAATATGCCATCTGTATCGCATACGATAAGGCAGCCTCGGAATTGTATGTCTTGTTCTCCGCAAAGTCGTGAAACCACTCAAGAATCCTTGCAACCTTTTCTTCATCAACATCCCATGTTGCTGCAAGTAATTCCTGTGATTTCTTAAATGATGTAAATGTGGGAGTCCATTCCTCTGACTCTGTAGAGTTCTTAAACTCATCCATTATCTCCATATTAGGAATAAACACTTCTTTCGTCTCCGTATCATATCCAAGATAGCCGAGATGTATAAGCATTACAAGTACATCATTACTTCCATTAAACGAAGTCATATCATTCTGATACTTTGATATATTAACCTTAATCCTTACACCATCCATCAAGAGTGCAACTGAATCCTTAAGACCGTCATAATTCATTTTTATATAATCAGCCAAAGCTCCATACGTTTCTGTCTTGTTCCAATAATTCTGTATAACTCCAGTAGAGACAGCCTTAACCACGGACAACGGACTATAGATTGGTATATCCTTATCATCATAGGTTCCCATTCTATATTTATCACGCATTTCCACCGGTATTTCGGTGCTCACAACATACCCATTATACCAGCTTACTATATCCTCATAATGCATATTGTATTGATCACAAAGCTCTTTAACTTCTGCTTCAGTAAAACCTGTATATGGAGCAAGTTGCATAGGTGTTATAATTGAATACTCATCAAACATGTTAAGTGCCGAATGTTGCCCGTACTTCTTAATTGGAAGAATACCAGTCATATATGCAAGCGCAACATACTCCTGATCTTTTAACCAGTCACGAAGATAATCCAGATACAGCTTCTGTCCATCCTTATCTTCTTTGCAGGCACGAAATGCAACGTCCCACTCATCTATAACAATTACGAACTGCTTGCCACTTTTTCTATAGAATTTATCCATACTATAGAATAGATCTTCCGAATCATATTTAACATCAGTATATTCCTCTGAGAGATCATCAAGTATCCTTTCTGACATCTTCTCTAGTCCTTTGGAAATATCTTTACCTTCTTTAATGAAGTCAGTCATTACAACCTTAACTACATCAAACTGGTTAATATACTTATCCCAATTATCCAACTTTGCAATCTTCAATTCTTCAAAAAGATGTCTACTTTCACATTTTCCATAATAAGCGCACAACATATCCGTAGCCATTGTCTTTCCGAATCTTCGAGGTCTTGACACGCACATATATTTCTGTTTTGTCTTAAGAACAGAATTGATATATTGAATCATCTCTGTCTTATCAACATATATAATAGAATTAAGAGCTTCCTCAAAGCTCACAGTTTTTGGATTCAGATATTTACCCATTTGAACACCTCGCAATCACCGACCTATATATAAGACTTATATTAACATATACTTTAGGTTTTATCTACAAGAAAAGGCAGGAACTGATATTCGTTCCTACCTTTTCATCTAACTCTCAATACCCTATATTATTCACAACTCCAACCGACACATATCCGTCAACTATCGCGCGAAAATCCGTACCATCTTCGGCGTCTTCATTGTAGTGACCTTCCACCATCAGTCGAACGCCTCCGTTTTCAAGATCTTCCATCTTATTATATGTATCCCTGAAAAACATGCCTTCCGACACAGGTCTGTCCCAGAGAATACCCTTACAATCCGAAAGCTTGCATTGCGGAAAATTCACATTATATATCTGACCTTTTACATGTTCCTTTTCCAATAAAGTTGACAGGATTTCATCAAGATATGCGTCTGTCACCTCGTGACACTGTGATGCACCCTCTGAAAGCGCTATAGAGAGGTGCCCTTGAAATGTCCCCTCAAATGCAGCCCCTGCTGTAGCAGAATACTGAATATCCGAACAGGCATTATATCCATAATTAATTCCCGACAATACCACATCCGGTTTTTCAGGCATAACATTAAGACTTCCAACTCTCACGCAATCACCCGGAGTCCCGCTGCATGAATATGCGTGCAGCATGCCGGAAAGCATCGCATCATTTAATACTTCATCCGGTTCGCGACTTCCCATATCATAGGGATATACATCTATCGGCTTATGTAAGGTTATGCTATGTGATGCCGCACTTCTCTGACTCTCGGGTGCGACCACCCACACCTCACCAAATTTAAGAGCGGCTTTTGCAAGTCTCTTAATACCATCCGCCTCAATTCCATCATCATTTGTAATCAAAATCTTTCTCATATTCTCCTACCTATAACCTTCTCTCTTATACTTGCGAAACTCTCTTCTATAACATTATGCTCTGAACATATTGTACAGATTCCATAAGCATGGTGCTTTGGAGCCGCCGGCACTTAGCGAGCACGAAGTGTGAGTTTAGTACCGTTGCGTGCGACAAGCAGCGAGATCCCCTCTCTCTTAGCGAATGCGAAGCATGAGGTTAGAGACAGGGCATGCCTTGTGCTGCGTGCCTGCTATGGAACTGTATAATATGTTCAGAGCAAAAGAATATAAAATGAGTTTCTCAAACCCCTACTCTCTCCTAAGTGCCTCAATCGGACTCATCTTCGCAGCCTTCCTTGCCGGATAGATTCCAAAGAATATTCCGACTGCCGACGAGAACAATGACGCAAGAAGAACCGTCTTAACCGAGAGCACCGGTGTAAAACTTACTCCCGGAACAAGTGCACCTATTACCTTTGCAATCATAAATGCCCCTGCTACACCGAAGAATATTCCCAATATTCCACCAATCAGAGTAATAAATGCAGACTCCGCCAGGAACTGTATCGTTATAGAACCGGTCTTTGCACCGAGTGCCTTTCTGATACCGATTTCTCTTGTACGCTCTGTGACTGACACAAGCATGATATTCATAACACCGATACCACCAACGACAAGTGATACGGAAGCTACAAATGCGACAAATGCAGTTATAAGGTTGATAACCTTATTAACCGTCTTCATAATATCATCAAAGCTCTGGAAATAATACACGTCCTTTCCCTTTGCGTGGTGAGCAGTCTCCAGATATTCAATAACATTATCAGTAATCTTCTTAGCATCGGCATCATCTTCTTTAAGAACATAAAAAGAATACAACTCGGAAGCAACATCGAAACCAAACGCATTACTGAATGTATTAATAGGAACTATTATCTGCGCCGTAGGATCAGTTATCATCGAAGTAATCGTATTGTTCTCATCCTTCGATTTCGTAACTCCGATAATTGTCAGATTGACATCATACTTTTCATATAAAGTAACAACGATATCCATTCCCACTACATCAGTTGAGCCAAAAAATTTCATTGCATCATCTTCACTGATGACACAAATCTTCTTTCCGTCATCAGTTTCTTTTTCATTAAAAGCTCTTCCCTTTACAAAATCGGATTCAAGAAATTCAAATCCATCCTGATCAATACCAACGAAATTAATAGTAAATTCGTCCTTCTTGGTCTTGGTTTTCCCCTCATAGAAATCCTTACCGGTCGCCGCCTTTACTCCATCCATCTCTCTAATAGCCTTAAGGTCATCCTGTGTTATCAGATATTTATCATCATAATCGTTAACCACAAACGCTATCTGTCCCTGTCCAAGATCTCCAAGTTCCGAAGTGATCAATTCCGTTGCACCGTTACCAATAGAAATGATCAGGATAACCGATGAAATACCTATAATAATACCAAGCATGGTAAGGAGCGTTCTTATCTTGTTCGCCCAAATATTCTTGAGCGCCATTTTCACATATTCCAATAATTGTGTCATAACTTATCCTCTCCACAGCCAACAAACTACTGCATCATTCCTGGCATACCCGGCATCGCCGCACTGCCCGGAACATACTCATCACCCGGTTTCATATCCTTAGTAACATTTCTGATAACCTTATCGCCCTCTTCGATACCATCGGTAATCTCATAATACTCATCTGAATAAATACCAATCGTAACGTCTTTTCTCTGAATCTTATTGTCCTTATCAACCACATATACGTAATCACCTTTTATATCTGTGTTAAGCGATTCATAAGGCACGCCAAATGTCTGCTCGCTCTTTCCGACAAATACATATACCTTAGCCGATACACCAATGAAAAGATTCTCATCAGGATTGTTGATGGTTATCTTTCCCTGAATACTTCCTCCTGTAGCTGATTGTCCTGTCAAACCTGCTTCCTGGGCAGCAACACGGCTGACATAATCAACCACACCTTCATATTGCTTGCTTCCGATAACCACACGTGCTTTCTGACCCGGTACGATTGATCCAAGATTATCCTTGGAAATCGTAAACTGTACACCTATCTGATCTGCATCTATATATGTAAATAATGTCTGCGTCTCACTGACATATGCTCCCTTTGTTGCTCCGATTGCAGTTACAACACCGTCTTCTTCAGCAACTATTCCTGCAACACCGTCATCATATGCTTCCTGTGCGTCATTGACATTCATTTCTGAAAGCTCATTTGCCGCACTTACCTGTGCTTTTGTACTGTCAGATACCGAAACCTCTTTATTAGCAGATGAGATTGATTTCTGCTCCGCAAGATCCGTCTGTTTTTCTGTAAGCTTCTCTGTCTTCTTATTAAGCTCTTTATTAAGTTCCCTTAGCTCATTCTGAATTTTCTTTGTATCTATAAGAGCTTCCTGCTTAACCTCTTCTGTAGTTATATTTTCTGTCGATTCGCCCTTTTCAATAGCCTCTGCGACCTTGGCATTGTACTTCTCTTTCGCCTCGACTTTTGCAGCTTCATTAGCAGCCTCAATTTTTGCATTTTTCTCCTGGGCATCAGTAAGCTCATCCTGCTTGCTTACCACTTCATCATTTAACTCCTCAACATCATCCTTTAATGATTTCACCTGTTTGTTGATCTTCTTTGCTTTTGAATCGGCTTTGTTTGCCTTTCCCGCTGCCTTGTTAGCCGCCTCAAATGATTCATTAGATGCCGCTCTTTCAGATCTTGCCTGAATTTTAACCTTGGCTAAATTATCACCCAGGTCTTCTGTGTCAAATGTAAGAAGAACGTCACCTTTATGGATTGTCTGTCCAACCTCAACATTGATATCATTAACCTTTGCGTTTACAGGAGATGTATAAGCATTTTCCTCAATACCTATTGTTGTACCTGAAGTTGATATCTCCTGCTCGATATCAATCTTTTCAACCGTATAGAGATCTTCATTACCAGTCTGTTCCATTGCATCTTTCATAGCCGTCTGCATTTTTCCCATAGCATTCTTAACAACCACTGCAAAAACAACTCCCAAAACCAGTAATATAATCAGAACAATCGCCCAAACCGGAAATTTTTTCTTTTTTCCTTTTTTCTTAGTCGCCTTTGCAGAATTAACATAATCAAACCCCTGCTGCGACTCATTACTTTCTGTCATAACTCCTACTGCTTCTTTAAACTCCATGATGTTTTCATTTCTCTCGTCCATTGTCTCCTCCTCATCATTTATTCAAGTTGATAATTGCAAAACTATGTGAACTGTGTTATGCATTCACCTAATTTATTCTTTAACTGTATCTGACTCTATCTTACCATCCATGATTCTTACAACACGTTTTGCATTGGCTGCTATCCCGTCATCATGAGTGATAAGAACTATTGTATTTCCCTGATCATTTAATTCATTAAGTATTCTCATAATGTCCTTCGAAGACTTAGAATCCAAATTACCTGTCGGCTCATCCGCCAATATAAGAGGTGGTGTTGCCGCAATAGCTCTTGCAATCGCAACACGTTGTTGCTGTCCTCCTGACATTTCAGATGGCTTATGCTTCATTCTCTGTGCAAGTCCAACCTTTTCAAGCGCTTCTTTCGCAAGCCTGTGTCTTGTATTTCTGTCAACATGGCGATATATAAGCGGCAACTCCACATTCTCAATAGCTGTCAGATTCGGTATAAGATTAAACCCCTGAAATATGAAACCAATATAATTGTTTCTGACCTCAGACAACTCGTTATCTGTCAGTTCCGATACATTTCTACCATTTAATATGTAGGTACCGTGTGTTGGCACATCAAGGCATCCAAGCATATTCATCAATGTTGATTTACCCGATCCTGAATGTCCGATTATCGCGACAAATTCTCCTTCATGTACCTTGAAGCTCACACCGTCAAGTGCGTGTACTTCATTTTCTCCCGGATTGTATATCTTATACATATCCGAAACGTCAATCAACGCATCCATATCATTATCCGCCTTTCCAAATTAGTAATATGTAAATGATCAACATACAACAAGCATATAATTATCAACTATAACATTGCTTTCTTACCATTTTAATAGATAAACCTTAACCTTACCTTAATTGTATCTATTGGCATCCATCTCATATTATACATTAAAAAATGCATAACTACAAATTAATTATTGATTAAATATTCATTATTTTTTGTAAAATACATACTAAAAAAACAGCAACGCAAATAATTGTTGACAAAACGAAAGAACACATTTACCTTTAAATTACAGGAACATACCCGCTTTATCTGAAAGGAGTATTGCTATGGGAATAATCAGGGCAGCTGCAGGTTCACTTGATGGAATGTATCAGGATATATGGAGAGAATTCTTTTATTGTCCTTCTCTTGAGGGCGATACACTAATGGTGCGTGTTAAAAAAACCGTAGGCGAAAACAGTGGCAATACCGGTAATGATGATGTTATATCCAATAAATCTGTCATAGCGGTAAATGACGGTCAGGCTGCAATCGTTGTATCACAAGGTAAAGTAATTGCAGTATATGAAGATCCGGGAGAGCATGTTTTTGAAGACCCGGCACATTCCGGACTTAAAGGAGCTGCAAAAGAATTTGGCAGGCGATTCACATTTGCAGGCGATGCTCCTCCGATTACTCAAAGAGTATATGTTATAAATACAAAAGAGATAATGGGGAAAAAACTGAAATCAGAAGGTGCGATACCGGTTCATATCAGAGACAAAAACACCGGACTTTCCATAGATGGCACCGTCAGCATTTCCGGCACTTATTCTTACAGGATAGCCGACCCGGCACGTTTCTACAAATTTGCAGGACCTGCAGGAGACAAGGCATGGAATAATCGCTATTTAAGCTCACAGATGGATTCAGAGATGAAAACCGCGCTTCAACCCGCATTGTACCAGCTGACTAGCGAAGGCGTTCGCCCAAACGAAATCCCGGCATACTCGGAAAAGCTCGGCGAATTGATAGAGGATATAGTATCAAAAAAATGGTGCGAAGGCAGAGGCATCGAGATTGTATCAATCGCACTTGGAGTGATAACGCCTAGCGATACAAAACTTGTGCAGGACATTCAATATGCCGCTACACTTGCTGGCAAAGCCTATGATTTTTTTGAGATAACAGACGAAGCTGCCATCAAGGCAGGAGTATGGAGATGTGCTTGCGGTGCATACACCACAGAAGATATATGCCCTCTGTGCAACCATAGAAAAAACCAATAAACAATTCTTATAACTACAAAGATCGCAGCACACAACTGCGACCTTATTATATACCGATAAATCATATCTGTTTCCACTTCACATTATCCTTAAACAGGAATGTTTGGCAGAACTTACAATTTCCCTTTTCATCAGGAGTAAATGGACCACCGCAGGTAGGACACATCTTCTCTTGTGAAACCACCGCATCCTCTTTTCGAAAACGATTAGGATAGCGCACGCGTGTAAATGTTGCCTTATAATCCTGCACATCTTTTTTGATAGTAAGGCTTCCGGCATTTATACCCTCTAACATAATGCGATAGATTGGAACTTTGATTTTCAATATTGTGTCTTTCTCCGTATTTTTAATGGAACGGATATCTATTGTTCCCAGCCACATATCAATCAGATCAGTATTTCTTTCCCTTGCAATTATGCTTTCATACACATCCTGTCTGAAATCATTTTCAGAAAAGCGCACAATCTTTTGTTTCTTTTTGTTATTAACTCCGGAACCGATAGCCTTGTGGTTTCTAAAATATATAGACCATCCGATAAGTCCACGGAACACAAGTTTTTGCGGTTCTATCTCTAGCGACTCGATCTGCCAGCAAGCTTTCTGCCCCATTTATCTCTTTGTGCAGCTTTGACCCTATCTTCCTGCTTAAGTCTTCTAGACATTGAAAAACCAAACTTAACAGACGGATAATAGTTTTGGGAAATTACTCTTCCACTTCCCACTTCAATAAACTGTTCAACCATCGACGCATTAATTTCCGCAGCGCCCCATTCTTTTCCGCCCTGATCCCACTTTCTAAAAGTATGACCTTTTCCGGTTTTCTCAGCTCTAACATCAACAAACCGAATCTTCCTGCTTATTCCATTGCCGCTTAGGATTTGCCTTGTGTTTTCTATCCTTTTATGAAGGTTTGCGCCCATCCTGTACTGGGTATCTTTATTCTCGGGTCTCTCATAAAGTACCAGTATATCTTCTATATACTTAGAAAGTTCCTTGACAGATTTATTTTTCTTATCAAACACCACACCTTCAGGCAATGCCAAAGCGGACTTGATATTGCCTGATTTACAATACATGCGGAATAATATATTTACCAGATATCCCAACAAAATAAGGAAATCTATAGCCACCAGCAAAATAAATGCTACCATCAGCAGCAAGCCAAGCAACGCCAGCAAGCCAAGTAAAGTATCCATAATTATTCTCCTTCTGTCTCGCCATTATTCTTAAGTGTCTCACGTTCTTTCTTACTCGCTTCACGTTGTTCTTTTTCAGCCTGACGCTCGGCTTTAGCCTTGGCGCGTTTTCTGCCTTTGACATCAGTCGCGATGATAACAGCACCTATCAAAATAAGAATCAGCCATATACACACTATAGCCATTATATTAGTCTTATTGTTTTCTCCCGCAACATCAACCGATTTGTAATACTTAACAGACTCTATCTCACCCTTCTTGCTCTTGATATAGAAAGTACCTTCAACAACCGAAGGTGTATAAGTATACTCATAGGTCTTATCACCACTCTTTTCAGTTTCATGCTCTTTAGGAAGTTCATGCACTTTTGAAAAAGGAACATTCACATCATCCAAAAGAAGTTCCTCACAATCATGCTCTTCTATTGAAACGGTCTCTCTTGTGGTTTCATACTTATCCTTATCCTCGTTATAGACCTCTTCCTCACGTTCAACCTCTAGCCTGATCTTTATGTATTTGTCTTTTGCATCCTCAACCGTCACCGGGTCAACCGCGGATATACTACCGGTGTATATCGCTCTTTCACCTTCTTGTCCCTTTAAGAAACTGCCAACAGTCATGCCACCCGAAATCTTAGTAGCGCTATCAATATCAGCAGTCTCCCGCTTGTTAAATGCACGCATACCGGCAGTTGATGCCATTCCCAATAAAAACAGGACAATCACTACCAATATTTTTTTAGCACTCATTTATTATGCTCCTCAACTATTGCAATCGTAGCAGAAGTTCCAAGTCTGTCAGCTCCCGCATCAATCATTGCCTTAGCTGTCTCATAATTTCTGATTCCGCCTGATGCTTTAACTCTTACTCCGGGCCATGTCTTTCCTGTCTCTTTCTCAAGAGCTGCAGTCTTAGCATCTACGGTCTTTCTCATAAGTGCTACATCCTCAGCTGTTGCACCACCTGTAGAGAAACCTGTTGAAGTCTTAACAAAATCCGCACCTGCCTCAACAGATACTTCGCAGGCAAGAACTTTCTCTTCCTCGGTAAGAAGGCATGTCTCAATAATTACTTTAAGGATTGCTTCCTGTCCTGTAGTGTTGTTGCGGCACACCTCTTTGACCTCTTCGATATCCTCTTTTACAAGGTCCCAGTCACCATCTTTGATGGCGCCTACATTTATTACCATATCAATCTCTGTAGCACCATCTTCAATAGCAGTGAGTGTCTCCATCTTCTTAGCCATTGTGCTCATTGCACCAAGAGGAAATCCGATAACTGTACATACATCAATATCAGTATCGATAAGCATTGATGATACCTGTTTTGTTCTTGCGCTGTTAACGCATACCGATGCAAAATTATACTGAATCGCCTCTCTCACAATCTTATTAACATCCTCGCTTGATGCGTCTGCCTTTAAAATAGTGTGATCAAAATACTTTGAAAATTCCATGTTTTTCTCCTCCTTTAAATACCTATTGCTGACTTGGCAAGTTTGTCAGCCATTTCATTATATTTATCGCCTGTATGGGCGGTAACTTTCTTAAATGTTATCTTAATCTTCTCACGTTGTTCTTTCACGAACTGCTTGTAACGAATCGTTCCCGGCTTGTTCGCCTTCCAGATATCGTTAGCCCATTTCTCTATTCCTTCGTAATCGTAATATATTTCAACCTCCTTATATCCATGCTCAATTGCCCACTTAATAGCAGTCTCACTACCCAATATCTCACCGGCAACATTTCTCATGGAAACATAGTCCTCATCATTCCCACTGCCGTTAAGCTCAACTACTTCATCAGGAAGAAGTATCACGCAACCATAGGCATATCGACCTTGCGAGTGTTCGTAACTGCCGTCAACGTAAGCCTTAATAGAACCAGCACCTGCTTTTATTTCATTAGTTTCTTTTTTCTCCTCAACTGCATCATAATCCACAATCCAATTATCTTCTATCTCTTTTTCAAGCTTCTTAAACAAATTATAATAATCATTTTTTGTTCGATTTATAATGTCTTGTGCTATGTCTTTATTATACGCATGTGCTACGTTATTTCTTGATACCAATGCATCTAACCACAGCTTTTCATCATCAATCATATTTGCCGCAAACGCTGTTTTGAGAATAAGCTTCGGTGATCCCGTTTTACTTTCCGAGTAACCATTATCCTCCAACACTTCTTTCATAGCTTTCCAGGATTGTTCAAAACAAATTTCGTACAAACCCACCAATCCAGCCATCTCAACATTTCCATATGGTTCTTTATAATCAAAAATATCCTTTAAATTATGCAAACTGCGTTTGAAGTTTTCATATTTTTTCATAAATAACTATTCCTTCCTTTTCAATGGATTTACGAAGATCCTCATCCACCGGTCTATTCAAGTCTACAACGTCAAATTTAAGCAGTGTATGAACATCTTCATCAATACATAAAATAAATTCACTTGAATCACCACCATAAAAAGCCAAATCTATATCACTTTTTTTCTTATAATCTCCTCTTGCACGTGAACCAAATATAACTATTTTATCTACTCCATAAAACTGAGCATACGATTTTATTTCATTTATCAAATTATTATCAAGTCCAGTATTAGCAAATTTATCCATAACAACTCCTCAATGCTTCGCCCTGACGGCTTCCCATCTGTCAAACTGCTTGCGGTATTGCTCATTTAACCACGCAATCATTGTCTTCTTGCCCTCATCATCAAACGGAAACTCCGCAGTTTCCTTCTCTTCATCCGGCGTATTATCAAAGCTAAATGGTTCCGGCCATATTGTAATCTTAAATGTCGCCTCACCCTTCTTATCAGCAGGTGTAAGTGATACATCCTCCATCGGTTCCCTGGCTATTCGAAACCTCATTCCTCTATGACTTCCGTAATACGCCTGTGCGTGCTCATACCACGTAATTCCATAGGAATCTTTATTCTCTATCTCAACATATGTTCTTTCTTCTTCCATTATCAATATCCTTTCCTTCGCACCACAAAACACAATCCCTATTTTAGCAGAATTTTCTATTTGATACAATAAATATGAGTCTTGTTTTATTATCAACTATGATTTATTATGATTATAGGAAATAACATCATTTGAATCAGAATATATATACACCGGAGGTGATTATAATGGATCTTGCATCTACTAAGATTTATACAGAAGATGATTATTACAACATACCCGAAGACGTGCGTGCAGAATTGATTGACGGAGATATTATTTACAACATGGCAGCTCCCGGTAAAATCCATCAATTCATTCTTATGGAAGTGTCAACCGTTATTAATAATTACATCAAATCCAAGGGCGGTAAATGCAGGGTTGTCCCGGCACCATTTGCAGTAAAACTAAGCAAAGACCGTAACACAATAGTTGAACCGGATATAAGTGTAATATGCGATCCCGATAAGTTCACTGACAGAGGATGCACCGGCGCACCTGATTGGATCATAGAGATTGTCTCACCCAGTAATTCCAGTCACGATTACGTCACCAAACTCAATCTATATCTCGAAACAGGAGTCAGAGAATATTGGATTGTAGATCCGGATAAACAGAAAATATTCGTATATAATCTTGAAAATGATAAATTTAACGTGGAAACCTACACTTTCAAAGACACCATCAAAGTTAATATTTATGAGGATTTTGATATTGATTTTTCAACCTTAGACATATAATAGAAAGGGAGCACACGCTCCCTTTCATTATCCTTCCAAATATTCTTTCAGCGCCTCCATCTGCTTCTTAGAATCCTCCACACCAAGATCATACATTCTCTGCATAACTACCGGATCATGCTCAATCCTCTTGATTGGGACCGTCATCGAAGGACGTATAACGAATATCTTTCCCTGTTTTTCCAGTTCTATTATCTCTTCAACCGTATTGTTATAATCTTTCGGTCTGTTATTAAGTGTCTTGACAAACTCCGGATACTTGCGATACCACAGTGCATTCAACGCACCATTTTCATCCTTTTTACGATAATCAAGCGGTCTGGTAAGTACAACCACGACCTTGTCATATCCCATCTCCAAACACTTCTTCACAGGAATACTGTCCGAGCAGCCACCATCGAGATACTTCTTGCCATCAACCTCAACTATTTTTGAAACTATGGGCATGGATGAAGTTGCTCGAAATACCTCCATCTGCTCTCTTAGATTGTCGACTTTAATATATTCCGGCTTTCCTGTCTCAACATTCGTGACTACTGCATAGAAATCCACACCGGATTTCTCGAAAGTTTCCTCATCAAACACATCAAGTTTAAATGGTACCTCGTAGTAGGCAAATTCCTTTCCGACAATATTGCCTGTCTTTATCAAAGAACGAAAACTCATATATCTGGGATCCTTTGCGAATCTCAAGTTATATCTAAGTCCTCTACCTCTCTGCTTTGATGGATAGTTCACTCCGAAAAGTGCCCCTGCAGAAACCCCTATGATGCCATCAACTTTAATGTCGTTGTCCATGAAAATGTCCAGGACTCCAACAGAATATAAACCACGAAGGCCACCGCCTTCAAGAACTAATCCTACGCTCATTTTCAATCTCCTATTCCAGCCGGCCGGCATACAACCAACTATAGCAGAACACAGTATCTTTTTCAACTTCAAATATACAGCTCCGTTTGCAAAATGAATCCAAGTACCTGTTCGTTATCATTTTGTTTCTATTAACTCAGACACTTTAATTCCATTTTCTTCAGCATACTTCCATAGATCATTATTTCTTTCAAATTCGGACATTTATCCCCTATACATCTTCTAATACTCTTTAAGGACTTAGGAAGAACTAGTTTTTCAATATACTCATTATACTATATTGCAGCTTCATCTAATATAACTACATTATACCCATCTATTTTTTCAGGTATTATTACTTCTGTTTCATGGTTTATCATGGCACCATTATAGTACACAATAATTGCATCATTTGTATTATCAAATACTCTATATGTATATAAACCATCCTCACGCTGCTCATATAATATGCTGATTCTTTTGTCGTATAATAATCATCATATGCATTTTTTTACATATTTTCTTATTACAGGGGTTAAAATGATAACTTTTATTAATGCAAGTATCAATATAATAGCAAAAAACAATAGTATTATAAAACCAACTCCAAGATATTCATTAATTATATCCAACGAACCATAAATCATTTGTATTATATATTGTCCACCCAATGTAGCAATCAACAATGCGCCAAAACAAATCATCATCAATTGTATCAAATTTGCTTTTATAAATTTCGATGGGGGTACTCCCAAAATGCGCAAAAGTAAATTAGACTTCTTTTTCTTCAAAAAGGCTACATACATTTCAATAGTTGTTATCGTTAACGCTATACATATACTTAACACTATCATCAATGAACAAATCCCTTTCAGCAGCAGCATAAACTGTCTATAATCTCTTAACTCCGCAATATTATTTTTATAGTCAAAACACTCCAAAATATTTTGGTATTTATGAATGATAGGTTCAAATTCTTTGTCGCCAATTTCGTCATTAAGATAAATTTGAGTTCTAGAATAACTAGGCTCTATATCTAAACTTCTTAGCGTTTTTTTTGTTCCAATAAATGTATATGCAGTTTGTGGTTGACTAGCATCCTCAAACCACATAACCCTTTCATATATAATTGCACCTATTTTGATATTTCTATATTTTACATCTGTTTGTTTTTTCAATATCTCAAGATTTACATCACCTTGCAAACTCTTATCTTTAGGCTGAATTTGCATTATTTTCACATCATCCCCAACACAATAAGAATCATCCCGATATTGAAAAGTGCTTCCTTTATAGTCTTTGTCTTCGATAAATTTTGTTGACCATGTACCATCATTATATTCTACTTTTTCATACATTGGTACAACTAGTATAACCTCATCTCCTCTATTTATCTTTTCAATATCAATTGCTCCAAATTTAACATACTGTTGGAGTTTCTTTAAATTTTTAGAAGGTAACCCATAGAATTGACAAATCCTGTAGTCTCCATTAATATTCAATCCTTTTTTTAATTCTTCATTCAAAATTCGATCCGCCGGAAAACCTGTCAAATATTCGTTATTCAATTTATTATCAGAAATATCCATATATATGTCATTTGCCTCATAAAATGTATCTACCAATGCTACACCCTGCTCATCCGATATTTTTTCAACAATATCATCAGGTATTATATTTTTATGACTTGGAATATAATAAATATAATCATCTTCCGGAATATTAACCACCGAATTTATATCTCCAGTATAATTAACATATGAATAATCATCATTATCCAAATTAGTAGTAAATTGATAGTCATAATCTATTGGCATTTTACCAAATACGCTTGCTTTTGAAGAAATATATAGTTTTAGATACAAAGAAAAAACAACTATACAAAGCATCATCATCGCAATCAATAACGCTGGTAAAATAATATTCTTATAATCCATATATATTAAACCAATTCTATCTGTTTTTCTGTTCTTAGAATGCCCTCCTTTTTCATGATTTGAATTCTTCGTTTTAAATAAATACATAAAAAAGATGATTCCCGCTACAATTATACAGAACCTAATATGAGTAACCGGATAACTCGCATCAGAAAAAGCTAATTTTATCCCGTATTTTTCGTCACAAGCTTTAACAAATAAAAAAGAGAATGCTCTTCCAACTAGCAATCCGAGGAAAATTGAAAAAATAAGTAATAATAAATTTTTTAAAGAAATAAAGCATTTCAGTTTTCCCCCTCCACAATACAAACAATTCAACGTTTCATATATAGTCTCGTCCTTTATTTGTATAAAAGAAATTATAAAAAAAGCTAAAACAAATATTGCAATATAACATGTGAAATAAACAAATAACGGAGCGGTATATTTCCCACTAGAATTATTAATAACAACATTATTATTAGCTATAAGATTTCTATTATTTTCATATATAATCTCAGGAAAATCTATCCTGTTATCTATTAAAATAATCTTATATAAAACATTCTCCAAACCACTTTTAACTGTTAAAATATTAGGATATAAAATATCCGAATCTTGCATTTTATTCCATGCAACTGAATAATCATTTATAATACCTGTTAATTTATAATTATGATTATCTATTTCAATATAATCGCCTATCTTGTTTTCATAAAAGCATTCATAATATGTTGATTCACATACTACAATTTCATCTGACGTCTTAGCAAATCCTCCTTCTATCATATGTATATTTCCCATATCACGCGCTTTTTCACTTGCATAGCCTATTATATAATTACCCTCTTCTGCGCCAATTTCTATTTCACCCATCTCTTCTATATATGCATCTAAAGAAGAAATATTTGATTCTTTAATGTCTAAAGTATAAAGATCTCCATCATATAATATATTATCAAATTTGCCATAAATCTTCTCATCTTCACTTTTACAAAAATCCACAAATGTATTTGAAATAAAAAAGACAACAAACGGTAGCGAGAATAATATCGAAAGACAAATCATTGACACATATAATCTTTTTGAATGAATAAAAATCTTAACTAACATTGATAATTTATATATTTTTTTCATCTCTTATAATTTTACCATCCTCAATTTCAACAATTCTACTACATTGCTCTGCAATATTATGATCATGTGTAACAATAATATATGTTTGATTAAATTTTATATTTGATTTTTTCATAAAACTAATTATCTCTTCACTTCTTTTTTTATCCAAATTTCCAGTCGGTTCATCTGCCAAAACTATCGCAGGTTTACCTATCAAGGCTCTTGCAATAGCAATTCGTTGCTGCTGTCCACCCGATAGATATCTAGGAGATGTATCTAATATATCTTGTATATCTAATAATCTTATTATTTCTTTTTCAAAATTATAATCAAAATTCCAACCATTCAAAGTATGAACTATTCTTATATTTTCTTTTACAGTAATCTCTTCTAGCAGATTGTATTTTTGAAATACATATCCTATTTTCTTTGCTCTGAATTTAGTATATTCGTTTTCTTTAAGAGTTGAAACGTCTATTCCATCTATAAATATTTTTCCTGATGTAGGTTTATCTATTCCTCCTATCATGTTAAGAAATGTAGTTTTCCCTGAACCGCTACTTCCAAGAATTGCAACAAACTCACCTTTATCTACAGATATGCTGATATTATTATTTGCTTGTATAATAGTTTTTCCCTGTTTATATTTTTTTTTTCAAATTTAATGTTTTTACTACTGATTCCATATATCCCCTCATTATCAGTTTAATAGGGCATCATTTTTAATGATACCCTACTTTAATATGTTTATTAGAAACTAAACGAGTACCAAGCCGTAGATTTATGTACCTGTTCACCATTCCTATAGAAATATCCATACGACTGCCCACTTTTACCTTTTAGTTTACTTGAATAACATGTCGTTGAAGCTCCAGATGAATTTGTCTGTTTTGCATAATGTACTTCATTTTTATTAGTTAACTGCCATGTTATCAATGCACCTATTGAATCACTTCCAGTTTGAGATGTTTTTGCAAGGCATTTCTTTGCTGTATTATCATTTCCATGAGCAAATGTTAATTTATTTGCTGCAGAAACAGGGGCCGAACAAAATGCCAACATAAAAACTATAGCCATAGCTTATATTATTCTTTTTGATAATAACTTTCTCATATTCAAATATTACTCCTTTAAATCAAATTTAGTTTTACTACATTAGAATCCTCTAGTTGACAAGCTAGTAATGGACAAGACACATCCACATAACAATTGCGATATCAACTGCTTTCTTCTTGATGCAATTTTATACTTTTTCTTTCTCTTATATTTACGATTAACCTCCCTACTTTATTTTTTCTTTATTGTAATCCTTAACTTTATTATTATTTATGAAGAAAAAATCGTATTTCAAAAAGAAAAAGAACTTAATACATCACAAATCAATTCTGTTCTTATGGAGAATATGATTTCTGAGATAAGAAGAAATCAACATCAATATGATAATAGAATCAATTCGCTAATGTCTGTGTCGACTATGATTCTTTAAAAACCGAAATCTTAAAATGTTCAGAAACGGTAATTAACAATAGCACCGATTATGATGTGCTTAAACTCAATTTAATCTGTATCAGTGGTGCTAATGAAAGAATTCCTATTGGCAGAAAATTCAGGTATTACTTTAAATAATTTCTCTAGAAAGCAATCGGATTTCTATCATAAATGCAAACCCATCTGGATTACTGTGAAATATTATTAGCCGGGATTTGTATAATCCCAGCTATTCTTCACAACTTTATATGATACACATCCAACTCTTTCCTCACCTGATCACGCAGATCAGGATCTCTTTTAAGAAGCTCTTCTATATCTTTAAGACCTGCCGTTCTCAGATTCTCATTATACGCTATCTGTTCTCTTAGCTTCTGTCTTCTGACATTAAGGGAATGCTTGACCTCGACCATCTCTCTCGGATCAATAAGGGCAGGTGTCTGTTTCACCCATATGTCAGGATCATTTACTCCATGAGAAAATAGTAGCTTCGACAACTTATCGGAGAATTCCCGAAGATCACCGCTGCTCTTTTGGAATTTTCTAACCTCGTCCACCATTATCATATACTGGTCATACAGGTATTCTAGTTCACGCAGACTCTTGACATTATATTTGTTGTACAGATATTCAAGCGTAGATGTATTATTGATATACTTTATCTTAACCTTATTCATCAGGCTGATTGCCTTGTTTTCACGTTTTTCCGACATTTTATATTCGTACGACATCTTCCTGTATGTGACAACCGAAAGCGCTGACATCACCATTACCACAAGAATGATAAGGAGAACCGGAATCATGAGATCCACCTGCATCAGAACACCAATTACAGCAAGGGCTACGACCAGAAGTGCAGAGGTACCGCCTAACACAACCAGAAACAACCTAAGCCTTGACTGTTGTTCCTCCAGACTCATCTGATAAAACTCCTGCGAATTCTTTTCCGCTTCAAGATGCTTCATATCACGTTTGATTTTGGCATCCATATCTTCGAGATCCTTAAGCCGTCCAAATATCTCATTCATATCTTTTTCCATGCGCTGTATCATTCGGAAATTAGCGTCACTTATCCTGTCATCTGAATGTAAGAATTCCTTAGTCTCCCTTTCCAGATAAGCAATCTTTTTGGCTATCTCCATGATCTCAAGTCGCGTATCCTTAGAAAGTGACTCTATCGTCTGGATATCCTTAAAATAAGAAGTGACCATATCATATTCCACCTTAAGTTCATCAACCTGATATGTGGCATCAATAATCTGGTCACATTTATACGCAACATCATCCTGATCGTCCTTGATACCGAGTGTCTCTTTCGCCTTCTGTTTTGCCAGATAGCTGTCAATACTCTCGTATTCGAACGATTCTTCTGTTATTTCAGTTTTTGTAAAGATATCTTTAACTGTATCAAAAAATCCCATAATTAACCTCTATATTACTCCATCTGACTGCGGAATTCCGACTTCAAAGATTCTATGACAACATCTAATTGTTTGGAGAAATCTGTCAGATTATTCTTCTCATGATGAAATACCGCCTTCTCTAGTCTGTGATAGTCCATAGAGCCTGCAACATCCTGCTGGGCATCGGATATAGCATAATATATCTCCTCTACCATATCTTTTGCATCATAGCTATCTGCCACTTTCTCAATTTCCTTCTTGTCCTTCATTGTTGCCAGTAACAGAAGATACTCTTTTAGAGACTTTCGATTTCCGGTAAGCTCATATGATTTCATATATGAATCAAGCGCAGGAGCAAGTTCAAAGTTATTAGCATAGGCTACTGCTCTATTGTGATAAATGGAAGCCTTAAGCTTGATATCATTCATATCCGGATTCTTTTCAAGTATCTCATCATAGATTGAAAGCGCTTTAATATACTTGTGGTATCTTAAGAAACCATCTGCCTGAAGCTTTCTGGTCCTCTCGTAGGGAAGAGTCTTCATACGTTCACGAAGTAATATGAATTCCTTAACCTCATCAATCGAATAATACTCTCTGTAGGTCAGGATTGCTGTGAGGATGTCTGTAAGATCAGTTCCTGTTTTTTCTCTTATCTGAACAAGCTTATCAGCAAGATCTGCAAGCCCTAACTCATTTCTGATCCACTGTATAAACGGAGTTCCTACATGTTCTTCCGACACCAATGCTATATTATTGTATATGTAATAACAAAGCTCCTCATAGGAAAATACCTCTATCTTAGTATTTGGAAAAATATATGAAGTTTTTGCAGGCTGTGTCGTACACAGTATCACTCTTGCCATGATATCTCTCTCCTATATATCTTGTTAGTCGTAGGATATATACTTCCAAATCCAACATCCCTGATGATTATGGCTCCATTTTTCTCATCATACAATTCGACTTCTAATGACAACTTGGTAGTCTTAGGTGGTCTCTTGGGCAGTCCATGAATTTCAATAATATCCTTCTCCGTATCTTTCGTAATCCTGTCCCGATACATTATCTGAAGACGGTTGGTATCATCTAAGAATAACTCAACGCTTCCTTTCATGTTATACCATTCACGCCCACCCGATACGATAGGATAAAAGCTGTTACGCCCTTCAGGATCTCCTAACAGCACACCTATATCATAAGTTATAAACTCATTTGAACGGAACACTACATCCTTATCATGTTCGTAAGCTCCGAGTCTTGCATGATAACATGCACCCTTCGTATACAGATTCTGACCCATAAAAACGCGTCTTCCGGAACACAATACATTCTTAGACTTCTCTATCCATTTATCATGAAATCCAGATCCGGTAAGATATACGGTTGATATATACTTATCCCTCATCTTAAGCTTTGCTATCTCTGCAAAGTCCGAATCTAATTTTTCAACATCTTCAAAAAGCATTGAATATGATATCTCAGGTATCTTTTCAACATTTAAGTTATATATTGCCGTCTTACCCTGATTCTTTTTATCAATACGATAATAATTCATACCTTCATTGCTGTATGTAAACATCGAAATGCTGTTGTTCTTAAGTTCCTCTTCCTGTCTCATGACATACTGGAAGAAAGCATTCTCATGGCTCATGATGTAGAAATCATCTTGGCCTAGCGATAACTCTTTTGAAAGCTTTCGCAACACATCAAAGACATGGGGTTCATATTTTTCTACCGTTATGCTTACCTTCTTAAGAACCGCATCTTCAAATCTTTTCATAAATTCCTCTATCTGTTCCTTGAGAAGAATCATAAGAAGTTCATCATAAGTATATGTATTACCGTTAATGACGAGATTATTGTTCAAACCGATATTTCCCATCACGTCTTCGATAATCTTACCGTTTTTGTTGAAGCGCACACCGCTAACATTATTACCTACATACCATTTATTCTCATCTGTACAGTAGAACATAACATTAGGTAGCTGATAGGTTTCCGTATTATTCAATTGATAGATTGATTCCGGCTCATTTCTATCCTCGCGGAAATAACTCATCTGCAGGTTTTTTCTGCAAAGATCAATGCCTAAATATATCTCTTTCATAATATCTCCAAGTTCTCCTCCATTACGGTTGCCAATTTGAGGTATTTGTCAATCTTGTCAATAAGCGCCTGATTCTTAGATGCCTCCTGATCTAAGAGCATCGAATTGATCATTTCAAACCTGTTCTCATACTCTTCAGTTTCTCCTTTGGCCTTCATTGCCTGTGACTCGTACACTCTGGTGTATTTGACATTTTCCTCCGGCATCTTATAAAGAAGATTTTCCCCATGGAACAGAACGAACTCCTTCATGTAATATCCCGGAATCACTTCCATCATACGGGCTTTTTTATTGATTTCCAGTTTCAGTGCGCCTGTCTGTATATTATAATTAAATGATATCTGACGTCCTGCCTTATCTCTTGTCACAACATAGGTCAGCAGGAAAAGATCCTTAGGCAACTTCATATATTTCTTGAAGTGTCTGAAGAATGGGAACAGGATTCCCTTCTTCTCAAAATACTCAACCTCGGATTTGATCCACAAAACTTCCTGACTGTCTAACTTGGTCTTTCTGCTCATATATCTAAGGATTGCCGCACGACACATGTCATCATTCCATTCTTCAACTCTTATCTGCTCTCTGAGCATATCGAAAAACTCTTCCGGCATCATCTTATCTTCTATTATATACGCAAAAGATGCACGTTTAAAGAATGCCTTAATTACCATTCCGCGTTTCTTCTTTCGCAAGTAGGACTCAAAAACAGATAATACCTGATCGTCCCACTGCTCTGTATAAAGCGACAGACAAATAATATTCTCTTCGTAATTTTCAAGCTTTTTAACTCTTCCGATAGCACGTTTCCAGAGCTTTAACATATCGGAAAGACCACTTTGATAATACTCCACCAGGTACTCAAGCACAGGTATAGTGTCAAGACCGCCTTTGTAGATAAATGCTGCCATAGATAAGAGTGTATCTTCCCTTGCATATTGAGAAAACTCACACAAAGCCTCCACAAGTCTGATAATATTTTCATTTGTTACATTCTTATATCCAAAGAGTTTAATTGCAGCATACGCCTTGTCATACAATCCGCATAGTATAAGTCCATTGATGTATTCGGCACCATTTACAGCTGTCACATACTCAACTTCAACACGATCGAGATAACTTCTTAAAACATCCACATCATGATGTTCATTGTAGTATCTGACGATTCCCCATATAGCCTGCTGTCTGGTAAATGAACTAATCTCCCTGAAACTTAAGATATCTCTTGCTATATTAACCTCTCTGGCATCCTTGGCATCATATGCAGAAAATTCATCATATCGGTACAAAACATAGCGATAATCATCTGACGCATACTGTGAAAGAATATCCATGTACAATTCTTCATCGACAAGTTTTTGCAATTTATAAGGTATAGTGCTTATATATCTGTTACCGTTTCTGTCCACTAAGGTTATAACAGCTGATTCCGTTATCATATCCACATACGCTATATGATTGGTCACAGGAACTATCTCCGGTTTTGAAAGTTCTCTGTGTGTAACTATCACGGCAATGATATCCTCTGACGCAACCGTCAGCTTTCTCTTAAATATCACGTTGGTAAGCTTTGCGGCATAGTTAGCATTTACCGACTGGGGACGCAGAAACTCCTCATATAAAACTGAGAGATCATCACTCATAGCACCCTTGACAATCTGTCCCTCCATAAATGCAAGCATATTAGGGAGGTAGTCCTCATACTGTGACAGATACTGTCTTTTATTGGTAACCACATTGGCATAGAGATATGCATATTCGCTGTCGGTCAAAAAACTCTTATAATTAAAATATCTAAGCACCGAATCCGGTATCAGATCATATCTGCTCTTATCGATACTTCTGAGATAGTTTTCCTGAATACCAACCAGCTTATATCCGCATTTAATTCCCTCAAGATAATACTTGTTATAACGTGTTTCCAGCTTTCCTCCACGTATCAACATCGTGCATATGATTCGAATAATCTCAGGCTTATGCCACAACTCATATATATCAACCACCAAACGGAATATACGAGTTGAGAATGACTTCTCTTTTTCTGCTAATCGTAAGAATTCCTCTATAACTTCCTTACTGAGGTAATTATTTTTAAGACCAAATGTCAACGCAGCCAACTCCACTGAATCAAGCTTTCTAAGCAAAAGCGGCTCCTGATTAAACAGATCACATACCTCTATAGCAAGCACAGGACTCTCATATCCGCCAAGATATAACCCCTCTATCTGTGAAAACAGCCACTGCTTGTCCTTCTGATATCTCTCATCAAGATTTAAAAGCAACCAGAAGAAAAATACTTTTTCTTCATGTACCGTCAAAGCATTCTCTATCTCTTCACAGGCGCCGACTATCTGTCTGACATCCTTAGACAGCAGTGCTTTCAAATACATATAATAGCAGCGTTCCGGATATCCGGAAAAGGAATTGAACTCATCCGCCTCCATACGTCTGATTTCCTGTTTTACAAGATCCTCCTGACCGGCAAGTATGCTCATGTGCAGAAGTCCGAGTCTGTACATACCGTTATTCTTCTCTATACCAATCAGATTATGAAGTGTATGTCTCGAATTCTCGATAAAATTCTCCAATGACACCAAACCGATACGATAATCAAGATAATTATGCACTAATGCTGACTTCTCTGTATTTTTTACCTTTCTGTCATCATTTTTTCCGGAAGGTATCTTTGTTCCATCTTCTTTTGCCTTCACAGAAACTGACACTTTAATTTTCTGATATGTATTTTCCAGAACTATATAGCCGTAGGAGTCTTTGTCCTCACTGAGATATTCCGGATCTATCGTATAATGAATCACTCCGCGATCATCCGTAAAGTCCATGCTGTAGACTTCCTTTTCGTGGACGATTAGGAACTTGGAATCCGAGTATACCTTCATCTTGCAATATCCCCAGGTATTCTTTCTGAGAATGAGCTCATGCTCCTCTCTCATCTTTGGGAAATTGAAATGATAGCGGTCATGCTCCACCTGAAACGAAAGTGTTCTCTTTTTGTGTGTATATACAAGAAATTCCTCCAAAGTCTGATTCTTTATAGATTCATCATTAGCGCTCACATCGCATAGACTTTTGTATGATTCTATATATTCAGGATTTCCATCGAGCAAGGTTTTTGAAAATTCATCCGAAAAGAATATATCAAGAGCCTTGTCCCAATCACTTTCGGCAAGCTCCGAGAACTTCATCATATCCTCAATAGCAACCTTATCCAAATCAATAAACGGCGCTACTATCTCTATACTATATGGAATAGTCATCTCCATTCCATTACCGATAACATGAATATTGCCGTCGTATACACTACCGCGAAGCTTATTCTCTCCGCTGAAGGTATAGGATATCTCTCCGCTCTCGCCTATTACACTATGATCGTTAAGATGGAGAATGCAGGCATCGTCATACACCATCATTTTCATTGGAATACCGTTACCTGATAATACAGAAATAGAGCCGGAGCAAATGCTTCCAGCCTCTACCTTGAGCTGAAGATATGTCTTGGAAAATTTCACGTCAGGATATTCAACATAGAAATCTCCCTTTGCGTATTGTTCTACTTTGCTTTTCATATATTGCCTCACATAATAGCGGCACCCCCACAAACACCGGATGCCGGGTTATTAATAATACTTCTTGCAGTTTATATATAATGAATGCTATAATCAAATGAATGTTTATAACAAATACTGATATTAATCAGCTAATTATACCAAAAATCAACTCAAACATCAAGAAACACAATCATCAAAATATATTCAGAAAGAAGGTATACTAATATGTCCACAAAAGATTTATTTCACGGAAGTGATGTGGAGGTTATTGCCGGACAATATGACATGGATGTACATTCCATAATCCCATATGCGTCTAATGTCAACCCGCTTGGCATTTCACCTATGGTCAAAAAAGCATTACTTGATAATATCGATGCCATATCAGCTTATCCTGAAAGAGACTATTCCTCTTTAAGAGAACATATAAGCAACTACACAAAGGCTCCGACGGACAATATGATACTCGGAAACGGAACTTCCGATCTTATCAGACTTACCTTCGATATAATCAAGCCCAGGCACACACTTATTCTCGGACCCACCTATGGAGAGTATGAACGTATGGCAGCACTTCATGGAAGTAAAGCCAGCATATATATGCTTAAAGATCTCGATGATTTCGAGATAGATGTAGACATGTTTGTGAAGGTACTCAAAGACGATATAGACCTGCTCATCCTCTGCAACCCTAACAACCCGACAAGCACACTGCTTTCAAGAGGCCAGTTAGATATCATATTGAGCACCTGTAAGAACCACAACATTTTTGTGATGATCGACGAGACATATATTGAATTTGTCAATGACACAGATTCATTTACAGCAATCCCTTTCTCAAAAAAATACCACAACCTTATTACATTAAGGAGTGTTTCCAAGTTTTTTGCAGCTCCCGGCATCAGATTGGGCTACGCTATAACCTCAAATCCTGATTTCCTTGCTGCTTCTGACAACTCCAAAACACCGTGGAATGTCAACGCATTTGCCTGCGTAGCCGGAGTGATGTTTGAGGACGATCATTACATCAATCTCACAAAGAGCCTTATACATACCGAACGCAATCTCATTTATTCCGCAATGTCTTCAAGAAAATCCATTAAGATTTTCAAACCGGAAGCTAATTTTATATTAATCAAACTGTTAAAGGAAAAGCAGACTGCTTCGGATGTATTTGAGCATTGCATACGCAACGGACTCATGATAAGAAACTGTACCGATTATGTGGGAGTCGGCAGCAAATTTATCCGTTTCTGCTTCTTAAAACCTGAACAGAATGACAAACTTGTAAATACACTTTTAGAGATAGTATAATCCTTTATACAACTATCATATATATGGTTTTATGATAACGGGGGGGGATTTATGAAAACAAAGCAGATTGTAGAATATAGATACTATAATATTCCCGAAAACGAATATGTTCTTCCTCTTTTAGGTGACGATTGGCGTGGCATTTACGGAAACGAATGCGATCCATTACATTTCCACAATCTTATGGAGATAGGCATATGTCATGAAGGTAGTGGATATATGATTCTTGACACATCGAAAGTGTCTTATTCAGAAGAATGTATAACTATCATTCCGGCCAACTATCCACATGTTACTGTCGGGCGGGAGAAAACGGTAAATTACTGGGAATATTTATTTATTGATCCTGAATATGTATTGAACGAAATATATGGTAACGACAACGAATTTATTAACAAAATGCTGGAAAAACTTAATAAAACAGGACATTTCCGAGAATAACACTTCGAAATTATCTCCCTTAATTCCGATGTTAAAATCACCAACAGTAAGTCTTGGGCATGCAGAAATGATATCTTTTTGTTTACTTACAACCCTGACTATACCCTGTCCAAATGCAACCTCATGTCCGGGGTCAGCCCAAATCTCAGCTTTTTTTGTTCTAAATGATATATTAACAATATATTCCCCCGTAGCATCAGGTATATTAAACGGCATTTCAAACTCACACTTTGACTGTGGAAGAACATTTATTCCTTCAAGCTCTTTCGTGAGTATAACAACACCATCTCTCATCAATTGTGCAATACATGAATACTTCAACGTATCGGTAAAAAGATTTTTGTTCCACACACAGAAACTGTTTTCATTGACTTCAATATTTATATTTTGATAATCATATTTGACCTCCTGCATTTTGGGAGAAGGTGTTCTGTCTGCATATACTATACCATTTCCACAAAAATTGTAGTCAGTAGGTCGTTCTCCAAAATCACCTCCATATGAGAAAAACCACTTTCCATGCCTGTCTTTTTTAGCTATAGACTGATCAATATAATCCCATATAAATCCTCCCTGATAGCCACTATCAGGGGCGTCTGCCAACTCTGTGTACTTATGAAGTGCCCCACAGGAATTGCCCATAGCATGAGCATACTCACAACATATAATAGATTTCTTACCTTCTTTTAAGTATTCCTCTATCTCAGTCACCTTAGCATACATTCTGCTCTCGATATCGGAGGTATCTTCGTATCTTCTATCAAAGAAAATACCTTCATAATGAACTATTCTGGTATCATCCAGCTGTCGCATGAAGTTAGACATTTCATATATGACTTTGCCTCCAAAAGCTTCATTTCCCAAAGACCAGATAAGCACCGAAGGATGATTCTTATCTCTTTGATAAGTGGAATTAATCCTGTCAAAAAGCATTTCCTTCCATACCATCTTATCACTTGGAATGACATAATCCATATCCTTTTTGCCATTTAAATATGCAGCCCAGGTGCCATGAGTCTCTAAGTTATTTTCAGCTATAAGATATATTCCATAAATGTCACAAAGTTCATACAAAATCTCGTTATCTGAATAATGACTGGTTCTTATAGCATTTATATTATTCTGCTTTATGGTTATAATATCCCGCTCTATGTCCTCTCTTGTAACACTTCTTCCTGTGTAAAGACTGAATTCATGCCTGTTAACACCTTTAAAAACAATCCTCTGACCGTTTAACAGCATTCTACCGTTTTTCAGTTCAAACTTTCTAAAGCCAACATTTATCGGTATATATTCTACCATTTTACCCTTCGAGTCATAAATCTCAATTTCCAGCTTATAAAGATTTGGCTTCTCAGAACTCCATAACAAGACATCCTCAATCTTTGTTTCAATCTTTATCTTGTCTCTAAGCTCAGAATCTCTGTTCCATACCGTCTTTTCTCCATAGCTAAGAGATAATCTGGCTCTTCCATTTCCTCTTGTATCAAGTTCTATTACAAGGTTACTGCTTTGGAAATCATCATCCTCAAACAATGTTTTGACCTTAATATCTTCAACATGGATATCGGGAACCGCATATAAATATACATCCCTGTAAATTCCGGAAAATCTATAGAAGTCCTGATCCTCACACCAGCTTGAAGAAGTCCATTTATAGACCTGTACAGCCAACTTATTATTACCATCTTTGATATACGGAGTAAGATCAAAATCAGATTGGGTAAATGAATCCTCACTATATCCCACATATTTTCCGTTCAGCCACAATGCCATTCCGCTTTCGACACCCTGAAAGGAAATATATATTTTCTTATCCTTCATTTGCTTAGGTACTTCAAAATATTTCACATAACTTCCCGTTGGATTGAACGCCATCGGTATATCACCCGGGACTACATCCTCAACTCCATCCCACGGATACTGTGTATTAATATATGCAGGCTTATCATATCCTTCAAGCTGAATATGAGCAGGCACTCTGATTTCATCCCAGTCCGATGCATCATATTCTTCAAGCTCAAAACCATCAATAGTCTGCGAAAAATTCTTAGAATAGAAAAACTTCCAAATTCCGTTAAGACTATATACATTTCCGTAGGGAAATTCCTCGAATTATTTCTAAACATCATTATAAGAAATGGTGTTGAAACAGAAGGAAGTATAAATGCCCATACAGTATTCAAAAGCTTAAGTGATCCTGAAGTGCTTTGTCATATGTAGCAGAACTTCCACCAAATGTATATGCGAGGAATTTCTTTGCCAATTCAGGATTAGAACAGTTAGATGTTACATATAATGATGAACCACCGTTTGAAGCATATCCTTCTCCACCACCAAGAGTCGGTAAAGTAGTAATCTCCCATTTACCACTGTTCTCACTAACCTGCTCAATAGTAGGAATGATCCAGTTACCATTCATAACACCTGCTACCATATCTCCAAGGATTGACTGATCTGTATAGTCGCTCCAGCTGTTTGTCAAATAACATACATTCTTCTGTGACATCTCAACGATCTTTTCGC
Source organism: uncultured Lachnospiraceae bacterium (assembly GCA_902793335.1). GTDB lineage: Bacteria > Bacillota > Clostridia > Lachnospirales > Lachnospiraceae > CAG-590. The sequence continues at coordinate 36,961 of CADBCZ010000021.1, forward strand.
AAACCTCAACAAGTTTTGCATTCTCTGTAATATAAGGCTTACCATCTTTGAACTGCGATTCGCCTTCTGCCTGTAACATCATATAAATAAGATCATTTCCGTCGCCATCCATAGAAAGAAGATATTTCCCTGTCTTAGCGTACACATCCTCTCCTATTTCAATGAATTTGTCCCATGTGATTCCCTTCATGTCATCGATTGTATAACCGCACTCTTCAAGAATATCTGTTCTGTAAGCAAATATTGCCGTACCATTATCAACTGGAATCCGTAATGTTTACCATCTATGGTCGAAAATGATAATTTCTCAGAACCAAAATCATCCCAGTTAACTTCTGCATCATCCACATCAATAAATGCATCAGGATAATCTGTAACATATTTGCGAATCCAGTGATCCTGGAACAACACTATATCAGGAAGATTTGAGTAATCTCCGGAAGATCCTGCAAGTGTAATAGCATCCTCAACATCTGTTGTTTTTGAAGGCGAACTGCTGTCTCCGCTTGATACGTTTCCGGTTGTGTTGTTACCACATCCCGTTACTAAAGTTGCAAGCATTGTACATACCAATATTTTCGATATTAATTTTCTCCTCATAAAATAACCTCCATCCGTTTATAGTTTTTGTACACTTTTCACATTTTACGAATTCGAATTCATACATTATTTATTTTGTACACTAATAATACAACACACTTATCAAAAAATGTTTGCGTAATTGGTCAAAAAAATGGCAAAAACAACCATATTTAATGGTCATTTTTGCCAATACCGTCAATAAGTTACTAATTCATTGCAAATAATTGTCAGCCCAAAACGCTTTTTGTAACTTCAGGAAGTTCTGCAAAATTTTTAATTACGGGCACTTCTTCGCTTATCCTGCCAAATCCGTAGGAGGCATGTATGAATCCTATTCCCGCTTCCGTACTGGCTATATAATCACCTTCAATATCACCTACATAAACTGCTTTATCCAAATGATTTCTGGAAACAACAAGTTTAATATTGTCACCTTTTTTCAGATTATTATTACCGTAACACTCTATATCTGTAAAGTACTTTCCAAAACCATAATATTCTAAAAACGCTTCTATATATCCGCTTTGGCAGTTACTGACAATAAAGAGCTCATACTTCTCTTTCAGCTTAATAAGAGTACTCTCCACCTCCGGATATAGAATACCACCATGCTTTGCAAGGTAGTTGTTTTCCGCCTCACAGCACATGGCAAGCAATTCCATTCTGCGCTCAGGAAAAAGCTCAGGAAAAACTTTCTCAGCAAGCTTATCCATAGTAAGCCCCATAACACTTTGTATCTTTTCGGCTGTAATCACTTTATCCTTAGAATACTCTCTTGCCACAACTTCTGTCCAACTGCCTGCAACTCCCGCAGAAGAATCCCACAAAGTACCATCCATATCAAATATAATTCCTGATTTATTCATAAACTCTCCTTTTCCACAGAATCTAATTTCATTCTTATCTGTTGCATTATGTTATCCGTCTCTGCTATACGTTCCGCACATTCATGCAGTTCTTCTACTATTATTTCCTCCTCTGCAGGATCTATGTTCTTCTTATACTTAAGCTCATGGTCAAGGCTTGCCCAAAAGTCCATTGCAATAGTCCTTATCTGAATTTCAACCCGCATAGGTGTTTTTCCTTTAGAAAAGAAAACCGGGATTTCAACTATCATATGGTAACTGCGATATCCGTTAGGTTTAGGATACTTAATATAATCCTTGATTTTAATAAGTTTAAGATCATCCTGCATCGCTAACATTGCCGCTATGGAATATATATCATCCACAAATTCACATATAATTCTTACTCCGGCAACATCCGAAAGATTAACCATTATAGCTTCTACAGTAAATGGGAGCCCTTTTTTATATAACTTGTTTGCGATACTCTCAGGGCTTTTCACCCTTGCAGTAATACTGCTTATAGGGTTTCTATGATACCTGACAGACATCTCGTCATTAAGAACCTCAGCCTTTGTCTTAACCTCGCGTATCGCGCAGGCATACATCATCTCCATCTCCTGAAATTGTCTGGAATGCTGCATTAGTATCTTCAATTCTTCCATTATATCTCCATCAAGAATTGGCAATTCCATCTCTTTTTCTCTAAGCGTCGGCAACATGATATTGTCTCTCAATGTTTCCTGATATTCCCTGATTACTTTTTTGCTATCTTCCACATCCTTATGATCACCATCTAAGTTATCAACATCCAATTCACTTTCTAATATCATTTCTGCTGCAGAATCCGGCATCCCATTGAGTATTTCTAATTCCTTTTCCAGTATCTCATTCGTAGCATTTTGCTTCTTTTTCTTTTTTAACATATCTATTACCTCTGGTGCAATTTCATTTCCCATCTATATTATATAAATCGTAATTATCCTGTTCCTTCACAGCTACGATTTGCAAATTCATTGATAATCAGCCTTCGCTGATGAAATTTGCTCACCACTTATTCGCTTTCACACACCTTACTACTATAACATCATTTTGTAAAATAAGTATGAACAAAATCTTTAATTTTTCTTATTTGTTCCTCAATATAATTGTTTAATTATTGACAACACTTCTCATTTTATATACAATTTACTTTAACTGGTAAAAGTGTTAAAGTGTTTATAAGGAGAAGAAATATGCCAATAACTGAAATACTCGAAAAAAATGTGCGCGAATACCCGGATGATATTTGTCTGGTTGAGATTAATCCTGAAGTAAAGGAGGTCCGTCGTGTAACCTGGAAAGAATATGAACTTATGGAGCCTAATCCGACTACTCATTACAGAAGAGAAATTACCTGGCATGTAATGAACGAGAAGGCTAATCGTTTTGCTAATCTCTTGATTTCAAGAGGCATCAAAAAAGGAGACAAGGTTGCAATCCTTCTCATGAACTGCCTTGAGTGGCTTCCAATATATTTCGGTATATTGAAAACCGGAGCTCTTGCTGTACCGCTTAATTTCCGATATGCCCCTGATGAGATTGAATACTGTGTCAAGCTCGCAGATGTTGATATCCTTGTATTTGGTCCGGAATTTATTGGACGTGTTGAGGAGATTGCTGACAACATCAATAAGAATCGTCTTCTTTTCTACGTTGGTGATAACTGCCCTACATTCGCTGAAGACTACATTTCAATGACTGCCAATTGTTCATCGCTTTCACCGGATATCAAACTTACCGATGAAGATGATGCCGCAATATACTTTTCTTCAGGAACAACAGGATTCCCAAAAGCAATTCTGCACAACCATGAAAGTCTCATGCATTCATGCAGGGTTGAACAAAATCATCACGGTCAGTCCAAAGATGATGTATTCCTATGTATACCTCCTCTCTATCATACCGGCGCTAAGATGCATTGGTTCGGAAGCTTATTATCAGGAAGCAAGGCTGTTCTACTCAAGGGTACTAAGCCTGAATATATATTAGATGCCGTTTCAAAAGAGCATTGTACAATCGTTTGGCTGTTAGTCCCCTGGGCTCAGGATATTCTTGAAGCAATCGAAAGCGGTAAAGTTAAGTTAGAAGACTATGAGCTCTCACAGTGGAGACTTATGCATATAGGTGCTCAGCCTGTACCACCTAGTCTTATAAAGAAATGGAAAGAATATTTTCCGAACCATCAATACGACACTAACTACGGTCTTTCTGAGTCTATCGGACCAGGTTGTGTTCATTTAGGAGTTGAGAACATCCATAAAGTTGGTGCTATCGGCAAAGCAGGTTTCGGATGGGAAGTTAAGATAGTTGATGAAAATGGTAATACCGTAGAGCGTGGAAATGTTGGTGAATTGTGCGTTAAAGGTCCCGGCGTTATGACCTGTTACTACCATGACAAAAAAGCTACAGACGACGTACTCAAAGACGGCTGGTTATTTACAGGAGATATGGCCCAGGAAGATGAAGATGGATTTATTTTCTTAGTGGACCGCAAGAAAGATGTTATAATCAGTGGTGGAGAGAATATCTATCCTGTACAGATAGAAGACTTTATCCGTACACATTCTGCAGTTCATGATGTGGCTGTAATCGGTCTTCCTGACAAACGTTTGGGAGAGATTACCTGCGCTATAATTGAACCTAAAGAAAACATGATTATAACAGAAGATGAAATTAACGAAATGTGTCATAGTCTTCCTCGGTACAAACGTCCTAGAAAGGTTATTTTTGCAGATATCCCTCGCAATCCAACCGGAAAGATTGAGAAGCCAAAGCTTCGCGAAATCTATGCAGGTGGTAGTGTCGTAGACGCACAGAACCGCGGATAATCTCAAAATATATAAACAGGCTGTACTGCCGGGTGTATATAATACCGGCAGTACAGCCTGTTTTATTTATAAAATCTCTAAATCAGGGCAGGTGTATCACCTGCCCTAAAACATTCTTTAGCTGTATATCTCAATATACTTATTATGGTTTTTACTCAACTGTCTCATCTGTTGCAGCATCTTCTACATCGGCATCTGCTGTAGTTTCAACATCTGCTGTAGCTTCAACTGACTCTAAAGTATCCTCTTCTGTATCCTCTACATCGAGAAAATCATCATCATCGAAGTTTAATACTTCTTCCTCACTGTCGAGCTTAACGTTACGATAACGTTTCATACCTGTACCTGCAGGAATCAACTTACCGATAAGAACGTTTTCCTTAAGACCTGTAAGTGGATCGATCTTACCCTTGATAGCCGCCTCAGTAAGCACCTTAGTTGTCTCCTGGAATGATGCAGCAGAAAGGAATGAACTTGTTGCGAGTGATGCCTTTGTGATACCAAGCATTACCTGTGTACCAACTGCAGGTGTTTTACCCTCTTCCTCTAACTTCTGATTCATTTCCTCAAAATCTAATACATCAACGTGTGTTCCAGGAAGGTAACCTGAATCTCCACTCTGCTCTATCTTAATCTTCTTAAGCATCTGGCGAACAATGACCTCGATATGTTTGTCATTGATATCAACACCCTGAAGACGATAAACCTTCTGAACCTCACGAAGCATATAATCCTGAACTGCACGAACACCCTTGATCTTCAAGATATCATGAGGTGTTACAGAACCGATAGTAATCTCATCACCGGCTTCTACAACCTGATCATCGAATACTTTGATTCTTGAGTCATAAGGAATCAAATATGCCTTAGATTCACCTGTTTCTTCATTAGTGATAACTACTTCACGTTTCTTCTTAGTGTCACGAATCTGAACCTTACCTGCTATCTCAGTGATAATAGCAAGACCCTTAGGCTTACGTGCCTCGAAAAGCTCCTCTACACGAGGAAGACCCTGTGTGATATCCTCACCGGCAACACCACCTGTATGGAAGGTTCTCATTGTAAGCTGTGTACCAGGCTCACCGATTGACTGAGCTGCGATAATACCAACAGCCTCACCAACCTGAACTGCCTGACCGGTTGCCATGTTGGCACCGTAACACTTAGCACAGACACCGATATGTGACTTACAATTAAGTATGTTACGAATCTTTAACTTAGTAACAGGATTACCATTCTCATCAACACCTGACTGAATGATTCTCTCTGCACGCTTTGGAGTGATCATATGATTAGCTTTAACTATCATATTACCATCTTTATCAAATACAGAAACTGCAGCATAACGACCTGTAATTCGCTCCTGGAAGCTCTCGATCATTTCCTTGCCCTCTGTAAATGCTTCAACAACTGATCCCGGAATAAATCCTTTACCTTCGCAACAATCCACCTCACGGATAATAAGCTCCTGAGATACATCTACAAGACGTCTTGTAAGGTATCCTGAGTCAGCTGTACGAAGAGCTGTATCTGAAAGTCCTTTACGAGCACCATGAGCTGAAATAAAGTACTCCAAAACATCAAGACCTTCACGGAAGTTTGACTTGATAGGAAGTTCGATTGTACGACCTGTTGTATCAGCCATCAATCCACGCATACCTGCAAGCTGTTTGATCTGCTGATCAGATCCACGCGCTCCTGATCTAGCCATCATGTTAATATTATTATAAGTATCAAGACCATCAAGAAGTGCCTTGGTAAGCTTTTTATCTGCAGCATCCCATGTCTTAACAACTGCCTGATAACGTTCCTCTTCGGTTCCGTAACCATCCTTGAACATAGCATTAATCTTATCAACTGTCTCCTGAGCATCATTAAGAATCTGCTTCTTGGCTGCAGGCACTGTCATCTCTGAAATTGAAACTGTAAGAGCACCCTTTGTTGAATACTTATAACCTATACTCTTGATGTCATCCAAAACCTCTGCAGTTTTGGTCGCCCCATGAATATTAATACATTTATCAAGAATTCCTTTAAGCTGTTTCTTGCCCACAAGGTAGTCAATCTCAAGCAATAACTCATTGCCCGGAACACTTCTGTCTACTATTCCAAGATCCTGAGGAATTATCTCGTTGAAGAGAATTCTTCCAAGTGTTGACTCGATAATTGTAGTGCCTTCTGTACCATCCGGCATAGTTCCTCTTACTCTTACCTTGACTCTTGCATGAAGTGTAATTTCACCATTTTCATATGCAAGAATAGCCTCGTTCTTAGATTTAAATATCTTTCCTTCACCCTTGTCTCCCGGCTTATCAATTGTAAGATAATAAATACCAAGTACCATATCCTGTGAAGGAACGGCAACAGGAGCACCATCTGAAGGTTTAAGAAGGTTGTTAGGTGACAAGAGCAGGAATCTACATTCTGCCTGTGCTTCAACTGAAAGCGGAAGATGCACAGCCATCTGGTCACCGTCGAAGTCAGCGTTAAATGCTGTACAAACAAGTGGATGAAGCTTAATAGCCTTACCTTCTACAAGAATTGGCTCAAATGCCTGAATACCAAGTCTGTGAAGTGTTGGAGCACGGTTAAGCATTACCGGATGCTCTTTGATAACATCCTCTAATACATCCCATACAGCCTCCTCAAGCTTCTCAACCATCTTCTTAGCTGATTTAACATTATGTGCAAGCTTCCTTGCAACTAATTCTTTCATAACAAACGGCTTGAACAACTCAATAGCCATCTCTTTCGGAAGACCACACTGATATATCTTAAGTTCCGGTCCTACGACGATAACTGAACGTCCTGAATAGTCAACACGCTTACCCAAAAGGTTCTGACGGAAACGTCCCTGCTTACCCTTTAACATATCCGAAAGAGACTTAAGAGCTCTATTTCCGGGACCTGTAACAGGACGACCACGACGTCCGTTATCGATAAGTGCATCAACAGCCTCCTGAAGCATTCTTTTCTCATTTCTTACAATGATATCAGGAGCACCGAGTTCTAACAATCTGTTAAGACGATTATTACGGTTGATAATTCTTCTATAAAGATCGTTAAGATCTGAAGTTGCAAAACGTCCACCATCTAACTGTACCATCGGACGAAGATCCGGTGGAAGAACAGGAACCGCATCAAGAATCATCCATTCAGGCTTATTACCCGAAGTACGGAATGCCTCAACAACCTCTAATCTCTTAATGATCTTGGCACGTTTCTGTCCTGTCGAGTCTTTAAGCTCAGCCTTCAACTCTACAGCTTCTTTTTCAAGATCAATTGCCTCTAATAACTCTTTGACAGATTCAGCACCCATACCTACACGGAACTTACCAAATCCATACTCTTCCTCTGCATCGCGGTATTCTTTCTCTGAAAGTACCTGCTTATAAGCAAGATTAGTCTCACCCGGATCAAGTACAATATATGATGCAAAGTACAAAACCTTCTCCAAAGTTCTTGGAGAAATATCGAGTATAAGTCCCATACGGCTTGGGATACCCTTGAAGTACCAGATATGGGAAACCGGAGCTGCAAGCTCGATATGTCCCATTCTCTCACGACGTACGTTGGCTTTAGTAACCTCAACACCACATCTGTCGCAGATTACGCCTTTATAACGAATCTTCTTATACTTACCACAGTGACATTCCCAATCCTTACTTGGTCCAAATATTCTTTCACAGAATAAACCATCGCGTTCAGGCTTTAATGTTCTGTAATTAATGGTTTCCGGCTTCTTAACCTCACCACGAGACCACTCTCTTATCTTTTCGGGAGAAGCAAGTCCAATCTTGATCGCATCAAAGTTCATCTGTTGTTCTACTACCTGATTATTCATAGCTGACATTTATCTGCTCTCCTCCTATTATTCATCAAAATTATCATCATAGCTGTCGTCAAAACTATCGCCATCACCATAGTCATCATCATAGCTATCATCATAACCATCGCCTTCTAATTCGAAGTTGTTATCATCCTCGTCTACACCGGAGTATCCATGTTCTTTCATCTCCGCTTCCTGACCATCATAATCCATATCTCCGAATCTTCTTATATCATCATTGCCATAATCAACATTCTCGCCAATCTCAACCTCAGAGTATTCGCCATCGTCAGATGCCTTTAATACTCTAACATCAAGAGCAAGTGACTGGAATTCCTTAAGAAGTACCTTAAATGATTCCGGAATTCCCGGTTCAGGAATATTATCTCCCTTGATTATAGCCTCATACGTCTTAACACGTCCTACAACGTCATCGGACTTAACAGTAAGTATCTCCTGAAGTGTATATGAAGCACCATAAGCCTCCAGAGCCCAAACCTCCATCTCTCCGAAACGCTGTCCACCAAACTGTGCTTTACCACCAAGTGGCTGCTGTGTTACCAATGAGTATGGACCGGTTGAACGAGCATGAATCTTATCATCAACCAAATGGTGAAGCTTAAGGTAATGCATGAATCCGATTGTTACAGGAGAATCAAACTCTTCACCTGTACGTCCGTCACGAAGTGTTACCTTACCTGTACGGTTGATTGGAACACCTCTCCACTCTTCTCTGTGGTCACGGTTCTCGTATAGGTAATCCATAACTTCATCAGATACCTGACTTCTCCATTTCTTATCGAAATCATCCCACTCTGAATTAACATAATCATTAGCCATCTCCAGAGTTTCCATGATATCTTCCTCATTTGCTCCATCAAATACAGGAGTCGAAATGTTAAATCCTAAAGCCTTGGCAGCAAGTCCCAAATGGACCTCAAGCACCTGTCCGATATTCATTCGGGAAGGAACGCCCAAAGGATTAAGTACGATATCAAGTGGTCTTCCGTTTGGAAGGAATGGCATATCCTCAACAGGAAGGATACGCGAGATAACACCCTTGTTACCATGACGACCAGCCATCTTATCACCTACGCTGATCTTTCTCTTCTGAGCTATATATACACGAACAGATTTGTTAACTCCAGGTGGAAGTTCATCTCCGTTCTCTCTTGTAAACATCTTAGTATCCATTACGATACCGAAAGCACCATGAGGTACACGAAGTGATGTGTCACGAACCTCTCTGGCCTTCTCACCAAAGATTGCACGAAGCAATCTCTCTTCTGCAGTGAGTTCTGTCTCTCCCTTAGGAGTAACCTTACCAACAAGAATATCGTTGGCGCGAACCTCTGCACCGATACGGATTATACCATTCTCATCGAGGTTTTTAAGAAGATCCTGTGACTGACCTGCAAGCTCTCTTGTAATCTCTTCTGGTCCGAGCTTAGTATCTCTTGCATCTACCTCGTATTCTTCTATATGAACAGAAGTATATACATCCTCCTGAACCAATCTTTCTGAAAGAAGTACAGCATCCTCATAGTTATAACCTTCCCAGGTCATGAAACCGATAAGAGGATTCTTACCAAGAGCAATCTCGCCACCGGATGTAGAGGCACCGTCGGCAATAACATCACCGGCTTTAACTCTGTCACCCTTGACAACGATTGGTCTCTGATTCATACAGTTACCCTGATTACTTCTTGCAAACTTGATTACCTCATAAGTATCTTTGCTTCCGTCATCACATTTAACAACTATCTCTTTACTCGTCGATTTCTCAATAACACCATCGTGCTTTGCGATTATACAAACCCCGGAATCGACAGCAGCTTTTCCTTCCATACCTGTACCAACAACAGGAGCTTCAGTCTTAAGAAGCGGCACAGCCTGTCTCTGCATGTTTGATCCCATAAGAGCACGGTTAGCATCATCATTCTCAAGGAACGGAATCATTGATGTAGCCACAGAGAACACCATCTTAGGAGATACGTCCATAAGATCTACTCTCTCTCTGTCAAACTCGGCAGTCTCTTCGCGGAAACGACCTGCGATACGAGAACGCACGAAAGTTCCATCAGCATTAACCTGCTCATTAGCCTGAGCTACTACATAATTGTCCTCTTCGTCAGCTGTAAGATACACAACCTCATCTGTTACGATAGGATTCTTAGGGTCTGTTTTGTCGAGTTTTCTGTATGGTGCCTCAACAAAACCATACTGATTAATTCTTGCATATGTAGCAAGTGAGTTGATAAGTCCGATGTTAGGACCTTCAGGTGTCTCGATAGGACACATCCTTCCGTAATGTGTATAGTGAACGTCTCGGACCTCGAATCCGGCACGATCTCTTGAAAGACCACCCGGACCAAGTGCTGAAAGACGTCTCTTGTGTGTAAGTTCTGAAAGCGGGTTGTTCTGATCCATGAACTGCGACAACTGAGAACTTCCGAAGAACTCCTTAACCGCAGCTGTAACCGGCTTAATATTGATAAGTGACTGTGGTGTAATTGTCTCGATATCCTGTGTTGACATTCTCTCTCTTACAACACGTTCAAGTCTTGAAAGACCGATACGATACTGATTCTGTAAAAGTTCACCAACCGCTCTGATACGACGGTTACCCAAATGGTCGATGTCATCATCATTACCAATTCCATACTCAAGATGAATATTGTAACTTATAGAAGCAAGAATATCTTCTTTTGTGATGTGCTTAGGTATAAGATCATGGATATCTCTCTTAATCGCACGTTTCAACTCTTCCTCGTCCTTATATTGCTCAAGCATCTGAGCAAGGATAGGATAGAATACTTCCTCTGTTACGCCAAGCTCCTCTGTATCAAAATTGACATATTCATTAATATCAACCATAAGGTTAGAAAGCACTTTGACGTTACGGGTCTCTGTCTGAATCATTACATAAGGAACAGCAGCATACTGTATAGCCTGTGCCGACTCTCTTGTAAGTCTCTCTCCAGCCTTTGCAACAATCTCACCTGTTACAGGACTAACTGCATCCTCTGCAAGAACATGTCCCGCAATACGATTCTTAAGTGCAAGTTTCTTATTGAACTTATAACGTCCAACCTTGGCAAGATCATAACGTCTCGGGTCAAAGAACATAGCATTTATAAGGCTTTCTGCACTTTCTACCGCAAGAGGCTCACCCGGGCGGATCTTCTTATATAACTCTAACAAACCATCTTCATAACTGTTAGATGGATCTTTTTCCAAACTCGCAAGGATCTTCGGTTCATCGCCGAATAATTCCTTGATTTCTTCATTGGTTCCGATTCCCAAAGAACGAATAAGAACGGTAATCGGCACCTTTCTTGTTCTATCTACACGTACATAAAAAACGTCATTTGAATCTGTTTCGTACTCAAGCCATGCACCTCGATTAGGAATAACTGTACATGCATAAAGAGTTTTTCCCAACTTATCATGACTTATAGCATAATAAATACCAGGTGAACGAACCAACTGACTTACGATAACACGTTCAGCACCATTAATAACAAAGGTACCTGTTTCTGTCATCAGAGGAAGATCTCCCATAAAAATGTCATGCTGGTTAATCTCGTCCGTTTCCTTATTATGAAGACGTACATTAACTTTCAGAGGAGCTGCATATGTAGCATCCCTCTCTTTACATTCTCCAATAGTGTACTTCTTATCTTCCTCGCAAAGCTGGAAATCAACAAACTCCAGGCTTAACTGACCGGAATAATCGGTAATCGGAGAAATATCATCGAACACCTCTTTGAGTCCCGCAGTCAGGAACCACTGGTAAGAGTCCTTCTGGACTTCAATGAGATTGGGCATCTCAAGTACTTCCTTTTGTCTGGAATAACTCATTCGGATTCCTTTTCCCGCGTTAACAGGACTGATTCTGCTCTTTTCCATTGACGTTTTCACCCCTTGATATATTAGTCGAAATGGTTATTGAGGATAGATACCCACAATAATCACATTCTACTATTCTAACACCAAGAATTTCCAGTGTCAACATATTTTTTGGGTATTGACAAGATTTTTTAGAATTTTATAGATGTTGTATGAATAAATTAGAATTATTGCTATATATTGTAGCACACCACTTCGGGCACTTATTTAATAATAATTGGCGTTTGCGAAACTCTATGAATTGTGAATTGCGTTGTGCATGTTATACATATTCCATAAGCACGGTGCTTTCGAGCCGCCGGTACTTCCAATGACACTTAACGAACAACGTGAGTTCTAGTGTCATGCACCTACTTGGTGACGAATGCGACCTACTTGGTGACGAATGCGAAGCATGAGTTTAGAGACAGGGCATGCCTTGTGCTGCGTGCCTGCGTTGGATTGTATAACATGCACAAAAGCAAAACAAAGAAATAGCATTTCGCAATTACCTATTTAATAATAAGCAAGAAAGGTGCAACAGATAAACCGTTGCACCTTTGGACACATATAACTTTAAATTACTTAAGAGTAACCTTAGCACCCTCAGCCTCAAGCTTAGTCTTGATGTCCTCAGCCTCAGCCTTAGAAGCACCCTCTTTAAGTACCTTAGGTGCGCCATCAACAACTTCTTTAGCTTCCTTAAGTCCAAGACCTGTTACTTCACGAACAACCTTGATAACCTTAACCTTATTAGCACCAACTTCTGTAAGCTCTACATCGAACTCATCCTTCTCAGCTGCTGCATCTCCGCCTGCTGCTCCGCCTGCTGCTGCAACTACAACACCTGCTGCTGCAGATACGCCGAACTCTTCCTCACAAGCCTTAACTAATTCGTTTAACTCTAATACGCTTAACTTCTTGATCTCTTCGATAAATTCCTGAGTAGTCATTATTAATTCCTCCATTAAAATATTCTAATTATTTGATTAAATTTGACATACAGATCATTATGCCTCTGCTGTCTCTGCTGCTCCATCGCCTTTTTCTGCAATCTGATTAAGCACTCTTGCAAAATTGGTGATAGGTGACTGTAAGCTTCCAAGCATCTTTGAGAGAAGTTCCTCTCTTGAAGGAATGCTCGAAATAGCCTTGATTCCTGCCTGATCGTAGAAAGTTCCTTCTACAACACCACACTTAATCTCAAGCGCTTCTGCTCCCTTAGCAAATTTCGCAAGAATTCTTGCTGGTGCAGTTGCATCATCCTTTGAGATAGCGATTGCATTAGGTCCTTCTAATTCGTCCTTAAGGGATTCAAACTCTGTACCGTCAATGGCGAAACGTACCATGGTATTCTTGTATACTTTGTAGACAACACCGGCTTCACGAAGCTCTTTACGGAGCTTTGTATCCTGCTCTACAGTAAGACCACGGTAGTCAACAAGTACTGCTGACTGCGCACCATCAAGCTGAGCTTTGATCTCTTCAACGATAGGCTGTTTCAATTCTACCTTTGCCATCGTATATGTGCCTCCTTATATTAATACTGATGACTGCACATTATATAAAAAGAAAACTCCATGCCAACAGACACGGAGTGAAACGTCATAACCACGATTCATTACTCTTCCTCGGCAGGCGTTAAAACTTACACCAAAATGGTACCTGCTGTCTTCGGCAGCTCATCGCAAAGTACGATACCATATATTTAAAGGATTGTCAACAACATTTTTTTGCCACATATGCTTCATGACATCAATCAACCTTCCGGGCACCCCGTAGTATCGTATATTCATTAGTCTTATTCAACAACAGAGCACGGATTATATCCGTAAATCTTTGTGCAATATACCAATAGACTTATACTTCCGCTTGCGCTATAATGACATTAATTATAATTATATTTAATCATGGGGTAATAGCCTCAATGGAAGGAGCGCCCTCCCATGATTATTCTAAGACCAGTATCCAAGGAAGGAGGTGGCTGTCATGGTTAATCTTAATAATGTCTACAATTATTACAGCACGCAGATTCTGTCGCCGCGTAATAATCAGAAATCCAATTCATCCCATAAGAAAGACGACCTGAAAACCGTATATCAGAATATCGTCAAACAGAACAAAGATTCTCCACTCTACAAGTTCACCTTTTCCGAACGAATACAGGCTTATGCAATCGGTATCAAAGAGGCAGCCATGGCTTTAGAGGCCGAGAGCGACTCTTTAAGTGGCGACAGCGGTAGTCTTTCCGAGATGAAAGCCATCTCCAGCAACGAAACAGTCGCATACGCAAGACTTCGCGAAGATGCCTCTGAAGAACTTCCGGAAGATCTAACCCTGAAAGTCAATTCTTTGGCACAGAGACAAACCAACGTAGGGTATTATCTTCCATCCGGCGAGTTATCAATCGAACCCGGCAGCTATTCATTTGGTATCGCAGTCGGCGAGAATGAATATACTTTCCATATGAATATACATAGCAACGATACCAATATTGAAATTCAGAGAAGCCTTGCAGGTTCAATTAACGATAACGATATAGGGGTAAGGGCATCTATCAGGAATAATCGTATGGAAGGAACAAGTGCCCTGGTCCTCCGTTCAGATGATGCTGGCAAACCCGATAACGGCGATGTATTCTTCAGCTTTGACGAGACATATCTAGAAAATGACATTACATCTATATTAGGTGTTCATAATATGGAAATTGCCCCGTCCAATGCAGAATTTCTTATCAACGATAACCTGCACACCTCCGTCAGCAACAGAATATCTCTTAATCATTCTATGGATATCGACCTGTTGTCAACGAGTGATGAACCCATACACATAGGATATGTTCCGGATGAAGACAAGTTATCAGACAAGATAGAAGATTTTCTTTACTCATACAATGCACTGGTAGATCTCGCAAAAAGCGATGAACAGCACGGTGCCAACAGACTCTTCCACGACATAACCAATGTTGCCAACAGACACTCCGAGGAGCTTAAGGCCGCCGGAGTTAACATTGATGAAAATGGGCATTTGATAAGATCTGATGACGATGAGCTGTTTTCCGGCATCAGGTTCCAGGCTTTGTTCAGCGACAAGATTTCCGATTTCAAGAAAGATTTAGAGAAAGTAACCGGTAAGATGACGCTTAACCCGTTAGATTATGTAGACAAAGTTGTAGTTACATACCCTAACACCTCAGGAACTTATCCAAACCCATATAATCCGTCAAAATATTCAGGATTACTTTTCAATGATTACAGATAAAAGAGCCCCAGATTTTCCTGAGGCTCTTAATTATTATACGATATTAAACCATTTCTCAGTTATCAAAGACTATCATCTTTGCAACCAGTGTAAGCTTATTAAGGAACGGAAGAAAATCTTCCTCAAGACAATCAGCAACAAGTAAGTAGTCACCACTGCCAAGAGTTGTACCGAGATTATTTACAGCAGTAATCATAGTCTTTTTATCAATATAACTGCTGCGCTCATTTATTATATCCGAACACTGATTATACACTTCTATCTCCCAGTTAATACCGGTTATAACCTCATTGAGATATTCACCCGTATCCTCTTTCCTATCTGTGCGCATCTCTTTTATAAGCCCTTGCAATGCAGGTATAAGGTTCTCACTATATGAAATCAACTGTTTTAAAACATCATGTTGTAAGTCGATTCTTTCCATTACTGTTTCCTTCCTACTAACAAAATCACGTACAAATCTTAGTATAACACATTTTTCAAAAAAATCAAACTATGTGTAAAAACACTCAATCAGAGCAGCATTCCATGCATCTGTCAATCTAAATGATGAAGATTGTAATACCATCTAAGCACCGCCATTCCAATGATTATCACATACCCAACTATACTTAACGCAACCGGAATCTCATGCAGAAACAACATTCCCCACATTGCGGCAAATATCACCTGCGTGTAGTCAAATACAGATATCTCTTTTGCCGGAGCATACTTATACGCTGTCGTAATCGAAAACTGTCCAATCGATGCACCGATTCCCGCCAACATCAAAAACAAGAATTGTTTCATCGTCATCGGGTGGAAATCCATGATAAGAAAAGGCAATGTAACCAGACATGAAAATACAGAAAAGCACATAACTATTATCGGTGTTCTCTCACCTTTCTTCCCAAGTTTTCTCACAAATGCATAGGCAGTACCTGCGCCAAACCCTCCATATAAGCCATACAACGCAGGCATCACCTCAGCACCACCAGTCGGTCTTATTATAAACAACGCACCTATAAAGGCAATTATCGTGGTTACAATATCCACCTTCGACGGCACTTCTTTCAACAACGGAATAGAAATAATTATCGCAAAAAACGGAGACAATTTATTAAGCATATTTGCATCCGCAATACCTAAATGATCTATTGCATAGAAATTGCATATAAGTCCGGAGGTTCCAAAAGCACATCGCCAGAATATATCCATGCGGTTTCCCTTTGCTATACTAATGCCCTTTCCCTCTTTAATCAGAAGAATTATTGCAACCACTGCCGCAAATGCATTTCTAAAGAAAGCTTTCTGCATCGTCGGCAGATCACCCGAAATCCTTACAAAAAAAGTCATAAATGAAAAACCCACCGCAGCAAAAAGAATACACACTATACCCTTCACATGATTATTGTTCCAATTAACACTATTATTATCTCTCATTTCAAACCTCAGTAGTTATATTTTACTATCTTTCATTAATCTAAATTAAGTTGATCATTTTGAATGAGATATAGCATAACATCCGCAATCTTCGGATCAAACTGTGTTCCCTTACCTTTTTCTATTTCCTCAATAATGCTTTCCTTAGAAAGCTTTTTTCTATATACCCTGTCCGTGTTCATGGCATCATAATAATCAGAACAGCGTGTTTTTTATCATCTCTTTTCATAACAGCAACCGCTCCCCCCACACTATATTACACCCAACACAGTTCCTATATACTATCTAACATTCTTATTAATTATCTTACACTTTTATCATATGGAATTCCCTCTGCTTTAGGAGCTCGTGAATTCTTCGATGTAAACGCCAATACAAGCAATGAAATTATATACGGCATCATATTGTATATAGAGCCCGGGATATTGAGTGCCGTAAGAAAATCAAAGCCCGAATATACATTAGACAAAGCCCTGAAGAAACCGAACAAAAGCGCTGCAAGTCCGATATTTATCGGCTTCCACTGACCAAATATCATAACCGCCAAAGCAAGGAAGCCAAAACCCGCCACGCCAGTCTCAAATTTCCATTCAGAAACACCTGCCGTAATATAAGTAATACCACCAAGACCTCCCAAAAAACCTGAAATAAGAACACCTGCCCAGCGCATCTTAGCTACGTTTATACCAACCGAATCCGCCGCCTGAGGATGTTCACCACAGGCCATAAGTCTCAACCCAAAACGTGTCTTATACAAAAGCACATACGAAATTATAAGTAGGATAACGGCAACAATAGTAAGCCAACTCAGTTGAAATGCTCCAAGCTTTATAACCAGTGATTTCTTAGCTGCTCCATATACTACAGTAGAAGAAACGTTATCCGGATTCTCTGCAATATTAATTGACTTGACTGCTACCGTTGCTGCTGCTGCCGCCAACATATTCATCGCTGTACCTATAAGTGTCTGATCGGCGCTGAAATTAATAGACGCAACCGCCAGCAGCATTGAATACACAACTCCTGATAAAGCAGACACCGCAATGGTCCCTATAATTACTACCACAGCTGACGAACTACCCATAGCCTTCATAACAAGGGCGCCTCCCAAAGCTCCCATAACCATAATTCCTTCAAGTCCAAGATTGATTACACCGGAATGTTCCGAAAAACAACCACCTAACGCTACCAACATCAAAACCTAAGCAAATATGAGCGTATACTGTATCAATAAACTCATTTAGACGTACCTCCCTTCTTCGAACTATGTCTCTTATTCAAGAAAAGTTTAAAGAAGAGAACAAAGCCGCACAGATAAATGATAACCGCACTGATAAGATCGGATATCTGTGACGGATATACATTCTTGTCCAGAAACGCACCGCCACTTGTTATGTGCTGAATGAAATATGAAGAGAAAATGGTTCCAATCGGATGTAATCCCCCAAGGAATGTAGCAGCAATACCGTTAAATCCCATGCCGGGAACTGATGTCTGTGTAACCGACCACTGTTCATATCCCGTAAGATATAAGAAAGCTGCTCCGATACCTGCCAAAGCTCCACCTATCACCAATGTAAGCATGATACCCGAGATAACCTCATTAACATTGGCATATGCCTTTAAAAGCCCAACAACACTTCCAAACAAAGCACCTGCTACAGCAGCTGCTATAAGACATGCTATCCAGGGAAGCTTTAACTGTAACGCACAGAACAGACATGCACCTGCACCCGCTACATACTGTCCCGCTGCACCGATATTAAAAAGACCGGTCTTATAACAGAACTGAATCGACAGAGCACACATAAGTAAAGGTGCTGTCTTTACCAGCGTGTTACCCAGATACTTCATCTTTGCCGGAGTACTGGGGTAGATCAGATAATTTTTGAGCAGTGTCACAATAGCTTCATTAGCCCCTTCGAATTGATTGCCAATAAAACTATATATCCAACCAAAAGTCCTACAACAATACAGAGAACAGATGCAAGAATTGTCTGCACTGCCGGTATATTAAAAAAACTTTTCTTTTCCGTTTTCACCCTGCCACCTCCATTCTCTTTGCACCGGACATATACATACCAAGTTCTTCACGGGTTGTGGTCTTTGGATCAAACTCTCCCACAATCTCACCTTCATACATCACCAAAATTCTATCTGACACAGACAATACTTCCTCAAGTTCCAAGGAAACCAAAAGAACCGCATGTCCGGCATCTCTATGCGCCACCAGTCTGCTGTGAATATATTCGATAGCACCAACATCGAGTCCACGTGTTGGCTGAACCGCAATCAAAAGATCCGGATTCTTATCCAGTTCTCTTGCGATTATTGCCTTCTGCTGGTTACCACCCGACATACTTCTCGCTTTAGTAATCGCACCCTGCCCGCTTCGAACATCATATTGCTCGATCAATTTGTCAGCATAGTCCATAATCTCTTTCTTCTTCAAAAAACCATGTGACGAAAACTCAGGTTCAAAATAGCGTTGCAGTACCATATTGTACCCAAGCGAATAGTCGAGTACCAGTCCGTGTTTATGGCGATCCTCAGGAATGTGACTCAAACCGCTTGTGGAGCGCTCACGAATAGATGCCTTAGAAATATCCTTTCCTGAAAGAGTGATTTTTCCTGACACCAACGGCTCCAATCCTGACAAACCGTATACCAGCTCAGTCTGACCATTTCCGTCAATACCCGCAATACAAACTATCTCACCGGCGCGCACCTTAAACGAAACATCCTTAACCGCATTATTGTGATGCAGATTAGATGCCACCGTCATATGCTCCACATCCAAAATAACATCCTTCGGCTCAGCCGGTTTCTTTGCAACTTCAAATTGCACATCACGACCTACCATCATCTTAGAAAGCTCTTCCTTTGTGGTATTCTCAACATCAACCGTACCGATATACCTGCCTCTTCTTAACACACTGCAACGGTCTGCCACCGACATTATCTCATTTAGTTTATGAGATATGAACAAGATGGATTTTCCCTCTGCAGCCAGTCCTTTCATAATCTCCATAAGGTCTGATATCTCACTCGGTGTAAGAACCGCTGTCGGTTCATCAAATATCAGAATTTCATTTTCACGATACAACATCTTTAATATTTCGGTACGCTGTTGCATTCCTACCGTAATATCCTCAATAATCGCATCAGGATCAACCTTCAATCCATACTTTTCCGAAAGTTCTAAAACCCTGTTGCAGCTAATAATAAAGCTGCTAATCTTTTTAAATTCTTCATTTTAATCCCTCCATATTAAAATTTGGTTTTGTAAAGAATTTATACGGATCGATTATACCACATACGTTTAAAAACTTCACTATTTTTTTAGTTTCCATTCTTTACTTTGAAAAAAGGGAACGATTGTGCAAAATCGTCCCCTGTACACATTCAATATTTAGTTAAAAATCGCAAAGCTGCCCTTTCCCATAAACAGGTTTTCGCCATCAGCTTTAACGTTACCAATCACATAGAACAGTTCTTTTCCCGCCAGTTCTTTAAGCTTCACTGTCTTATCACTGTTGACAGGATTAACTGCACAGATTGCATTGCCTCGTGTATATACAAAAGGCTCATCTTTCTCTCCGACAAGAACCGTGAAAGCGCTGTCTGCATTGAAGTCTTCCTGCGTCTTTCTAAATTCAAACAACTCTTTTACAACATGGTAAATAGAATCTTTATCTGCCATAGCATCCTCAACCGTAGGCGCATCCTCCGCATCATCTATCGGTAAGTAAAGCATATCTTTTGATGCACCCGAAAATCCCTTATTCTCACCATCATTCCACTGCATAGGCGTACGGCTTCCTGTTCTTGTATAACCGCCCTCTTTTGTCTTAAGATCGAGGTAACGCATTCCAATTTCATCACCATAATAAAGGAACGGTACACCCGGAAGGGTAAACAGTGTGGCATACGCCACCTTAAGCTCTGGTATTGTCAGATTTTTTCTTGGACGCGGTGTATCATGATTACATGTAATCAACGATGTATATCCGGTATCCTTTGCCTTTTCCCATCTTGGCAAATACTCATCCAGAAAGCGGGTAATATCTCCGCCTGTAGATGATTTAAAGTAACTGCAATCTTCTCCCGGAGTTTCATAATCACGCAGTAATGCGTTATATCCGTTCCCTGTCCAGTTGAGGAAAAAGTCCATATCAAAACCTGCACTCATAATTGCCTGATCTGTATTATTCCACTCTGCCACAAAAACAGCTTCCGGATAATCCTTTTTGACAGACGAAAGAATGTCACGCCACACGGCACACGTACCACTCTTATTCTCATCATCGTTTTTCACAAGAGAATCCGCCATATCAACTCTAAAGCCATCACATCCCTTCGATAACCAAAAGCGTATAATATCTTTCATCGCTTCTCTGGTCTTTAAACAATCCGGATCATCTATCCCTTTTTGCCACGACTCTTTAGGATTAAGAAAACCATAATTCAACGCGGGTTGACATTTAAAAAAGTTCAACATGTATGTACCGTCACGCTCGCACTCGCCGCCGATATAAGGGCGTCCTTCTATGCCACGACACCAGTTATCTGTCCATATGTATCTTCCTGAATACTCATTTAGCTCAGCCTTGGAACTTTCCACGAACCACGGATGCTCCTCCGATGTGTGTCCCGGAACCAGGTCAAGAAGTACTTTAATTCCTTTCTCGTGTGCAACCTGAAACAAACGCATGAGGTCATCATTAGTACCATACCTTGCTGCAACATTTTTATAATCCCTGACATCATAACCCGCATCCTTAAAGGGCGAGTCATAGCAGGGGTTGATCCACAGAGCATTTGCTCCAAGCTCCCTGATATAGTCAAGTTTTCTTATAATTCCTTCAAAATCTCCAATCCCGTCATCATTGCTGTCATAAAATGTCTGGGGATAAATTTCATAAAATACCGCTTTTTTAAGCCAATCGATCATTTTTCCTCCATTCCGATATAACGCAACAAATCAACCCTTCACAGAGCCACCCGTTACACCTTCTACGTAGTAATTCTGTAATAGCATGAACAGGATCGTTACAGGGACAGCTATCATTATACCGCCTGCGCAGAACCTGGTAAAATATCCCTGATAATCATTAGTCCACACCCATCTGGTCATAGCAACCGCAACGTTGTAACTTTCATCATGTCCAAATGCAATATAAGAAGCAAAGATGTAGTCACACCATGGACCCATAAATGCAACTAACGCTGTATAAATTATAATCGGTTTACTCATAGGAAGTGTCATCGTAAAGAATATTCTTGCACGAGACGCGCCATCTATCATAGCAGCTTCATCTAGTGCTCTTGGTATGGTATCGAAATATCCTTTACTTACATAATACAACATACCCGAGCTGGCAACACCAACCAATATCAATCCCGGAATTGCACCTTCCTGTGTCAGGCCAAGCTGTTTTAACAAAAAATACAGACAAATCATCGTAAGGAATCCCGGGAACATTCCAAGTACCAGCCAGAAGCGCATCAAAAAGGTACGTCCCTTAAAACGCATTCTTGAAAGAGTATATGCAACACACAAGATTACAACAGTCTGAAACAATGCGACAAAGAATGCTATAATCATTGTGTTTCCGTACCATTTCAAGAAATTAGTCTCACCCGAAAACAGAAATCTGTAATTGTCTAAAGAAAATGTCTTCGGAATAAGATAATCAACCATTCCACCATATTCAACCTTAGGATCATACGATCTGAAACTCTGTAACAATAAACCTACAAAAGGGAACAACCATATAATAGAGATCACAACAAGCGCGATATACGATATGGTCAGATCCGTTTTTTTATTTTTTCTCATACCCGCATTGCTATTGCCCTTACTCATTGGAATCCCTCCTCATCTTTTACTGAAGGCAGTCTGTTATATACAACTAACATAATCACAGCAGTTACAACAAAGACCATGATTCCCAACACCGCTGCCATCTTATAATTTGTATCATTTACTGTCATTTTATAAAGCCATGTAACCAAAAGATCCGTGGAGCCTGCATTGTTAGCAAGTTTCATAGACTGCGGTTTACCCTGCGTAAGCAGATAGATTACATTGAAATTGTTAAGATTTCCAATAAACTGTGTAAGCAGGAACGGACCTGTTACAAAAAGCATATACGGAAGCGTGATATTCTTAAACATCTGCCATCCGGTAGCTCCGTCAACCCTTGCACTTTCATACAGATCTTCCGGAATATTCATGAGAATTCCTGTAGCTATAAGCATCATATAAGGGATGCCAATCCAAATATTTACAACAAGAATCGTAACACGCGCCAACATAGGATCTACCCAGAATTGAATCGGCGAATCAATCAATCCCCATTTAATAAGATAACCATTAAGAAGTCCATCATTTGCAAACAACTTCATTATATACAGAAGCGATACAAACTGCGGTACGGCGATTGTCATAACCAGAATGGTTCTCCAGAGTTTCTTGAATCGCAGGCCATTTTTGTTAATAAGCATTGCCACCCCAAGACCAAGGAAATAATCAATAAAGGTTGCAAAAAATGCCCACACCAATGTCCAGAGCAAAACCTGGAAGAATGTCGATCCCATACCGTGAGAACCAAAGGAGAATAACTCCTTAAAGTTTTTGAGTCCTACCCATGTAAACAAGTTGGTAGGCGACTGATGATTTTTATCATAGTTAGTAAATGCCACACAGATCATGAAAATGATCGGCAACACAGTAAATACAAAAATACCTGTGACAGGTGCCGCCAATAATGTCTTGTCAAAATTTTCATCAAGAAGTGAGTAAAGCACTTTCTTATTAGACGGAAGCTCTTTTCCCTTCTTTAAAAGTTCCTCATCATGCAGGTTATCTTTGATATTCAAATACCACAAAAATATAAAGACGAGAATAACGATTATGGTAAGTATACCAAACAAAAGAATCAGAAAAGAATTGTCTCCGTATACCGTCTTACGCCCTTGTTTAACAGTTTCTACCGTACCGAGTGTCGGCAGTTTTGAAAGATAACTTGCTCCAAATTTGACCATATAGAGTATGAAGAAAATCTCAGATATCAAAAATGCAAGACCCTTAACTATCTGTCCTCGCATTATCTGTCCGATACCCATGATCAAAAATGAAAGTTTGGTCTTAATATCTCCCTTCATATCTGACCTCCAAAATATTGATATAAAAATCTATCTCGTGATATAAAAAAATCCGGCAAAAGACAGATTCTTCTGCCGGATTCTTAAGCTTAAATTAATTAGCGTAAGACTCACATGTCTCCTGGAACTGTTTGAGTGTTTCCATTAACTCTTCATCTGTTGAGCTTGATGTGATATCACCATTTCTTACACTGTCACCAAGTGATGTTGCCAATGTCCAATAATCTCCAGGATACTGTCCCTGAGGAATAGTATACTTTAACTGCTCAGCAAGTGCCGAAAGTGCAACGTCTGATTTAACAGCATCTGAAGCCTGTGCGTTAAGGTTAGAAGGGCCCCAACCAACTTCAGTGTATCTGTCAAGCTGAACCTGCTCACTTGCAAGGAAGTTAGCTAATGCATCACATGCTGCAAGCTTGTTATCGTCTGTCTGTGGTTTAACACCAAGAAGCTTGAATCCACCAAAACCGCTCATCTGATACTCTGTTCCGTTAGCATCCTTAAATGTAGGAAGCTTAGCACAAGCGAAGTTGTCACCAAATACGTCCTGAGCTGTTGAGCTGTCCCATGTACCATCAATAATAGCACCGACATTAGTAGCTTCACCCATAGCAGAACCGTTCTGGAATGCCTTTGACTCGCTAAGTGCAATCATCGCTTTAAGAGCAGCAACACCCTCATCTGATGCATAAGTTACGTTAGCCTTTGTAAAGTTACCACTGTCATCTGTATCATATGTAAGTTCACATCCTGTACCGAAGAAAAATGCTGTCTGATACCAGCCATTGTTGATCTCCATGTAGAAGTTCTTTCCTGCTGCTTCACAATCTGCAACAATACCTTCAAGTGTTGATGGATCTTTTACTACACTCTTATCATAGTATAAGAAATATCCATTATCTGATGTAAGTGGATATGCATACATCTCGCCACCTACTGTAGCAGCCTTAACTGAACCTTCATCGTTTGCGCTCTTAACATCATCAATTACATCAGGATTAACTGTCTCAAGAGCACCTGCTGAAACAAGACGCGAAATCTGGTCCTGCGCAAATACATAAATATCAGCACCTGACTCAACGTCAGTGATCATGTTTCCTGCAACATCTCCTTCACCAACCGCTTCCACTGTAACTTTGTATCCTGCATAATCAGGATTGTCGTTTAAGAACTGCTCAGCCTCTTTTGCTGTAAAGTCAACAACTGCATCTGCTACCCAAACCTTAATTTCACCTTCTGAACCATCACCAACAGTTGTACTTGGAGTTGCTTCCTCTGATTCATCAGTTGCCTCTGCATCTTTGTCCTCTGCCGCTTCTGTATCTTTATCCTCTGCTGCCTCTGTTTTTGCTTCTGTTGATTCGTCGGATTTAGTTGCTCCACCACAACCTGTCATAAGTGTTCCGACCATTGTCATTGCCAATAGTAACGATAATGCTTTCTTTTTCATTTTAATTCCTCCTTATTGAATGTGTATAATTAAAAAATTTTAATAATACCATAAATGAAAACGCTTTCCGTCCAATCAATACGCACCGCAAAAAGTTTCGTATTGTTTCGCTACGCGTTCATAATACTCCATTTCATATGGATTGTCAATATCAATATTCATTTTATTGCACGAAACATTTCGCTTGATTTTTTACGCAAACCATCTTATAATGTAATTGTTTTTATCCACAAAACGTCTTACACTTTAAGAAAAGGGAAAAATAATGGCAACCATAAAAGATATAGCAAAAAAATTGAACATTTCTACTGGAACTGTTTCAAAAGGGTTGAACGGTGCAAGTGACATTAGCGAAGCCCTTCGCAAACAGATATTGGATACCGCTGCCGAAATAGGGTATACCAAACGCGGTTCTAATAAGATTGCGAACAGAAAGCTTTGTGTATTTGTGGAAAACATGGATTATTATCTCGAAGATGATTTCGGATATGACATAATACTTGGATTTAAGCAGGCAGCATTTAACGAAAACTGGGCCGTAGAAGTAGTACCTATCAGCCATATAGTTCAGGAACGACACACTTATGATAGATTTTTGATAAGTCAGGGATTCTCCGGCTCACTGATTCTTGGTTTTGCCTACGACGATCCATGGATGGATAGCATCAAGAACACACATATTCCTACTGTTCTTTTTGATCACTATACAACCGGCAATCCTATGGTAGGTTTCGTAGGAATTGATAACGACGAAGGTATAGAACTTGCATTGGAACATTTGATTTCACAGGGACATAAGAAGATTGCATTTTTGAGCGGTGAAGATACTTCCATGGTCTCCGAATTTCGTTTGACCGCATTTAAGCGAAGTATGAAAGCACATGGTCTTTCATTTATACCTGAACTCTATGCAGTTTCAAGCTATAGTGTCGGTGCGCGCCCGGAAACCGTACTTTCTCTGATCAACAACGGAGCAACAGCAATCATGTGCGGTAGCGATATTATAGCTTACAGCGTAATTCGTGCATGCGAAGAGATGAATATAAGCATACCGGAACAAATCAGTCTGGTAGGATATGACGATCTGCCGGCCTCCGAAATTACCAATCCTCCTCTGACCTCCGTCAGACAGGACAGAATCATGATTGGAAAATCAGGATATTTTACGCTGTATGCCATAATCCAGGGAGTTCCACTCAGTCGTAACTTTCTGCGTCCAACACTTACCATGCGTAAATCGACACATACGTTATAATCAAAAAGCAGATAGGTAATTTGCCAATAATGAAGCAAAAAGAGACGCTCCTTAAACTAAGCGCCTCTTTTTTATACAGTCAGAAACAATTCAATAAAATGTATATGTTCCTTTACCCTGTTTTTTTGATTCATACATAGCCAAATCTGCCATTTCAAATAAATGAGCCTTGTCTCTGGCATCCTTACCATCCATAATACCAATGCTTATATATATCGGCGGTAATCCGTCATCTGTATTCTCAAGTTCGTTTTCTATTTGTTTTATCATTTTCTCAAGCTGATTTCGTTGCACAGCATCAGAATGCATCACAAATACAACAAACTCATCTCCGCCGATACGACATATACAATCATCGTTATCAAGCGCATTGTTTAATGCACTGACAATTTTCTTCAACACCCTGTCGCCGGTTTCATGACCATATAGATCATTAAAATTTTTGAAATCATCCACATCAAAAAGCATCATATAGGTAGTTTCCAGTTCTATATTCGAAAGCAGGAATTCATATCCCGCCCTGTTATATGCCCCGGTAAGTTCATCGTGAAAAGCCTTATAACTAAGACTTTCAATGCTTGATTTATTTTTTTCATACATTTTGTTGTATGCTTTCGCCAGATATCTGAACTCATTTGAGCCACCCTCTGAAATAGGGTTATTTGCTTTTATCTGTTCTACAGCATCAAGAACCGGATTAATAGATAGTCGTGTAGTCAGCCATATCAGAAAAAAAATGAAAGACGCCTGTATAATAACAGCAATACGTACAACACATATTTCCCTTCTTAAAGAATTCAGTTCCTCCTCTTCAATGCCCTTAGTCATTTTATCAACTTCATCAAGACTATCCTGCATGCTACTTCGAATTTTATCTTTTTGAGCATAATATTCATCGCTATGTATCAATTCTGTTGCATATTTCAGTTTTTCCTGAGGACTCTTTGCCATATCATCAGCATCAAGTTCTACACTTGCCAAAACTTCAGGATAATCAGAATAGCCTTTAGCCTCAGTCACAAGTTTCATTGCATAGTACTCGATATCCATAAGCTCAACAGAGTTGTCAAGCGCCACCTGTAGCTTCTTGCGCGCAACATCAGTTTTCTCATCTACATCCATCTTTGCGATTGCTTCTTCACGTCTCTTTGATTCAAAGGCCTCTACAAAGTATTGGTGCAGAAATCTAATATCCCCATCAACAGTAAATCTCTGTGCCATCTCAGTCAGGTAGTCAGATGCATTCATAAGTTCATGTGCTGCTTTTTGCAATTTCGTGTTTTGTCTTGATGCATTGGTAATATCCCAAAATGTATCAGTAAGACGCAGCGTCGTATATACCACCGTTCCAGAGAAAATCAAAATAACTAGCACAAGCCAGAAATGAACCAGCCTGTGCGAAATTCCTTTTTTCTTAGTATTATTCATCTTTTCACCTGCCATCTGTAACATATTCCCATTTAACAAATATTTTAGCAAATAACAAAGTATAAAATCAAGACCTATTATTACCTAATCAAGAAAAACCTTATATTTCCATTCCGGAAAATCACACTACTCTTTGAATCTGGCTGCTTTACTCTTTTTGCAAAGCATCCTTTCCTGTTTAGGTGTTATACTTTCCGGGCAAAACAACGGGTATCGTGAGATATATTTTCAACCACGATATCTTGTTCTGCCGGAACTTGAATAAAAAATATCTTTCTGTTCATACATCGCTTTATCGGCTTCTTCCTGCATTTCACTTATCATTTTTCTTCCATCTGCAGAAAAGCTATAGCCGATGGCACAATGATATTGTGTTCTTGAAATATTCTTCTCAATACGTTCTATCAGACGTTTTATATCGTTCTCAGAGGATTTCCGGCAGATAATCATGAACTCATCGCCTCCAATCCTGTAAATTAGCTGTCTCGGCTTCGTGGCTTTTGCAAAGCAAAGTGCCAGCGTTTCTAATGCTTCATCACCGGCAGCATGACCTTTTTTATCATTTATCTCCTTTAACCCATTCATGTCAATAGCCACCATAGCGTTAATCTCTTTGTTATCGTCTTTGATCGCAGAATCGTATGCCTGACGGTTGAGCAATCCGGTCAGCGTGTCCTTTTTCGTCAATTGAAGAATAGAAAAATCATAATAAACAAAAAGCGCTATTGAAATATTCGTACAAAAAATCCGAGAATAATCCTTACCAATAAAAAACGGCAAAACAAGACCTGATAAAAATACAAAGCAAAGATAAATCGTTGGAATAACTTCTGCCGCCTGTTTATTTCCCTGCTTAAACAAAGTATAAATCAGGAAAAAGCAATAGAGTCCGACAACGATATATGGCAGAAAGCCAAGAACTCCACGTCTAAGCGTTCCATCATCATTTAAACTGAATACAATACCATTAAATACCGAAACAAAATTGACTCCGGTCAAAATAGCAGCAGGAATAAAAACATACCAACGCTCTTTTTTGGCCAGAGTATAGAGTGTCATTGCAATAATAAACGGTGTTGAGCTGTATCTGATTGCCATTAAAACAATCCGCACATCATCAAATTTCCCCAAATTTTCCAGATAAAACTCTGCAAATACTATAATTGAAAGAACAAAAACAGAAACAATCAAAATATACATTCTATTTCGTGTTTTTTTGTCCAGAAAGAAATTAGTTTTTACCAGAACCGCAAACGCAATCAAAATGAGTGTTAGCGACCAGTTCTGTATTATTAATTCTTTTATCATATGTTCTCACCTCATGCCTAACTGATAATTCTACATTCTTCTGTCTTTATAATCTCTCCACTTTCTATACGCGACTCCAAGTCACATGAATCGTTTAATTATCTACATATTATAGCACTCCACATAACATTACACAATGTGACTCAAAAAAACATTATTTAATTCTTTCATATATGTAAGATTTGAGAAATAATCTGGAAAGAATTATATGTTAGGATTAAGCCAATGAAAAAACAGAGAGTAAATCTTGAAAATGGAGGAAGAAAAAAATGAGTATATTAATTGCAGAACATTTAAAGAAATATTATGGTGAGGGAGAAACTCTTGTGAAGGCTCTTGATGATGTAAGTCTTAATGTTGAAAAAGGCGAATTTGTCAGCATCATCGGAACAAGCGGAAGTGGTAAATCAACTCTGCTTCATATGCTTGGCGGTCTTGATAATCCTACAGCAGGAAAAGTAATAATAGATGACAAAGACATTTCAAACTTAAAGGGCGATGACCTTTGTATCTTCAGACGCAGAAAGATAGGGTTTATATTCCAGAGTTTTAACCTGGTTCCGTCAATCAGCGTATACGAAAACATTATCCTTCCAATCCAGCTGGACGGAAAGAAAGTTGATAAAGAATTTGTTAAAAATGTAGTAGACTCGCTCGGGCTAAGCAACAAGCTCGACAGACTTCCGTCAAAACTTTCCGGAGGGCAACAACAAAGAGTTGCAATAGCAAGAGCACTTGCATCAAAGCCGGCGATTATACTTGCCGATGAACCTACAGGAAACCTGGACAGTAAAACAAGTCAGGATGTTCTTAATCTCTTAGGTTCGACAGGAAAAATGTTCAACCAAACAATAGTGATGATCACTCACAATGACGAAATAGCACAGATGGCCGACAGAACAATAAGAATAGAAGACGGACATATTATATAGGATTTTTAAGATCACAGAATAACAGAAAGGTAATGAAAAATGAAGAACATTAATAACAAAAAAGCAATATCAAAACTTGCCCATAGCGGAATCAAATCAAACATAAAGAAATACATGGTTTTAATCGGAGCTGTAATTCTCACAACTCTTCTCTTCTCATCACTTTTTACAGTTGGCGGAAGTATCATCAACGAAACACAGATTTCTACCATGAGAGAGATTGGCACTTCTTATCATGCAGGATTAAAGTATTTGAGTCAGCCTGAGTATGAGCAGGTAAAAAATGATTCTAAACTCAAAGATATCTCTTACAGTATCATGGTAGGATACCTTTCAAGTGGGAATCTGAAGAAGCTCCCAACAGAGGTATATTATTCAGAAGACCAGAATGCAAAAAAATGCTTCTGTTACCCTGAAGTAGGTAGCCTTCCTGACAAAGAAAATGAAATCGTAACCAGTGATCTTGTTCTTAAGAGTCTGGGGGTACCGGCAAAAATCGGAAGTAAATTTACAGTCAATCTTTTAGTTGATGACAAAGAGATTCCACAGGATTTTGTTCTTAGCGGTTATTATCGCGGAGATAAAATTGCAATGGCCCAGATGGCTCTCGTATCCAAGGAGCTTCAGGAAAAGGTAGCTCCGGTAAAAATGACAACCTATCCGGAACGTCAGGACAACGGCTTTGCCGGCTGGATGAGTGTAAATGTAGATTTTAGCAACAGCTTTAACATAGAAAAAAATGTTCAGTCATTGATTGATAGAACCGGTCTTCGAAGTGATGTTGATTATGGTATAAACTATGCATATGCCGGATATGATGTAGAGCCTTCCATGGCAATCGTATGTATTCTGATGTTAATTACATTTTTCATCGCCGGA
The DNA here is from genome assembly GCA_902793335.1 of uncultured Lachnospiraceae bacterium. Taxonomy (GTDB): domain Bacteria; phylum Bacillota; class Clostridia; order Lachnospirales; family Lachnospiraceae; genus CAG-590. The sequence continues at coordinate 68,083 of CADBCZ010000021.1, forward strand.
TATCTTATCATTTACAATATCTTTGATATCAATATCATCTCTGACATGCAGGAGTATGGACTTCTTAAAACTATCGGAACAAGTGGAAAGCAGCTTAAAAAGATTGTCACAAAGAGAGCAAATATTGTTTCATTAATCGGTATTCCTATCGGACTTCTTATGGGCGTTTTAGTCGGAGCATCTATTTTACCATTTATCTCCGGAAACATGAATACATTGAGTGTCGGTAAAGGAAGCTTACATATTAATGTATGGATTCTTATCGGAGCAGCTGTTTTCTCTTATCTTACAGTAAGAATAAGCGCCGGAAGACCTTGTAGAAAAGCATCAAAAGTATCTCCTATAGAAACACTTAGATTTTCAAACTCATCAGATAATAGTGGTAAAGGTGGCAAAAGACTTAAAGTAGTTATTCTTTCATTATCATTATCCTTGATTATTCTCAACGGCGTAATAGGTTTAGTAAGCGGATTCGACGTAAATGAATTTGTAAAAAATGATGTTGTAGCCGATTTCAGTATTCAGGATGCTTCACTTGATAATCAGTCAGCCTCTTTTCACGATACAGATTCTATTAATTCAGATATGATTGAAAAGATTACGGCACAGCCCGGAGTAAACGAAATCGGAAATGTATATATATCAACATTTGGTCAGGAGTTTTCTGATGATAGCTGGAATAAGCTTGAAGAAAACTTTTTCAAAGACGACGCAGTTATAGAGTGTATAAATTTCAACTACACAAGTGAAAAATGTGATTATGACAAATGTATGAATGATTTCAGAACATCTAAGTCTATAAGTGGAAATACATATGGCATGGGTGAATACGCAACAAGCAAACTTAAAGTAGTTAAAACAATTGACGGTTCAGAAACAATTGATTGGAAAAAGTTTAATTCCGGAAATTATGTTTTAGCAACAAGATGGACCATTGATGGTCAATATTATACAAATATTGTTGAACCCGGGGATAAGGTACAGATTAGAAGCCACAATCCGAAATATGCAGAAAAACTTGAGGCACCTATAGACAACGGAAATACGACAATTTATGAAAGTTACGATAATGCCCCTGTTAAGGAATACGAGGTTTACGCCATAGTAGATATTCCTCTGGCAATGAAATATATAGTATCAGAGTTTATCGAACTTAATTATATACTTCCTGAGAATGCATATCTGGAATTGGAAGGCAACAAAAATGCTATGAGAACACTTGTCAATGTAGAAGACAACAAGGAAGCCGCATTTGAAAACTGGCTCAAAGAATACACCACTTCAGATGATTCAAGTTTCAACTACATTTCGAAACAGAGCGTAATTGCAGAATACAAGTCTCTCAGCGATACAATAGAAATCGTAGGAATAGTTCTTTCTGTTGTCCTTGGCCTCATCGGACTTATGAACTTTGCAAATACAATGACAACATCCATTATCGTCAGAAGCAGGGAGCTTGCTATGCTTGAGGCTGTAGGAATGACAGGCGGTCAGCAGAAGAAGAAACTTATGAAGGAAGGCTTAACATACTTCCTCTGGACTATGGTGGTATCAGTGATTATATCATCTATCTTAAATGTTACAGCTATCAGATTTCTTGCAGATGCATTTGGAATGTTTGTCTGGCGATTTACACTCATGCCTTTAGCAGCATGTCTTCCACTCATTTTGGTGCTGATTATCATTATACCGGTAATTGCATATAACAGACTTAGCAAAAGAAGTGTTATAGACAGACTCAGAGTAGAATAAATAATACGTTTTTCAAAAAATATAATATTTATTTTCTTCTTTTCGTTCTTCCGTATCATTGATAAGTGAGAGGATTGGTTATAAGTCAACACGCATACTCTTACATAATCAAGTACTTTGTGTTATACTTTTTAAATCGGATAAACTATGAATATAAGAATGGAGTAATTATAATGAAAGCTAATTATCACACGCATACAGCAAGATGTAAGCATGCATCAGGAAGTGAACGCGAATATGTTAAACATGCGATAGACCACGGATTCTCCATCCTTGGATTCTCAGATCATGTTCCACAACCCTATCCGGACAATTTCACCTCAGGAATACGCATGTCCATGGATGAATTGCCAGAATATGTGGATACCCTTATTAAACTTAGAGACGAATACCGTGACAGGATCGAAATCCTGATCGGCTTCGAGGTCGAATACACACATAAATATTTTGATAAATTAATTAACATTCTCTCAGACTATCCGATTGATTATATCATTCTCGGACAACACTACGTCCCTGATGAAATCGATGGTTTCTATGTCGGAGCTGCCACCTCCGATGAATCTAAGCTTAAGGCTTATGCTGATTTCACCATAGAAGCAATGAAGACCGGCTTGTTTACATATCCGGCCCATCCTGATCTTATCAATTATACCGGTGATCACCTAACATATCTTAAACATATGGAACGAATCGTGGCCACCGCCATTGATCTTAATCTGCCTCTTGAGATAAATATGTACGGATTTCTTGACAAAAGGAACTACCCTCGCAATCTCTTCTTCAAAATGGCTTCAGATATGGGGGCTTCTTTCATCATTGGCTGTGACGCCCACAGACCAGACATAGTATTGCAGCCAAATGAGCTTGCAGGCTTTGCCGAATTTCTTAAACGCAATAACATCACATATGGTGACAATACCGTACAGCTTAGAAGCATCCATGCATAGTGAAAATACTCATATGTTCACACAAAAGCTCCTTATATTGCTTCTCTTCCACACTGAATCTAAGCTTATTATTTGAAAAGTCGGCAATTTCCTGATTCTTAGATATCAAACTCGTCATCGTGCTCATCTTCCGCTTCTTTACGGAAGATAAGTCGCTGCACATGATAAAACAAAAAAACCACTACCAGTAAAAAAAGATGCGTATAAAATACTCCCATGATGTAATAGTTTTGTTCCAGGAAGTACCCTAAAGAAAAACCGATAAATGTAAGGCTGCCTGAAACTGTAAGTCCAAGGGCCAATATCGGTAAGTTTAAGAGCATGTTCTTCATTGCTTTTAAAAAGTCCACAAAGGAAGCGTCGAAATACACGAATCGACCTACCATCAAGCCCAGATAATACATCATTACAGGACCGTATTCACTTTCATCACCGATTACATTCAGAAATAAAAGGATGATAATGGCATAAAACATACCCAGCATACGTATAACGGCAATCTGATCTCGATCAAGCCCTTTAAGCGGAATCAGCATCTTATCAAGTATCGTATTAATAACGCAGGTTAAGCAAATCAAAAACAGGAGGGCAAAATCTTTCCAATCGCCCCATATTTTAAGAAATGCTCTCATGACGCCGCTAGTGGTTGCACCCTGACACAGAGCGTACACATGATTGCAAACCACGTAAGCACAAGCAAAGGACATAACGGATGTAGCCGAGATAATCAACTCAAAAAATCTCAAAAGAAGATTCTGATAACGTTCATTCACGCAATTTGTTTTCTTGCCACTCTTCAATCTGCTTAACCCATAAATCAAGTAAACGCTCAAAAAAACAGCCAGGGCTGTAATGGTCAAAAAAATTAATTGTTTTACTATCGTAAAATCAGGATTCATGTAATCTTTTATTGTCATTCTTATTATCCTTTCGTAAAAGCAACACAGCGTTCTTCCAATTCTTCTATTTTATCATATACTTTATCCAAGCGAAAGTTCAGATCTGCCCTTTTTCGTTCATAATGCCTGTCTTCAAAGTCAAGAGTAGCCCTGATATAATCCATGGGCCTCTCCTTCTACTCTCTCCGTTCCACTTCGGTCGGCGCAGAGCATCTACACTCCGTTTCGGTCCGCGCTGAACGGATGGTCTACGTTCCACTTCGGTCGTTGCTGAACCGAGATCCCCCGGATCTCGAGCAACCCCCGGACATCCAGCGCCGTCCCCCGGACGATTTGCGCCCTCCGGATCTTTCCAATATCCACCCTTATGGAAGTTTTCATTTCCAAGAGGTTTCGCTGTCAGACGAAACATAACACAGCCATCAGGGCAGACAACCGTTTTCGAGTACTTGCTGTCTCCGCCAAGGTTTTCAAGATCTCCGCCGCTTCGAACAGCCTCCATCAACGGATATAGCATCATCATGGTTTTGGAACAGAGTCCGTATCCATCTTTGTTTACCGGGCATCCGTATGTGCAGGTGTATGTATCGCCTATCTCTTCTCCGTTACGGCAGTACCGTTCTGTGTGATCTCCCCTAAGAAAGCCTATCACTTCAACTGTAAATTCATACTCTTCATCATACCACTTCTTCATCGTCATCTCTCCTGTCTACACTCCGTTCCGGTCCGCGCTAAGCGGATGGTCTACGTTCCACTTCGGTCGTTGCTGAACCGAGATCCCCCGGATCTCGAGCAACCCCCGGACATCCAGCGCCCTGATCGGATGCCTGATCACTGTTTTTAACTTCTCCGGCTGAACTTTTCTCGCATCAGAGAGATAAATCTCATGGTGCAATCTCTTGTCCGTGATATCAAGAACATAACCCTGTTCTTCCATATATCTGTGCATCGCATCTACCGTAGCCGGCTCATCGTCGTATGATCCGATATGCATGCACTGCACACACAACCCTTCATCATAAGTAAAGAACTCCACCTTTGAGAAATCCTGTTTCTTCTTAACCGTAGCTTCCCTGACAGCCCACTCAAAATCATCTTTCGTTACAAAGTCTGGCAGGCGGATGACGGATATCCACTTGAAATCTTCTTTATGAGCATAGTCGATACCGATTACTCCATTCTGCCACCACAAACCTTCCAATGGTGGAACTACATAATCAAAATATCCGTCAATCTGATGATCACCTTTTTTACTCATCTTGATCGTAAATGCGATTCCATACAAAAGACCTATAGCCTGTTTATATTCGCCATCTTCATCATTTGGATTCCCACTGCCCCTAACCGCGATATAATTCATTTTCGGAACAGTAACGATAGATGGTGTGCCCTTCGGCATATAGAATTCTTTGTATTCCTTCTTGTAATCAAACGCCATACCCTTTATCTCCACTTCGTTTCGGTCGGTGCTAAACGATCGTCCACCGGACGATCAGCACCCCTCCGTCAAGTCTTTTGTTTCATAAGACTTATTCCAGGAACCGATCTCTATCAAGTTGCCTTCCGGATCAGCGATATAGCAGGTTCTCTGTCCCCAAGGTTCAAGTTCCGGTTCCAGCACGGATGTCGCTCCATTTTCCACGGCCTTCTTATATGCTTCATCCACCTCTTCAAAAGTATCGACATACAGCGCTATTTCAAAATGACCGTTCAGTCCTTTTATATACTCATACCGCCGGCTTGTCATCTTCTCAAAATCCTTCCTGCCGTAAAGCAGAAAAAGTGTTCCATCCTTTACAAGATAAACATTAGAAGTATTCTCTTCTTCCTTGATCTCAAATCCGAGAACATCCCTGTAAAAGCGGATCATCTTCGCCATATCTTCAACAAGTATCCCAAAACCATCTAATCTCATGCTCTGTCTACACTTCGTTCCGGCCCGTGCCAAACGATCGTCCACCGGACAATCAGCGCCCTCCATATAATCCTCAAGTTCTTTGACCTCACAGCCCTTTTTCGCATAGTATGCGTACATTTCATCCATCTTTTTCAGATCATAGCTTGTAACACAATCGGATATCACGTGAACGCTATATCCTGCCTTTGTCATATTGAAGCATGTGGACTTTACGCAACCTGTGGCATCCGCACCGGCAATAAAGAACTCGTTAATTCCATTCTTTTCAATGAACTCTGTAAATTCCTCGCTCGTAAGCGCATTTGCCTTCGTCTTCACAAAGATATTATCGGATACCACCTTCATTTCAGGAACCAGCTCAGCCCCTTTTGTGTCCGGCTTAAAGGTTCTGGTTCCCGGCGACAGATTATTATGCTTGATATAGATGATCTGCATATTCTCTGTCACAGCCCAGTCGATAGCCTGATTGATACGATCAATGATCTTTTTGTAGTTCTTAGTAATGTCATTTTGAATGTCAATTATCATCAGCGCTTTGTTTCCCATGGTTCTTTTCCCTCCTTTCAAAAGCTCCGCATGGCTCCGCTTCGCTCACTGCTGTTGCATATTTTTCCGCCATATCACAGGCGATCTCATACAGCTTATCCCTGACAGACTCCGGATCGATCACAGTCACCTTATCCCTGCATGAAAGCATCCATGATATCAGGCCTTCATCATCCGAATATTCATGTTCAAAGAGAAGCGATCCATCCGGTTGCTCTTCAAATGAACCCACGCCGTACTCTTCAACCAATTGCCACTTCATGGACGGATCAAAAACTGCTTTGACTCTTCCTTTTGCAGGAAAGACCTTTTCATTTGATAGCTCCGGCAAAGGAATCTCGGATCTTCTGTCAAACACCTCACCATGAACGATACTGTCCATCCTGTTCAGCTTGAACAGCCGGAAGTCTTCCCTTAACAGGCAGAACCCATATGCATACCAGCTAGACCATTTAAAGATCAGATAATAAGGCTCGATCTCCCTTTTCGTCTCGCCTCCCGGCGAATAATAATCGAATCGGATCCTCCTACGCAGTTCAATGGCGTCTTGGATGAGACCTATCTTCGGGGGAAGCGTATCCTGGTACCATGAAGACAGATCAATTAGGATGGAATCCCTGCCATTTACAAATTCCGAAGAACCTGCCTGGATCTTTTCCATCAACTGACCATAGTATCTGCTCCCACTTACACTGTCCAAACTTCGGAGGCCCGCAAGGATCATCTGCATATCCCGTGATGTCAAAAGCGTCCTATCCATCCGGTATCCGTTCATAATACTTATACCGCCTCCGGCTCCCTGAGAAGTCTGGATCGGTATTCCCGCTTTACAAAGAACTTCGATATCCCTGTTTATCGTCCTCATGGACACTTCAAAATGATCTGCGAGCTCCGGAGCCGTTGTCATCTCCTTCTGCAGTAGTATGGATAATATTCCGATAAGTCTGTCTATCTTCATTTGATCCCCCTCTTCGCATATCTTACCAAACTAAACAAGACAACAGTATGTCATGTTCTATATATAAAAATCCGCTTGCGGATTTTTTTGCGCCGAGCGCGCTTGCGAATGCAACAATTACCATTCGCGCGAGTGCGCATCCAAAGCGGAGCATATTTGGCGTTAGCCAAATAGTTTTCCTGTACCCCGGCTTTCCGGGATACAGGTTTTGAATCTACGCCTTCTTTTTTACAGGAATCCAGATCGCGCTGTGATAATCCTTGTCGGTCTTTTCTCCATTGACGCAGTCATACCATTCGACGTTAGCGTTTCCACAGAGCTCATAGTCAGGATTTCCCGGCAACCACTCCTTAAATATTCGGGTATTAAGGCTCTGCAGTGACTCAGGGATAGGACCTATGCAGTCAAACACCGCCCAATCACCACGTGGGAACTCATAGACTACCATGCCATCCGGAACATCTCCGCCGGAGTACTTTCCAGCAACCAGATATCGGAACTTACCTCCGCCGATATCATCGATACAAACTCCATATTCTCCGATACAATGATCTATTATCGCCTTCTCTTGAAGGTTCGCCGGCTCATTCCCAGCATAAACATTTGCGGCATACTTCTCGCAGATCTCATCCCAGAACTTCGGAATCTCCTGATAAGCGGTTTCGTAGTCAAATTCCTTTTGAAATCCGATCACCTTGAACTGAAACATTGTTGTTACCTTGTATTCCATTTGGATACCTCCTTGAACCTGTACTTTGATAGACAAGGGAAGAAAAGTCCTTACATCTGCTCCTTCACGGGCCTGCGTGGGTGTCACGCCGTGGAAACGCGAGAAAGCCTTGCTGAAACTCTCTGGAGTTTCATAACAATACCGGAGTGCGATATCGATCACCTTATCCTCTGTCTCCTTATTCATCACTGAATGAACCGCCACCAACTTTCTTTGTACAATGTATCCCGAAATGATGTTTATTATCTTTATCAGCGCAATCATTACGATCCATATACACAACCATGCCGGCATACTTATCACCGGGAGCAGCTTTATCAGGCATACTACTAAGAATACAAAATCCGCAGCAGTATCAAATCTCGCTCCAAACTCGGTGACAGTATTCATTTTTCGGGCAACCGTGCCGTCTATCATATCAGATAAGCCAGCGATCAGATAAAACATATAGAATGCCGGCGAAAACACCGGACAGAACAGTAGTGCAATACTGATCAGTACCCTAAAGCCTGTTATTATATTTGCCATCACTTAACTCTTTGAAACATGACTGTCTCTTCCTTCATTGAAATCTTTCCGACACAGAAGCCAAATTCCGAAAGTTGTTTCTTGTATTTAAGAAAAGAATGATCGATTGGTACCCCAGCAATCTCTTCAATTTCCGCATACGTCAGCTTGAGGCCATCCGTTCCATTCTCCCTGATCCATATCCAAAGAGGTTCATACTTACTCATATGTCATAATCTCGCCTCCTTAAAAACCATGTATTAATGCCCCCTATGCTTTTCCTTTTTCTTCTGCTGTTTCATTTCAAACAGTCTGTCGCTTTCCGCTTCCCGTTCCTTCTTGCTTCGCTCTTTTCTCACCAGTTTATTCTGTTCCTGTTGCAGTTTAAGAGCCTGTTGGGATTTCGTACCGATTCCTTTTTCTAAGATCTGTTTTTTCGCGTCGCGCTGTGCCCTTTTCGGATTTTTCTTTACATCCTTTACATCGGTTTTAATCGCCGGACTGAATTGCAGCTGATAATAATGCCTGCTCACGAACTCCTGCACCTCATAATCCTTTGGTTCAGCACCAAATGTCACCTTTGCCGCCGATAGCTTCCCATTTTCAATTCGTTCAAATACTCCTACCCAAAAAGGATCCTCAAAGTATACCGTCAGCCGTCCCTGACATTTTTCTGTTCTCACGTCGCCTTCGCCTCCGTGTTTTCGTTCGCAAAATAAAAGATGTTGTTCAATGAAATTACCTCCGTAAAGCCTGAATTTGACGCTCTGTCAAACTGATTTTTAATATCCATTGATTACTCGCAATACATACATATCGTTCCATTTGATAACTTAAACCCATTCTTCTCATAAAACTTAGCCGCTGGCGCATACTCGCTTGTATAAAGAACAATGCCCGCAAGTCCTTTGTCCTTACTATAATCTTTAACAGCGTTTAATAACTGCTTACCTATTCCTTGACCTTGTCGCTCAGGAAGTACTGCCATCTCATTAATATAAATCTCTTCTTTGTTGCCGGAAATCTTACGAAGTGCAAATATACACCCTAGTACTTCTTTGTTTTCCTCATATACAAATCCCACAAATCTTCTCTGTTCAAAAAAATCCTGAAGATATTCTGTGGCATTTTCTGTCGTCCAATCTATTCCCCAATATTCTATAGGAAACGCCTTAGCATATATCACTCCACACTGTTGCAAATCTTCCTCTTTCATTTTTCTTATCATTAAAATCACCCCGTAATCTAAACATAACAAACCATTTGCAAATCATACGGTTCATCTTCTTCAATTTCCTTTATCGTACAATCTGTCAGTTCAGCTCCCATCGCTTTATAAAAAGCAATCGTTTCTTCAGATGAACATGCAGAAATATACAAGGCCTCTGCTACGGCCTTTCGAGCTTCTTCTTTCCCTGCATTAAACAACTTTCTTCCAATTCCCTGTCCTCTGCAGGCAGCCGATACTTGCATCATATCCAAAATCATATATGATTCAATCAATCCCTTTTTTAACCCAATGAATCCAACCACTTCATCCTTTTCAATTGCAAGATATGTAACATAATCATCACCGCTGATATTCTTTGCGACAGTACGTCTTTTTTCCATATCCCAATCTTCTGTATAAACACAGTCTTCAAGAATATATTCTCCATTGTGTTTACGATATACTTTTTTTACATCCTGTTTTCTTGGATAATAGTCCAATGAATCCTGTTTAAAGTTTTCTGCTGATAATAATTCGATCCTGATCAATTTTTCTCTGCTCCTATCTCATGTATACCTTACAAAAATGCCGCAAATGCTTTTCGATGTATTCCATGCATTCTTTCTCACACTGTGGCTGTCTGTCTGCTCTTGCTATCTGCAGAACAGCCGGCGCGGTAAGCTCTGCCGCAAGCAACTTCGGATCATCCTTTACTACTATCCCCTCATCCATCATTCCCTTGATAATCTTTGCAAACATCCTCTGTATTCCATCCAGCTGATGCCTGGTTGTAGCCTCGGAAATCCTTTCATTCCTGAACTGCTCTTGCACAAAAAGCATCCGCGTCTTTCGGATTATGGGATCCCGCATTGTGAATGAGATCCTTTCCATAGTCACCTTTATAAATTCCTCCCGGCTCTGTGGCACCTTCCCGATGTTTTTCTCAGATCCAAACATTACCTCATACCGCTCTTCCGCAGAATCGATCAACGCATTCAGGATGTCCTCTTTGCCCTTATAGTGCTTGTAAAGCGATGGAGCTTTGATCCCGACAATATTTGCAATCTGCTCCACGCTTGTTCCATCGTATCCATTCTCTGCAAATAACGTTAATGCCGCATCCATAATTTTCTCTTTGGTAGACATTGTATCCTCCTTTCCGCTAACAAACATTAGCCTCATTATAGCTAATGTTCATTAGCCCGTCAAGATAAAAAAAGAGACTGACCGATATAAAGGTTTGTTACCTTCATGCCATCATTGTGGTCAGCCACATACTTCTTAATCTCTGCGTATGTTGCAGTTCCTAACTTGCCTTCAAGTTTCTCAACATCTAAATCAATGTCGATATATCCGTCAACCATTTTGTCACTTAAAAGTACGACCGTCTCGACGTCGTTTTCGTTGATTAACCAAAAATGCTTTTTGATTCATCTCCTGAGAAAACAAATGCCCCGATATCATAGTACCAAAACGAATCTGCTCCAAGTTCACGCATCTTATTTTCACATAGACTTCGTACTTCTATTAAAGACATCCCGGATCTTATTTCTGCTTTTATATTATTGATCGTGTCCTTTGCAATCTTTTGAACAGCCTGATAATCCATCAAATCCGTCACTTTTCAGTCCTTTTCATAAAATACAATATCCATTTGGTCGTTGATATGCTCCACTTTACCGGTTTGATGATATCCCATTTTCTCATATAGGTACAGATTGCCCTTTTCCTGTAGAATGGTATCCAGACACCAGTAATTCTTTCCATATATTCGTTCCGCCTCTTCCATTGCAGCTTGGGCATACCCCTTGTTTCGAAACTCTTTCATAATCCAAATAGGAGAAATACGCTTCCTGCTGCCATCCTTTTTATCAATAATACGAATCACTCCGACCGGTTTGTCACCGGCCATTATAAAATAGTACTTTGAGCCGGGCTGTTCAAATCTCGCAGCTACGCTTTTCATTTCTTCGGCAGCGGGGCTTGTTTCATAATCCTGATATTTTTCCAGAAGTTCGGAAAAAGCCTCAACCTGCATCCTCCAGACTTTTTCAATATCATCCCTCAGAGCAGGTTTTAATTCAATCATCATCTGTTCCCTTCATCAGAAAGACATTCTCATATCTTTATATTTCTGAATCCTTTATCCTATAGTAATCCTCGGCATCCTCACCGATTTCAACATAGTCCTTCGCTTTCTGTATTCTCTCAAGCATATCATAGGAAGTTCCGCTCTCGCGCTCCGCGCTCGCCGGAACGGCTGCGTCTCTAATCTCAGACTTCGCTTCGCTCGTCTTCGATAAGAGCACGCATGTCTCCACATGGTTCTAGGCGACACTAAGTACGTCATAGGATTTATACGTTAATGGAAACATATCCATAAAACTATTTAACGATAACTACGATTTTGCATACCCCTACCAGCACTAATTCAGTCTAACAATGTCCCGCATTATTTAATGCTCCAATTTCCTCATTTAATCTCTCCACGATGCTATCAGCTCTATTTTTTATAATCTTTTCTGCTTCATTTAAATAATTGGAAGTCATAGAAATGTATTCGTCGTTAGTATAAAATGATTTAGATCTTCTATTTCTTCCAATGTATTCTTTTTTACGAATATCAAGTGGCACATTGAAAACATCGTATGGTTTTTCGTCACGAATATAGCTTTTTAAATAGAACTCATTCACATAATCATCAAATGAAAATTTCTCTAAAACATCATTTTCTTTAAATACAACTTCTAATTCATTGCAGAAATCTCTATAGACAGTACTCTCTTCAGGGTGTTTATATTGGTACATTGCGCCAAGAAAACTATCAAAGAAATCTTGTAATGTACAATAGTTGGCTCTTTTACTATTAAGATTTAGTTTATTGGGAATTACTATAAAATTTCCAATTGAATGATATAAGTGATAATATTCCATTATTATCTTTATAAGATCATCACTTAAACAATATCTTTTAGCTATAATCATTTCTTTTCCAAAAACACTGTTAAAGGAATTCATAGTGTCTCCCCTAAAAGGATGTTTTATTATTCTTCCCCATTGTCCCAAATTGTCAAAATCCAAATTGAAAACATATCCCCAAACGACAATATATATTGCTCGAGTTATGTAGTACATATCTGGATCATTAATATCTCCAAAATAAATATTCTGTTTTTTCCCATTATCAACTCTTCGAATAAGCAATGTAATATCATTATTTTTTAAACCATTAATATCTCCGCTTAATGCCTCGCTAATGAAATCACAAAGAATATCAATTGCTTTTTTATAATCCTTTGTGTTTCTATATTCTATCCTATCCATATATACATCCTTTCTATCGTCTCAACCCGTTTCGACACTACACTTTAGACATCAAGCAAACACTCTCAACTGTTGTTTCGTTGTCCCAATCCAATTCGTATATCTCTTTCCCATTAAAAAATACAGGGAATCTAAACTTGAGACTACGAAGGATTCTTCCGTCCGCCTGCTCTTCCTCGTAAATATTTACATCTGCAAGGAAGCTCTTCATAAACGTTTTCTTCTCAACATCCGTAAATCTGTCGTACAGCTTATCAAAGAAGAGTAAAAACTGGTACACATTGTCACCGGATATTTTCTCCTGCCTAATATTATACAGTCTGGTCTCCACTTCTTCAATCAGAGTTTCGATTTCTTCTATCTCATCATAAAGCTTATCCAGACGCACCTGCATATCCTCATATTTCTTATCATAATGCTTGTCTGATACAGATAAGTTATCCATCTGATTTGCCAGCTTGTTCTTAGCTCCGATTACCTGCTTTAATCTCTCCTGCAAACCTGTATGCTCTCTGTCCAGTTCCTGCGTATCAATGCTTTGTCCGATATGCTTCTGAATCTCCGTTTTGAATTTTGGATTATTCACAAGCTTGCGGATAACTTCTTCCACCGCTGCATTGATTTTATCCTCGCTCCATTGCTTGCGATAAGTACACTTATGTCCATTTACAAAGGTTCTGTGCTTGCAGGCATAGTAGAAATAATCTCTGTAATGACCGCCGTCGGGATGCTTTTTACGATTTACATTGCCATACATACCACTTCCGCAGATAGGACATTTGATAATACCTGATAAAATGTGCTCATGATCCAAGCTATGAGTTTTGATGTTGGCAACACCGGTTTCCTGTCTCTTTTTATGCACCTGATTCCACAATTCTTCCGATACAATCGCCTCATGAATACCGTCATTCAGCATATACTTGTCCTGCTTCACAATGTGGTACTCATTCCTTGTACCCGGAATCTTCTCATTCTTTCTTCTGCCAAAAGCAAGCTTGCCACAGTACACGGGATTATCCAAAACACCTTTTACAAAAGATGTGGAAAAACCTTCTATGGTATTGTTCTGACGAAGCTTTTTCTTGTATCCGCTATTGTTCAGGAATGTAGCAATGGCCGCAATTCCCATAGTGGTATTGGCAAACTTATCATAAATAATTCGGATAATCTCAGCCTCATCCTCGGCAATGTGCAGTTCACCATTGATTAGCTGATAACCGTAAGGGGCAAAACCACCATTCCACTTACCTTCTCTGGCTTTCTGCCTGCGCCCTTCCATAGTCTGTACCAATATATTCTCACGCTCAATTTCAGCCACCGCAGATAACACGGAAATCATCAGTTTACCTGCATCTTTTGAACTGTCGATACCATCTTCCACACAGATAAGATTAACACCAAAATCCTGCATTCTCTGAAGAGAAGATAATACATCTGCTGCGTTTCGCCCGAATCGGGATAATATAAAGACAAGTACGAAATCAATGTTATCTTTACCTGTTTCAATATCCTGAAGCATCTGTTGGAACCGTGGGCGACCTTCCACACTTTTACCGGATTTACCTTCGTCGGAGTATTCACCGGCGATAATCATGTCCTGGTATTCAGCGTATTTATGCAATTTATCTTTTTGCGCATCTAAACTGTAGCCATCTACCTGCATGGAGGTGGATACACGGGTGTAGATGTAGCATCTCTGTTGTTTTTTCATAGTTACCTCCTATTTTCGCAATAAATTCTTAACATCATAACTTATCGAAAATCCTTTTCAAAACGTTTTAGTATATTTGCAAAATAATCTCTTTCATCTATAAAATGCATATCTTCAGTTGCACCGTACTCATTCAACACATTCAACACACTTTCAAATTTTCCTTCGGTATTTTCATTTCTAATCAATTTGTGAATTACCTTTTTGAAATTTCCCCTATCATTCTGATATGTAGCCAATAGCATTTCCAAATCTTCAATCGTCATAATATAACATCCTTTATCCTTAACAAAAATGTCAGGTATAGATGACATTATAATCTGCATATTTGTTGCACTTTCATACAATAAGAAAATTTTAAGTATTGGCTTTTCACCGCAATACTCTTCTTCAGAATTTTTAAGTTGCTCATATGCCTCCAAAATATTTCTTTTGTAGAATGTGTCAATTTGCTGAACATCTGGCACTTGTTGTTTCGCACCTATCCCAAGTAGTCCTGATTTTAATTCAAACAATAAAATTACATCATCAAATTCAACATAATAATCTGCGCTTTTTTTCTTCTGTTCCGGAATCTTAAACCATTGTTTTTTGTCTAAATAAATAGATGCCAATTCCTCAAAATAACCCTCAAACATTTCCCCAAATGCATTTATAAATCGCTGTCCCAAATTATTATTTCTGTAATAATCTCTGACTAACCAATATAGTCCGTCAGCAAAAGTCATTACTAATAAATAAAAGCTTACCATTATGCTTTCTTGCGTCTTCTTTGTTATTACAAATGGTTTGCTATAAAATATTTGCTTACCTATCGGCGAATTCCATACTTCTTCGTATGTGATACTATAGTATGCTACAACCCTTTCCAGCGTCTCTTTTGTTATTACACTTGTTTCTGTTCTGTGATAGAGTGTTTCCGGCGCAGACAACGGATCGGGATTTTTACTACACAACCAAAGTATCATTATTTCAACTGCCAATAACTCATCAACATTTAGTCCCAATAATTCATTTGTTATTTGATTTATATCTATAATTTTCTCTCTATTTATATTCGAGGAACCAATTAATATGTGATAATTTCTACAGAAATTCTGAATCGTCCATGCCAAATTCTGATATTTAAATTGTTCATATGTCATTCCCATTATAAATTTGAATATTTCAGATAAGGCTGCATCCTTTAAGAATCCACTATTTGAGTGCTCATTCTCATGCCCTCGATATAGATTTACAATAGTACCAACATCTTGAGATGATAAATTACCATTTCTAAAATCATTCGAATGTCTTATGGATAAATATGCCATATCCTGAATATCCCATGCAGATAACATTACAGAAACTTGTTTGGGAATAAACCCAAACTCCATTATATCTAGTGGAAATTTCATACAACAATTCATCTCGTCATCATCGTGGTTTAATTGCTTCTTATAAATTTCTATAGATATCCTAGATAATAAATATATAAAATCTCTTGTTGAATATCTCTTTACAAAAGTAATAAAATCCTTCATCCTATTCACACCTTTACTCATTTATCGAAATAGTCATTTACTGCTTTGTCAATTTTGCTCATCAACCAACACAGCATCTATAATAATTAAGGTTCTTGTGTCCCAACTAAATAGTACATCTGTTCCAACCATATTGCAACATAAAAACAGACAGCCATCATTCTGACTGCCTACCCGCTAATAAACCATTTGCTTTGCAACGTTATCAAAGAATATATGTTTTTATCCACTCAATAATATTTTGAATTTCGCTTATAACAGCATTACCATTAATACTGCACAATGCAACTATCAAAGAAAAAACGGTTATAACCATCATAAACCATTGCAGTTTAATATTCTCTTCACTACTTCTGTATTCAGCCGCATCATTCAACAACTTTAATATATTGTCAATTTGTATTTTAGTTTCTTGAATTCTTTTCGCAATATTTTCAAGACACCTTGATGATACAGATCCTTTTTTATAAAATTGGTGACAAAAAGCTTCCATATCATCGTAATCTATAGACTTCCCTGAAAACTCTGAAATAAAACGATAGCCGTAATATAACTTTCGTTCAACCTCTACTCTGACTTTCAATACTGCTGAAGTTTTAGCGTTTCTGATTACCTTACTTATTTTTTTATTACAAATTGCAATATCTCGTTCCGAAACATCTCCCAGTGTAGATGCCGTTAAATAAACTCCATATATATCCGAAAGATCGTGATGAGCAATTTCTGGCAAATATTCACCTTTAGTATAGTTTCCACCACAAAATGCAGCTAAACGCATCCCTTCGTTATTGCCGTGCTTATAATCCCAACATACACATGCATTATATATTGGTGCATAATCAGCTGCCCTGTCAAATGATATACTGTCCCAAAACTCTAAATTATCTCGTTCCTTGCTTGGACGGATATTTGTCGAATATGTTTCAAAGGTAGGTACAAATATTTGATTATTCCAAAAGCGAACCGAAAAAATTTTGCGGATTTCTTTAAGTATTTCCCATTTTAGTCGAGAAATCATTTCATACATTTTTTCTTGGCGAACATTATTCCCTGTATGAAATGCTCTGCCAAATTTTTTCACAGCATACCAAGGTGTATTGAATTGTCTATAAACTGACGTATATCCTACATATTTTTCCTTACATACCTTGTCTAACCTATCATTAAAGTCTTTTGTAATATATATACGATACTTTACTACAAGAAACGTAGCTGAAAGATTTCGAAGCGATATGGAAATATCCGAACAAGATTGTTGAATTATTTTATTTTTACGAAATCGAACAGATAAAATGTTTGTAAAAGCTTTACCATCATAATATCGACCCAGATTATCAATTTTATCAATGTCCTGTCGAGAACGAAATGCACCAAATGGTGTTATTTTATTTTGACTAACACATTTTTTAAGCTCTTTAATAAATGTTGCTAAATCTTCTTTCGGAAGATAATCATATAAATCTATATAATCCAACCTCACAAATCCATCAACCGTCTTTTTTTCTATGTAATCAAACCCTTGTGGCATATCTGCAGATTCTTCTTTCGAAAACAAATCGTCTTCAAACCCATATTTCTCGTTCTCTGAAAGAGGAAATATTCTTTCAAATCGCAATCTCAACATTTTGTATAAAGAATATGATATTTCAGCAAGTTTATCTGAAAATGACATAGCATATCTATCAAATACCTTGCTATACGTTAATCTCATCACCACCCCTCCCTTCAAACAAACATCATAAACTTTTACTTTTAATCTCTCCCACCAGCTCATGCACCGTCGTACAAGGACACATCTCCGATGGTTTTGTTTTACCTTCTCTTTTACACTGTTCCAGCTTCTGCTGTGCTTTTGCCATACATCTGCTCATCAGCCTTGGAGTATTTCTGTCCAGTCTTGGTTTCATATACTCGTCCAAAATCCGAACAACAAGTCCAGGAGTCTTGGATTGCCGGCATGGAACCAAAGTAGGCATACATCCATATTTCAAAACATGGATTGGACCACCCCACTTGTATTCCTTTATCCTCTGCCTCTTTTATAATCTCATCAAACCCTTGCACTTGGTCTCTATCAAACACAATCCATGGGATTCGATACTGTGCATCATAAGCAGTGAGTTCCAGGCATTTATCAATCATGGTACGAGTCTTTGTCTCTACCACCTTTATTACAAGCTTGTTTCTCACATCTTCCGGCAATGCCTGATGAAGACCGGTAAAGAAGCAGCGTTCCGTAGCCTCAGTAGCCCAATTCCGGCACCTTGAATTGTTTTCTCTGGTCTCTCGTTTTTCTATTACCTGTTCTGTCTTTTTTCGCCATACTCATTCCTCCTTAAATATATCAATACTCTTTAAGGTAGGAATCGCACCGTACTTTCCAATTAGGTAATTCTTCTCATAACTTTCATCCTTACGGATGCGGGAACCATCCTCATCCACGAAATCAGCCAATGAGTAAAGTGTGGATACACCTCTTTCATCCTTTTCAACAAACCAGATTTCGTCACGGCGTAGCAACTGGTTAGATAACTGCCATGTGTCATGGGTTGTAAATACGAGCTGCGCGTGGTTGGTGTTGATTTCCGGATTCAAAAATGTAAGCAAGAAATTTCTTACAAGTAACGGGTGCAAACGAGCATTTAATTCATCAATAAAGAATACGCTCCCCTTCTCCAATACTTCCTGCAATTCCGGATATAACGCAAACATCTTCAAGGTTCCGGCTGACTCCAATCCCAACGGAATTTCCGCCATTTCATCAGAATCTATCATCTTGTGAAGTGCATTAATCTTGTATCGCTCTTCCTTGCTTTCAGCCTCCTGGGGAACCTTTTCAATTCTGAAATCCTTGATATGCTCATCAAAAGATGCGAAATATTCTACAACCTTCTGCTGTACATTCTTATCTTCCACAAATCCTTTCGGCAATCTTCGTGACATAAAGAAGTTGGTAAAAGGATCGCCAAAATCAGCAAACTCGTTTGCAATGAACCAATCCCTGATTGCCTTACACTTACCAATCTTCAGCTTTGCTCCCAAGGAAATGATAAGCACCTGCTTTTCCAATGCTACCTGAATATTATCCCTACTGATCTTAGGGAAGCCCGACAAATCAAACTCCTCGTCAGTAGTTCCACGATAAAATACTGTACTGTATTTTCTGGCAGTCTTTGCCTTGGAATTAAGCCATTCTTCGGTTACACCTTCCTTATTGATGCAAAAACCATAGTTAATCAAACAAGAACGGCGTCGGTCTAAACTCCTCAAACTTTTCCTCTTCATCGCCATACTTAAAGGATTCTGCAACATACTCAGACATATATTCAAAAGCGTTATATATATTAGACTTTCCGCTTGCATTTGCACCATAAATGGCAGCAACCGGCAAAATCTTCTCACTACCAACCGTCACTACTCTGTCTGAAAACTCGGTCATCTTCGCCGCAGACAAATCCAAAGTAGCCTCTTCTCTAAATGATTTGAAATTTTTGAAATTAAATTGAATTAACATGATTGCTACCTCACCTTCTTTTCTACTTTCTATTATATACAGTTTTTCGCACAAATCAACATCCAAATACGATTTTTTCTCATTTTAATGTATAT
>CADBCZ010000022.1 GCA_902793335.1 uncultured Lachnospiraceae bacterium
TAAGATTATTATGAAAGATTTTGAAATAAGAATCAACCCCTAATCCCCTCAAGATTGAGGGGCAGGGGAGTTGATGTGTCGAAGACACTTTTTTACGTTCTAGAAAGAATGAAAATATTTTTAAAATTTACTATAAAGTATTTTTAAGGTGAGTCGATATATTAAATGTAAATGATAATATAGCCCTTAGCGATAAAGGATAATGTTAAGAATAGCCCCTTAACAAATGTCGCTGGGACTGAAAGAAATAAAAGCGACATTGTACAAGGAGGAAAAGATTATGGTAGTACAACACAATATGCAAGCAACTAATGCTAATAGAATGTTAGGTGGAAACGTTAAGGCAGTAGCTAAGAATACAGAGAAGTTATCTTCAGGTTATAGAGTTAATCGTGCAGCAGATGATGCAGCAGGACTTTCTATTTCAGAGAAGATGAGAAATCAGATCAGAGGTATTAACCAGGCAGTATCTAATGCAGAGGATGGACAGTATCTTATCCAGACAGCAGAAGGAAATATGAATGAGATTCATTCAGTGCTTCAGAGAATGGGTGAACTTGCTACAAAGGCAGCAAATGATGTTAATGCAACAGAAGATCGTACAGCAATTGCTAATGAGATAGATCAGTTAAGACAGGAGATTAACTCAATTACATCAAAGGCACAGTTTAATGGTTCAAAATTATTAGATGGATCAATGAGTGATGGCAAGTATCTTCAGGTTGGAGCTAATTCAGGTGAAAACATGAAAGTTTCTATAAAAGAGCTTACAGCTACTAATATTGGTCTTACGGCAGATGATACTAAGGTATCTACACATTCATTGGCTTCAGCAACATTGAGCAGAATTACTAATGCAATCAAGGAAGTATCGGCAGAACGTTCAAAGCTTGGTGCTATTCAGAATCGTCTTGATTATACAATTAACAATCTCGAGAACTATTCTGAGAATCTTACAGCATCTGAGTCTAGCATCCGTGATACAGATATGGCAAAAGAGATGGTTGCATACTCTAAGAATAATATTCTTCAGCAGGCTGCACAGTCTATGCTTGCACAGGCTAATCAGTCAACTCAGGGAGTTATGTCACTTCTTCAGGGATGATAATATGTTTTAAATATAATGATTAATAATAACTATAAAAGGAGTCACTATGATTTAAGTGACTCCTTTGTTATTTTGGTAGAGATTGTAAATATGGTAACAAATTACCTTATAAGGGTAAAGATATTACCTGGATCAAGTAGTTTGTTTTTTTCAAATTCGATAGCTTGTTTTTTGAGATTAGTAAAACTAATATGTTCAAATCTTCTGGCAAAATATACGATGATATTGTAATCAAGAGTATCACAATTATTGTTGTCAGAATCAAGCCATTTTAGAAAACTGGTAAATTTAATTAGTGACATCATTATAATTAAGAGAATGGCTGAATAATACATATCATTTTGATTTTCACAATTAATATTTCTAAAGAGATCGTTAACGGCTATGTTTTCCATTAATGAAGAGTGCTTTGAGAATACTTCTTCATATTGCAGGAATTTTTCTGATAAATAATCTATGTCATATTTCAAAACATTTTTGTATAATTTAGCGTAGACAACTTCATGTGATTTTGTTGACTTTTTATCATGCGATATAGCAAGATAGTCCGTCAGTAACTGTAGCTTTGTAGGTATGTTGATATTAAAACTGAGTAATTGTTGGTACATTTCTATTAAATAGTCTACAGAATTATATTGCATGATTATTGAATCGAAGTTTGAACCGTCGAGTTTTTTTACTTTTGTGGCAAATGAGTAGATTATGTAGAGTCTCATCCATATTGGGAAATCTGAAATCTGCATAAGATCAACCATTGTGTCTCTGCAAGAGATTAGGTTATGTGAAAAACATCCGGTTGTTTTAATAGAGTCATCATAATCAATCAATTCGAATGTAATAGGGGAAGGGGTGTTGTTTAATATATCTATGACTGCCGGACAGGCGTTACTTAAGGTATATTCGATATAATCCTTCCTTGGCTTGATGATACGGGGAAATGTTTGACATGTGTTGCATAGAACCTCGTCATTATCACAAGTTGTTATCATACGGCAAAGACCTGATTCTTCAAGGTATGGACATTTACCGTTACTATTACATTTCATCTCGTATTTACCGGGCTCTAACTGCCTGGATAATGTATCAATATCATTTATGCCATATTGTTTGAATTTCATAAGCTCCGTTTCATTGAAAAAAATAGACCAGTCTCTACAACAACTATAAGAACATTTATCTGCAACGCATTTAAACTGGTATGCGAAAGTTGGTGAAAGTAGTTGCATATGCCACATCCTCCTTTGTGAAACAAAGATATGTATAAGTATAGCAGAATAATAATGATTCATAAAGGCAATTTTTTATAGTATTTTATAGGGATAAATGTTAAAATGGATTATATCTAATATGTAATTAATGGGGTGTTTTACAATGGGGAGTAGATTGTTATATATTGATTACAATATGTTTGGAAAAAATGACATTATTGAAGCATTTACTTCTTTCGGGTATGATGTTGCAATAATTGATTATCCATTAATATATGGGGAAAACTCTGAGAAAACTATAGAAATGATTGATGATGAAATAAGTAAAGGCTACTCGATTGTGTTCACTTCTAATTATTATCCACCAGTATCTGATATCTGTCAAAAATATAGAACTAAGTATATATCATGGACATATGACAGTCCAAGAATCTCACTTTATGATAGAAGTATTAATAATGATTGTAACTATGCCTTTGTGTTTGACAGTGAAGAATGTAGGACTTTGAGAAGTAAAGGAATATCAACGGTTTATTATATGCCATTGGGTGTTAATACTGATAGAGTAGGTTCTATAGAATATGTAGAGCAGGATAGTGAAAGATTTTCTGCGGATGTCAGTATTGTAGCATCCTTGTATAATGAGGAACATAACCTTTATGACAGATTATATGACAAACTAGATGATTATTATAAGGGTTATATAAATGCTGTTGTAGATGCTCAAAAAAATGTGCTTGGAGGGACATTTTTAGAAGAGTCTTTATCGGAAGATGTTTTAAAGGAATTATACAGAGTTATGCCGCATGGATTTGATAAGAATACCTATGCAGATGACAGATATATATATGCCAATTATTTTCTAGCAAGAAAAGCGGCTACATACCAGAGAAAGAGTATGATTAGATCGATTTCTAAAGAATATATGATGAAGGTATATACACCGGGAGATATCAGTGATATTCCTGAAGCTTACCATATGGGTACAGTGGAATATAACTCTGATATGAATAAGGTGTTTAGATTAAGCAAGATTAATCTTAATGTTACACTTCCTTCAATCAAGACAGGTATACCTTTAAGAGCCTTGGATATTATGGGAGCGGGAGGTTTTCTTCTTACAGACTATAGGGCTGATATGGAAGGGTTGTTTGAATCGGGTGTGGATTATGAATACTATACATCTATAGATGATGCCCGTAATAAGATTGAATATTATCTTAAACATGAAGAAGAACGAAAAAAAATAGCGGAGAATGGAAGGCGTAAAGTTAAATTGGAATTAACGTATAAAGCAAGGATAAGGGATATACTTGATATAGTTAACAATTCATAAATTAAGAGGGACAAGATGGATTTTACTGTGGATTATTTCAAAGATGAAGTTAGAAACGGTTTTTATATTCCCACGGCAATTAAGCAGGCGTGGGCAGCGAATCTTTGCGTCCTTTTTGAGATAGATAGAATATGTAAGAAATATGGAATAACATATTTTGCAGATTGGGGAAGTATACTTGGTGCAGTCAGACATGGAGGATATGTTCCATGGGATGATGATCTTGATATATGTATGAAAAGGGAAGATTACAACAGATTTCGAGAGGTTGCAGATAAGGAATTACCAAAAGAATTTGCAATACATGATTTTAGGAGTAAGGAAGATCACTGGCTTTTTTTAGTAAGAGTTGTCAACAGTAATCAGATATCATTTGGTGAGGAACATTTAAAGAAATATCATAATTTTCCTTATATTTCAGTGGTTGATATTTTTATCAAGGACTATCTATACAGAGATGAAGATAAGGAAGCTAAGCGGTGCAAGGAAATCAAAAAATTGATTGCGGTTGCAGACGGTATTGTAGAAAATAGTTTTTCAAAAGATACAGTATCAAGAGAGCTGTCTGAGATAGAGAAAAAGTATGGTGTTGTTATAGACAGAAAACTTTCTCCAAGAGAGATTGGTATATTGATATATGGTATAGCGGAAGAGCAGATGGCAAGAGTACCGGAGGAAGAAGCTGATAATATAGGGCAGATGTTTCCTTTTGTGTTGAAGGGCGACAGGGGACTTCCAAAAGAATATTATGATGAAGTGATAAGACTTCCTTTTGAAAACACGACTATTCCTGTACCTGCTCGTTATAATGAAATGCTCAAAAACAGATATGGGGATTATCTTAAGATACATAAGGTGTGGGGCGGACATAATTATCCTTATTTTGAGGGACAGAGAAAAAATCTTCAGGAAGTTGCTGATTTTTCTTTGCCGGAATTTACTTTTAAGCCGGATATGCTAAATAGAAGTGATAGTATGAATTCAGAGGTAGATTCTCTTGATTCTATGTCACATGATTTTTTGAAACAACTGAATTCTTTGAATGAGAGTTTACTGGGATTGTTTAAAGAAAGGCTATATGATGAGATTATTAGTATAATGCCTGATTTTCAGCAGTTTGTTGTTGATTATGCAACGCTGGTTGAAAATGCCAAGGGAGAGAATAGAAACAGTACCAGAGGCGTAGTTGCTGCAATACAGACGTATTGTGACGCTTTATACAGGATATATCTATTTATTAATGAAGGAGATGTATCATTTAGTGAAGTTGATTTGCTACAGGGAATTGCCACAGCAAATGATGATATTATTGTCAGTGTGAATGAGAATGTCATTAATAAAAAAGAAGTTCTATTTTTGCCAATCGGTGCAAAAGAGTGGAAGGCATTTGACAATATATATAAGGGTTATGCTGAGAATGATGAGTATGATGTTTTTGTTGTGCCGATTCCTATATTTTTTAAAGATATATATGGGAGAGTGACAGCGTCTGAGGATGAGCTTGCAAGTGCTATTGATTATGATAGATATCCGGAATATTTAGTAATGGATTCCTGGATGAATTATAATCTTCAATTACATAGGCCGGAAGTAATATATATTCAAAATCCTTATGATGGAGAAAATCCTTGTCTTACGGTTCCACCGCAGTTTTATGCCTGTAATTTACGGCAGTTTACGGAAAGACTGATATATATACCGCCGTTTGAGACAGGCGAGTTTGGACCTGATGACTATACGGATATATATAATTTGAAACATTATGCTACTGCTCCGGGTGTAATATATGCTGATGAGGTTATTGTTCAATCGGAAAATATAAGAGAACGTTATATTGAGAAATTATCTGATTTTGCAGGTAAAACAACACGCGTAATATGGGAAGATAAAATTAGGATTAATGCTGGGTATGTTTTGAAATCAAAAATAGATAATTGTAGTGACGTCGAAGGGTTATATATAGATGAGAAGGAGCAAAGAAAAAAGAAAATCCTATATTGTATAGGGCTTAACGAGATTGTAGAACACAGAGATTTCATAGAAAAGATGAAATGTAAAATACAGGTTTTTGAAAAAAACAGTGACAGAGTTGATGTAGATGTGACGTATTTTCCGGAAATGTGCGATGTATGGAATAGAGTGGATGAACAAACAACGCGTGAATTGGTGAATCTTGTTGAGGTGGCAGATAATAATTTGACTATGGTCAATATTGATGTGCGTGAGGACGATGAAATTGTTGAGGAGTATGATGCATATTATGGTAGTGCATCGCCATTAGTACCGGTATTTTCGGAAGCAAGGAAACCGGTAATGATAGCGGATTATAATATTTGAGGAGAGGGAATGAGATGCAGATAGGCTTTAAGGTAAGTGAATACACTGTAACAGAGGATATGCAGTTTTTTAATGATCCCCTTGAAGAGAATAAGAATTTTCCTGTGCTTAGTATTGGGGTTGATAGTTATGTTGGCGAGGGTACAGCGGATGCGGTTATTGACAAAGATTGTGTGTATAATGTTCAGATTGGAAGATATACATCGATTGCAGACAGGTTAAGGTTGCTGGTTGATTTAAATCATGATTATAAATGTGTAGGACAGGGGCGTGTAAACGGTGTAAAATACAGCCGTCCCAAACGCATAAAGAGAAAAGGCCAGATAGTTATAATGAATGATTGCTGGATTGGATCGGATGTTACTATTCTTGGTGGAGTAACTGTTGGTAACGGCGCAGTTGTAGCGGCCGGAAGTGTAGTGACAAAAGATGTAATGCCGTATTCGATCGTTGCCGGAAATCCGGCTAAAGTTATTGGCTATAGATTTAATGAAAGTCAAATAGAAAAGTTAAATGTTATCAGATGGTGGAATTGGAGTCATGAAACAATAGTTTCATTATCAGATGATATATTTGGAGATGTAGATGAGTTTATAAGAAAATACTATTCGAAATCAAAATTGGATTTGATGAATGTCGAGTCAGTTGATTTTGAAATAATGCATGATCAGAGTTTAGATGGAAAGGTGTTTTTGTATATACCTGATTTTGAGCAGGATTATCCTTCATATCCCAGAGTGATAGATTCTTTTGCCAAAGCATATTCAGATACTAATAATGAATTGCTTTTATATATAAGAGATGATGATTTTTTGGATGATAAGATAGAATTGTTAAATGCTCTCTTTCAAAAATATGAAGAGTATAATTGTTTTATTAATTTATATATCGGAAATGTTGAGGATGAACGAAGTCTGTTTTGCAATGTAGACGGATACGTAACAAACAGATCTGTTGATAATGTATATCATATGGATTTGGCATCGTTATATGGTATTTCTATAATATCAGGAGTAGATATTCCTGTATTTTTGCCGGAGCGTGAAGTGTCGGGCTTTGTTAAAGTAAAGCCTGCTACCAATGATCAAAGTAATGAATCTTTTAAAAACGAAATGATATCTATAATAAAATCTTTGGTTGATGCCCAAAACGGTCTGGGTAAGTCGATAGAAGATTTGTCGTTGAATGATAAAGTGGTTGATTCGGCTTTTGATAATATTAAGTATGAGTTGTATGATGTATTTAAAAAGAATGCTTCAACATTTATTTATCCCAAGATAGAACCAACAGAAATAACAATAGAAAAAATAATGAATGGTAAATCAATATGCCGATTCGGCGATGGAGAATTTGCCATAATGAGCGGAAAAAATCGACAGAAATTCCAGTTGTTAACTGAAAAGTTACAGAGACGGCTGATAGAAGTATTTGAATCACGAGATGATAATATTATTATTGGTATTGCTGATGTTTATGGTAGTTTAGAAAAATATAATACAGAAGGTAAATACGGTATCAGATTTTATCTAACAGAAGAAGTCAGAAAAGAGCATTATAGTTTTATTGATATGAATAGGGTATATGCTGACGCATATATAACGAGACCTTTTTTAATACATGCCGATAATAATACAGATGCTCCGAAAAAAAGATTTGATGAACTTAAAAAAATATGGCATGGTAAGAAATTGTTGATAATCGAGGGTGAAAAAACCAGGATGGGAGTTGGTAATGACCTGTTTGAAAATGCAAAAGATATAAAAAGAGTATTGTGTCCGGCGGAATGTGCATTTGACAGATATGATGATATTTTATCGTTTGCGTTAGAACAGGATAAGGATTGTCTGGTTCTTATTGCATTAGGACCCACTGCATCTGTATTGGCATACGATATGGCCAAAGCTGGTTTTCATGCATTAGATATTGGACATATTGATATAGAATATGAATGGATGCTTGCCGGAAAGGGAGAGCGGGTTAATATACCTAACAAATATGTTAACGAAGTTGTTGGTGGTGATCGGGTTGAGGATTTTGTCGATGAAGAATATGAAAAACAGATTATAGAAAGTTTCTTGTAAAAGTCAGATGGATTATGATGTGGTGAGAAGATGAAGATATTAATATGCAGATTTAATGGGCTTGGTGAAAAAGGGATTATTGATTCATTAAAGCGATTAGGATATACGGTTTTTGAATATGATAAAAAGTGTGATAATTATGATACGGATATATCATACTTGGAAGGACTGGCTGCTTCTATAGACAGATACAAACCTGACAAAGTCTTTTCGATCAATTATTTCCCTATTGTATCTAAAGTGTGTAAAATATATGGGCTATTATATTATTCATGGGTTTATGACTGTCCTGAACTCCATTTATACTCAAAATCAATCACTAATAAGGTAAATAGAATATTTGTTTTTGATAAAGTAATGTATGAAAGACTTAAAAGAAGGAGTCCGTATAATATATTTTATCTTCCGCTTGCGACAGAGCCTGTAGAAGATTTTGATTCATGGATCAGCAATGAGGAAAAAAAGAGATATTCGCATGATATAACTTTTATTGGTTCTTTGTATAATGAGAAAAAAAGACAATATCACCAGTTGGAGAGCCTTCCTGATTATGAAAGAGGATACATAGAAGGACTGGTTCAGGCGCAAGTGAATGTCTTTGGTTATAATTTTATAATGGATAGTCTGTCTGATGATATCGTAGAGAGGATAAGGAAACAATTGGGGTATGAATCTATAGATGATTACGAGATAGAAAATAGAGAAATAATAGCCGATCATTATATTGGTGTGTATGCCAGCTCGATAGAGCGGATAAAAACTCTGCAAAAAGTTGCAGATGTTCATACCTTGAGTATATACACAGACAGTGATATCTCAATGTTGAACAATGTAGAAAATTGTGGGATAGCTGATTCGGTTACTATGACACCGAAGATATATCATTTAAGCAAGATTAATTTGAATATAACTATGAAACCAATTCAGAGTGGTGTTCCTCTCAGAGTGTTTGATGTTCTGGGGGTTGGAGGTTTTCTTATAACTAATTATCAACCGGAGATATTGAAGTATTTTGAGGATGGTAAGGATCTGGTGGTATATGAAAGCTTAGATGATTTGCAATACAAAATTCATTATTATTTAGAGCACGAAGATGAGAGAAAAAAGATTGCAAGGCAGGGATATAAAAAGGTGAAAGAAAATTTTACATATGAGAAACTGCTTGAGATGATGATGATGTTAAATCTTTGAAAGAAGTGCTATAAAGTATTGTGGGAGAGGATGAAAATGATATTTCCAAATAGTTATTTTGAGGATGAAGTAAGAGATGGTTTTTTTGTTACCGGTATTATGAAAAAATGCTGGGCTGCTCAATTGGAAGTGCTATCTGATATATCGAGAGTTTGCAAAAGATATGGAATAAGATGGTATGCGGATTGTGGTACCTTGCTTGGAGCAGTTCGACATGGTGGATTTATACCTTGGGATGATGATTTGGATATATGTATGTTTAGAGATGATTATTATAAATTTTTGTCTGTTGCGAGTAGGGAGCTTACTAATATATGGCCGGAATATAGGATTCTCAATTATCATGATGAAGAATATTGGGAACCTATGAGTAGAATAGTTAATTCTGATAATGTAAGTTTTTCGTCGGACAGAATAGAGAAGTTTCATGGATATCCGTTTTGTGCTGGAATAGATATTTTTCCTCTTGATTTTGTGTGCCGTGATGAAGAAGAGGAGAAAGCCAGGAAGGAACTGTTTAAGGCTATTTTTGAATTGGCAGACAGTGATTATGCTGAAACTATAGATAAAAGTATGCTTGAGGAATTAGCAAAATCTGTAGGTAAAAAGTATGACGATAGCAAGTCTGCAAAACTACAATTATATGAATGGGGAGAAATTGTATCGTCTTTGTATAGGAGAGAGGAAGCAGACAATGTATGTCTTATGCATTTTTGGTACAAAAACAATGACCATATATATCCTATGGAATTGTTTGAAAAGACAATTGAAATACCTTTTGAAACTACATATATTCAGGCTCCTGTAGGTTATGATACGGTTTTGAAAATTGAATATGGTGATTATATGAAACTTGTAAAATCCAGTGGACTTCATGACTATCCCCATTATGATAGTCAGATTGAAAAAGTTGAAGAATGGCTTGGTGAGTCTTCTCCATTTCATAAAAGCATAAATAGAGACAGTTATAAAAACATATGCAAGCATAATGTGGGTGAAAATCCAAGAAAGGCAGTTAGGGATAATTCGAAAGAAACAATAAAACTTCTTTATGAAGCACATGAGGAATTGGTTAAATTATTAAATAATTCTTGTATAAATGATGCTATTGAATTATTGTCTCAGTGTCAGGAGGTTGCCATCCAGATAGGTTCATATATTGAAGAGTATCAAGGAGAAGGTTTTATTACCGTTAAATATCTTGAGGATTATTGCGAATCAGTTTATCAATTGTCACAGGTTGCTATGGAGGAAGATAATAAGGACCTTGTGATGGATAAAATCGATATAATAAACAGGCAACTTGATGATATCAATGATAGTATTGAAAAAGATATTAGTGTACGTAAGGAAGTTGTTATAATACCGTTTAAAGCTGACTATTGGTACGTTTTTGATGGAATATGGAAAAAACATAAGGATGATCCAAGTGTTAATGTACATGTTATTCCGATCCCGTATTACTACAAGTCTGCGCTTGGAGAAGTGACTATTAAGTCTTATGAGACTGACGATTATCCGGATTATATATGTCCGGAGAGTTATAATGATTACAATTTTGAGATGATGTGTCCGGATAAAATATATATCCAATATCCGTATGATAACGATAATTTTATTACTACGATTGATCCGGTATTTTATGCAAAGAATCTTAAGAAATATACGAATGAGCTTGTGTATATTCCTTATTTCAAGACGGATGAGATAGGGCAAGGTGAAGAGCGTGCATATAAGGTTATGGACAATTATGTTCTTACGCCGGCAGTGTTATATTCTGATAAAGTAATGGTTCAAACTGATAATATAAAAGAATTGTATATAAAGAAGCTTTCCGAGTTCTTTGGAGATGAGACAAGGACTGTTTGGATAGATAAATTATCTGAAACAGCTGAAAAACTGTATGAGAGAAGCAAGCTGTTAGATAAGAAAGATATTGATATGCCCAAAGAGTGGAAAGAAATTTTACTTAAAGCAAACGGAGAAATTAAGAAGATTATCGTGTACAATATCAGTATAAGTGGCGTGTTTGAACATAAAAATAAAATGATAGATAAAATAAAAAGCGTCATGGAAGTGTTTGCTGAAAATAGTGAAAATATAGCAGTAATTTGGCATCATGATCCGTTGATTGAGGCAACTATTCCTGTAATTGATCCTAAACTGTATGATATGTTTGCGAATCTGGTTTATGAGTTTAAGTCAGCTGGTTTTGGCATATATGATGATAGCGAAAATGTTGAAAGACTGCTGTCGCTGGCAGATGCATATTATGGAGATACAGATAAATTGGTTCAGCTATTCAGAAATCGTAATCTTCCAATCATGATTCAAAATACAGAAATACTTTACTGATTTATGGAATGAATGTATTCTTCTACGAACTTGTCACGTTCTTCATAATAATTGGCAAGGTTCATAAAACCCGCGTCGTGAATACACCAGGGGCTTGGCATGTTTGGCACCACAACTTTATATCCGGCATTTTTGAATTCAATACTCTGGGATACATCATAGAAATCCCATTTATCAAATATGTCATCACGCCAGGGGATATCGTATTGGGTGGCCATTAGTAAACCATCAATAGCTGCTACCTCCTGATATTTTCCATGAATATCGCCTAATAGCCAATCGTCCATGCGGGAAACGTTACAGCAGTACAGGTGGCCAACACGGTCACCGTGCCACATAACATAATCGTCGGGGAGAGAGACGGATCCAACCATACCTATCATGCCAATGCTTTCGTCCTCAAAAATATTCAACATTTTTGAAATGAAATCTTTTTCTATTATCATCGTATCCTGATGTAGATAGACTTTATATTTGGCATCCGATGCGGACATGCCTTCGTTGTATCCGGATGCCATGCTGGCAGCTTCCCATACAGAAAGCAAATCAATGCTATATCCATCAGGTATATTGAGTCTGCTAATAAAGTAGGTTGCTTCTGCTTCATATTGTGAATCGTTGGTGCATATTATAAAACAGATTTTTTTGCTATCCATTGGTGTCCTCCTGATAAAAAACTAAGAAAAAATACATGATAAATCCGTTAATACCTGTTGCTTGTTGACAGATGAAGTCTGAACCACTATTTTCAAAAATTCTGCCGATATACTTTTGGATATTATAAAATCAACCAGCATTTTTGTTGATTCGTCGTTGTTATCAAATTCAAACTCCCAAAGCAAAAACTTAAGTCTGCGAAATATTCCTATTAATTCTTGCATGTTATTTCCAAGAGTGAATGAAGTGTTTTGTATGCCATTTTTTATTTCTTCCCTGTAGATTAATACATACAAACTGATATATGCTAATTCATCAGAATCAATCTGTTGCATAAATTCATCTGTGAAAACAGCACTTATTTTGTCGTATTGTTTGTTGAAAAGCAGTTCGTTAATTTCCGATATGGTTTTAGAATTA
The DNA here is from genome assembly GCA_902793335.1 of uncultured Lachnospiraceae bacterium. Lineage (GTDB taxonomy): Bacteria > Bacillota > Clostridia > Lachnospirales > Lachnospiraceae > CAG-590. The sequence continues at coordinate 12,694 of CADBCZ010000022.1, forward strand.
TTATCAGCCATGTAAAAATCCCCCGAAAGGTAAGTATGTTTATAAAAGTATATTATCTGTAAGGGGGAATTTTGTCAATGTAATAGCCGCTTTATCAGCTAAGAATATATTTACATAAGATTTATAGATATGGTATTATAAAACATAAGAAAAGTTTGGGGTGGTATACGATAAATGTTAGAAATATCTAATGATTTTTTTGAGGAAGAAGAACGGCTGGGGTTTCATATCGAAGCAATGATGAAGAAGGCCTGGGCGGTACAGCTTAATGTTCTTTCTGAGATTGACCGAATATGCAATAAGTATGGTATTACGTACTTTGCAGCAGGTGGAACTATGCTTGGAACTATCAGGCATAAGGGATATATTCCCTGGGATGATGATATTGATATTACCATGAAACGTGGTGATTATGAGAGATTTCTTAAGGTGGCGCCGGATGAGATACCGCCTAATTATTATCTTCATTGCAATGAATATTTTGATAGTCATGCAAGCTTTCATGCAGCTCTGATGAATGGAAGAGATGATAAGTATGATTTTCCATATGTTGCAGGAGTGGATATATTTGTGCTTGATTATGTGCCGGCGGATGAAGAGGAAGAATTTTTGTTCCGCACATTGTTTGGACTGGTATATGAAACTGCACGTACCTGTAGGGAAATAAGCTCAGGTGAACTGCAGGATAAGTTAAGTCAGATTAAAGAATTAACAGGTGTGGAAGTGGTTGATGACGGAAGGCTTCAACATAATCTATGGGTTCTTGCACATCAGATTGCCAAAATGTATTCGAGGGAGGAATCTAAGGGGATTACACATATACCGAACATTGTGTGTCGTGATATAGAATGTTATGTGCCTATTGAATGCTATGATGACACTATAAGGATGCCGTTTGAGATGACTACAGTGCCGGTTGCCGTAGGGTATGATAAAGCGCTAAAGGCATTGTATGGCGAGGATTATATGACGCCACAAAATGTCAGGGCAAGACACGATTATCCTTTCTATGCAAGTCAGCAGAAAATGTCCGGTGATTGATTGAGTGTTGATGATATAGAATGTGAAAAAGTGTAATGTTGTTAATGGAAGTGAGTAGATGATAAGAACTTGGAGAAGTGTCAGATGGTAGAATTTCCACAGGATTATTTTGATGATGAAGTCAGAGACGGGTTCTATGTGAATGGTCTTATGAAAAGGTGCTGGGCGGCTCAGATAGAGGTGCTTTCTGATATTGCGTCTGTTTGTGATAAATATAATATTAAATGGTATGCGGACTGCGGAACTTTACTTGGGGCGGTGCGCCATGGTGGCTTTGTGCCCTGGGATGATGACCTCGATATATGCATGTTTCGTGATGACTACATGAAATTTATAGAGGTGGCAGAGAAAGAGCTTAAGGGTATTTGGAAGGGTTATAAATTATTTAACTTTAGAAATGGTGACTACTGGGAGGTTATCAGCCGTGTGGTTGACATGCACTCATTAAGTTTTGAGGAAGATAGAACCCGTAAGTTTCATGGATTTCCATTAGAGGTAGGAGTTGATATTTTTCCACTTGATTTTTTGAGTGTTGATCGGGAGAGAGAAGAAAAACGAATGGCAATCTGCAACTGCATTTTCTCCATCGCAGATGATAAACGACTTAAGCGATCTGATAAATATATAAATGATACGCTAAGTAATATCGAGGAAGCAACAGGATATACGTTTGACAGAAAGAAATCTCTGCAGATGCAGTTATACACTCTTGGTGAAGAGATGTTTTCTATGTTTGACAGAAAACAGGCAAAATATGCGGCACTTATGGGTTACTGGCTTAAAGATGAGAGTCATAAGTATGATCTTAGCTGGTATGAGCAGGCAGTTATGCTTTCGTTTGAAAATATTAAGATTCCTGTTCCTATCGGTTATGACTCGGCACTGAAAACAGAATACGGTGATTATATGAAGATAGTGCGTACGGGCGGAGCACATAATTATCCAAGGTACGGTGAACAGATAGAAGAGGTAGATAAAGAATTAGGTGTTGAGTCTCCATTTTGCAAGAAGGTGCCACAAAAGGTAGTTGTAGAAAAAGATGGCAGGTGCAATTGTGATGTGCAGCGGGATTATGGAAATGGTAATCCGCGCAATGCGGTAAAAAATCAGATAAGAGATTTGTCAGGTTTGCTTGCAGAGGCACACGTTGAGATTAAGAGATTACTCGAAAACGGCAATGTGGACGACGCGGTTAACTTACTTGCAGATTGTCAGAATACTGCAATATATCTGGGGACATTTATAGAGGAAAATTACGGAGAAGGATTCATTACGGTAAAATATCTTGAGGAATATTGTGAGTTGGTTTATAGACTTAGTGAGGATATTTTTACTAATGAATCAAATGCGGAAGAAATATACGATATCTTGAATAAGGGACTTCAAACTGTGAATGACAGTATTGAGGGTGATATCAAAGCTAAAAGAGAAGTAGTGTTCATTCCTTATAAGGCTGAATTATGGAAGTATATGGAGGCTTTGTGGAAAAAGCATAGTGATGAGCATGACACAGAGGTTTATGTTGTGCCGGCACCATTTTATAGGAAGAGCGCAACAGGAAAACTTGAAGCAGAAAGATATGAGGGTGACAGATTCCCGGAATATGTTACTGTAACCGATTACAGAGCATACAATTTTAAGGAGCGTCAGCCGGACGTTGTTTATATTCAAAATCCTTTCGATAATGATAATTTTTCGATGACGGTTCATCCGTATTTCTATGCGTCCAGATTAAAACAATATACAGACGAACTTATATATGTTCAGAGCTTTATAGGTGAGGAGATACATGAAGGAGAAGAGCGCTCGTATAAGGCGATGATCCAATATGCAGTGTCTCCCGGGGTGATATATGCGGATAGAGTGATAGTCCAATCTGAGCATATGAAGGAAATGTATGTTAAAAAACTGACGGATTATTATGGGGAAGAAACGGCAGAAATCTGGGATGCTAAGATATCCGGAAATGATGCCGGGATTTATAATTTCAAAGAAGATGATAATTATAAAATGTTTAACGATTTTAAGGATATGATATACAGGAAAAACGGCAGTAGAAAGAAAGTGATACTGTATTTCACAAGTGTCTGCGGCTTGTATGAAAATGGCGAGCGGATGATAGAAAAAATTAAATCGGTCTTTTCAACATTTAAAGAGAGGGCGGATGATATAACTCTTGTGTGGTATCCGGATTCGTCGATTGATGAAGTGATTGGAAAATCGAACAAGTCATTATGGGAAAAGTATAGAGAGCTTATAGAAGAGTATGTTGAAGCTGATTTTGGAATAATTTTAACTGCGGATAAATTTATGGCTAATGAAGACGCAGATGTTGAATGCCTGATTGATTTGGTTGATGCCTATTACGGAGATACAGATAAACTTGTGACAAAGTGTATGAACAGAAGGATTCCTGTGATGATACAAAATGTCGATGCGTAGTTGTACAGCATAAGTATTTTGCAGAAAAGAGAAACATTGAGGGGAATATAAGTTATGGTTGAATTTTCTCATGAATATTTTGAAGATGAAGTAAGGGATGGTTTTTATGTGAACGGTCTCATGAAAAAATGTTGGGCAGCTCAGATAGAGGTGCTTTCTGATATTGCGTCTGTGTGCGCGAAATATAATATCAGATGGTTTGCAGATTGCGGAACCTTACTTGGAGCAGTGCGCCATGGGGGATTTATTCCGTGGGATGATGACCTTGATATATGCATGTTTCGTGAGGATTATGTTCGATTCTTAAGTGTTGCCGAGAGTGAATTAAAAAGCATATACGGTAATTACAGAGTTCATAATTTTCATAACGAAGATTTCTGGGAAATGATAAGCCGCGTGGACAATGCTACAACAATTGATTATTCACAAGAGCATCTTGGAAAATTCCATGGCTATCCTTTCCGGGCCGGCGTTGACATTTTTCCGCTTGATTACATGTGTGAAAACCGGGCGGAGGAAGAAGAGAGAATGTTGGCTGCACAGATGGTATTCACGATGGCAAGACGAGACGACCTTGAGACACTAAGCGAGGAAATTGTTGATTATCTTGATGCGATAGAAGAGGCGTTGGGTGCACATTTTGACAGAAATAATCAACTTAGAAGACAACTGTTTGCAATGGGAGAAGCATTGTTTTCAATGTATAGAAGGGAAGAGTCGAATCATGCACTGCTCATGCCGTTCTGGCTTAAGGATGAGAGCCATGTCTATCCTTTGGAACTGTATGAAAATACGGTTATGATACCATTTGAGAATGTCAGGATTCCGGCACCTGCTATGTATAATGAGGTGTTGAAAATCGAGTACGGTGATTATATGAAGATAGTTCGGAGCGGAAGTGCGCATGAGTACCCTTATCATGATGAGTATATTAAGATGCTAAATGATAACATGGGTGAGAGGTCACCGTTTTGGAAGAAGGTATCAAAGGAAGAAGTTGAAGGGATTATTGCTGCTACAGGATCAAATAAATGCAATAAGAGAAAGATTGTTTTCTTTCCGTATAAATCTTCAAAATGGAAATACATGGAGTATGAATGGAAGAAGGCATGCAAGGATCCAAATGCAGAGGTAAGCGTAGTTCCTATTCCGTATTATGAAAAAGGGGCGTTGGGATCGCTTGGCAGAGAACACTACGATATAGATTCATATCCGGATTATGTGCAGGTTAGGGATTATTTATCGTATGATCTTGAAGTTGAGAAACCGGACTTTGCGTATATACAGAATCCTTATGATGATGATAATTATACATGTTCAGTTAATCCGTATTTCTATGCAAAGAACCTCAAGAAATATGTTGATGAGCTTATATATATACCATGCTTCTATGAGGAGGAAATTGGACAAGCAGATGAGCGTGCTTATAAGTCAATGATGCAGTATGTTATCTCACCGGGTGTGGTCTATGCCGATAAGATTATTCTTCAGTCGGAACAGATGAAGGATGCTTATGTTAAGAAACTGGTTGATTATTTCGGCGAGGATACAAGAAACATATGGGAGAATAAGATTGACGGAAACGGTATAAAAATATACGAAAGTGCATTGGGAATTTCAGAGAAAAATTATGATGTTATTCCTGATGCCTGGAAGAAGATAATATTTAAAGAAGATGGAAGCGCTAAGAAAGTTATCATTTATCACGTGAGTATCAATAGCATGCTTGAGAATAAGGATAAGATAATTGAAAAGGTCAGGGCAGCGCTCGAAACATTCAAAAAGAACAGTGATGAAATAACAGTTGTATGGCATAGTGATCCGTTGATTGTAGATACACTACCAGTGATAGATGCAGGACTTTATGAGAAGTATATGGCAGTAGTGGAGGGGTTCAATGCTGAGAATTGGGGCATACATTATGATGGCAGCGATATTGAACTAATGCTTCCGTTGGTTGATGCCTATTACGGAGATACAGACAGGATTATTCAACAGTGCAGGATGAGAAAGATTCCTGTGATGATACAGAATGTGGAAGTATAACCCACCTGTAAATGAAGAAAAAGATTATGGCAAAAAGTATGGAAAAATTATTGCGTTTTGTGATATACTCCATATATTATAGCAGATACAGTAATTATAGCGTAATTGATTAATAGATTGGATGTGTATATATGGGAATATATTTGAATCCGGGAAATGAAAATTTTAAAAGAATAATAAATGCAGAAATATTCGTAGACAAGACAATGATGATTCGTGATACAAATAAGCTTATTAATTCAACAAATAATCTTATCTGTGTATCGCGTCCGAGACGCTTTGGAAAGACTATAGCTCAAAATATGCTTACCGCATATTATTCAAAAGGATGTGATTCAAGAGAACTGTTTTCAGGATATATGATTGAACAGGAGCCTTCATTTGAAAAACACCTTAATATGTATAATGTTATTAAGATTGATATGAATAGCGAATATCAGAGTATTGAAGATAAGGATGTACTGATCAAAAGCATAACTGATTCCATCAAAGAAGAAATGAGATTAGCATTTCCACAGATTATGCTTGATGATAACGATACACTTGCAAGGAGTATTCAAAAGATTCATTACGGTACAGGAGAAACATTTATTGTAATAATAGATGAATATGATGTCCTTGTCAGAGAACAGGTCTCACAAAAGTTGTTTGATGATTTTCTTAGTTTTTTGAATGGACTATTTAAGAGTGATACTTTGAGTCCTGCCATATCGTTAGCGTATTTAACCGGAATCTTGCCAATTGTTCGGGATAAGGTACAAAGTAAACTTAATAATTTCAGAGAATATACATTTATAAGTCCGGGAAAATTTGCACCTCATATAGGTTTTACATCCGATGAGGTCAAACGGTTGTGCAAGGAGTACAATGTAGACTTTGAAGAATGTAGGCATTGGTATGATGGGTATGAACTTGGCGGTTATGAGATATATAATCCAGAATCTGTAGTCATGTGTATTGAGGAAGGCTATTATGAAGGTTACTGGGGTAAGACTTCGTCTTATCAGGTTATCTCTGACAGGATAGAACAGAATTTTGAGGGTATTAAGGATGATGTTGTCAGGATGTTGTCAGGAGAAGCAGTGGATGTTAATGTATCAAGTTATATGAATACCATGAATTCATTTAATTCAAAAAATGATGTTTTTACGTATCTGTCGCACCTAGGCTATCTTTCTTACAACAGGGATGAAAAGACCTGTCATATACCTAATCGTGAGATAAGGCAGGAGTGGCTCAATGCAATTGAACCAAATGAAGATTATAAGATTACTAATGATATTATTAAGGCATCAAAAGAGCTTTTGAATAAGACCATAGATGAGGATGCTGAAGCTGTAGCAAAAGCTCTTGATATATCTCACATCCATATAGCTTCAAACAGAAGTTATAACAACGAGGATGTACTTCTAAGTGCTATATATTTAGCCTACATTTATGCCTTGAATAAGTATACGGTTATAAGAGAGGCAACTGCAGGCAAGGGCTTTGCGGATGTGGTGTTTGTGCCGTATGAGCCTAAGCTTCCAGCAATGGTAATAGAACTTAAATCCAATAAGACTGCACAGAGCGGATTAAAGCAGATAAAAGATAAGAAATATTATGAATCTCTTGAACTTTACAAAGGGAATATGCTGCTTGTGGGCATCAGCTATGACGAAGATACCAAGGAGCATAGCTGTGTGATAGAGAGGTATGTGAAGGAATAATTGTAAAGAGGGTGTTATTCTATATGAAGCAGCTTGATGATCATGGAAATAATAAAGATCTGGTTATGTATCGTATTGAATCGGCAAAAAATGATCTAAGGTCGGCGATTGCATTGCGGGATATAGATGATTATAGGGGAGCCAATAATAGGGCGTATTATGCTGTGTTTCATGCTATTACGGCAGTTCATGGGTTGAAAAGTATTGTATGGAGAGGTTGACACAATGTTAAAAATATATTTTGGAGAAATGGATAATGTACTTCATAACGTGGAGTCTTTTTTTGATAATCAATATCAATATGCATGGCTAGAAGATCCGTTTGTCAGAGGTTTGATAGAAGATGTTGATAAATCTGTGGTAGAATCTCCGGAATGCATTAAAAGTCCTGTGTTAAGACAGATTCCACCAACGAGATTATCCGGAGGAGCGAAAGCTGTTATATTGATGAAATATACAGATAGGATTGTTAATGCATCAAACTGTGGAGATAATTGTGCGAAGTGGATATTAAAGCTTGGCGAGAATCAGGATATAACAATTAATCTCAATCATATAATGGAATTTGACAGAGATAACTTCGAGATTGCTATTATCAATAATGATAAGATTGTTCATAATATGGCAGAGCTCGTTGATGTTGCGATAGACTATCTTTAATATTTGTGAAAAGGATGATTTTTCATGCGCGGGAAATATAATATTACAGTTGAAAATGCATTTATCAGATATGAGTTTACAATACAGAGAAATATAACTGTTATTCGTGGGCAGAGTGCTACCGGAAAAACAACTCTGGTCGAAATGATTCGTGAATATAATGAATTGCCGGATACCGGTATTAATATCCGATGTGATAAAACGTTGGCTGTGTTATACGGAAGGGACTGGCAGGACAGGCTTGCCAATATCTCGGATTCGATTGTGTTTATTGATGAACAAAGCAGGTTTGTCAAAACACATGAATTTGCGGAGGCTATTAAGGGTTCGAACAATTATTTTGTTATTGTTACAAGGGAGAAACTTAGTGAATTACCATATAGTGTTACGGAGATATATGGTATAAGGACGAGAGGAAAGTATGCCGGACTGGTCGGGGAATATACAGCAAATGAGTTTTATAGGATATATGCAGATATACCAACAAGAACTTTTGAACCGGATGTAATTATAACAGAGGATTCTAATTCAGGGTTTGAATTTTGGAATAATGTGACGGATTTCTGTAAATGTATTTCTGCAGGAGGGAAATCCAATATCATAAAGTGTTTGAAAGAGGATGCAAAAGCAGACAAAAAATATCTTGCAATAGTAGATGGAGCTGCATTTGGAGCAGAATTGGAAGAGATGATCCAATATATAAAGTATCGCAATCAAAATGTTGAAATATATGCACCAGAGTCGTTCGAGTATATTTTACTTACGAGTGGTTTGTTCAAATCCAATGATATTAATGATAAATGTAATAACACATATGATTATGCCGATTCTGTAAAATATATGAGTTGGGAACAGTTCTACTCAGAATTACTAACCGCGATAACTAAGGATACAGAAATGCAATATAGTAAACATAAATTAAATGTATACTACCTGTCAGAAAGAAATATGGAGTTGGTTGTTAATAGCCTGCCGGATAGACTTAAGATTAGGAGTTAGGGGTGTGGATGAATACCGGAGAGGTTGACTTAAGATGTTAGCCTCTTTTGTATTTTGTACAATGAGAATAGAAAACACAACCTTTTTGTTGGCAAAATGAACAAACTATGATATACTTTACGTGTGTTGTCAAAGCCAAATAAATTATATTAAAATATACTGTGATTTGGATGGAAAACAAAGTTTTTAAAGGAGAGAATGGATGCTCAACGATAAAACAATTCTTATAACCGGTGGCACTGGATCATTTGGTCATCATTTTGTGGACTATGTTGTAAAACATTATAATCCCAAGAAAATCATCATTTATTCCCGAGATGAGTTTAAGCAATTTAATATGCGTAATCAATACAAAGAGTATGATGATATTCTTAGATTTTTTATTGGAGACGTCAGAGATAAGGATAGATTGTACCGAGCTTTGAATGGTGTTGATTATGTTATTCATGCAGCAGCTTTAAAGCAGGTTCCGGCATGTGAGTATAACCCTATAGAAGCCATCAAGACCAATATTAATGGTGCATGTAACGTAATAGAAGCAAGTTTGGACCGTGATGTCAAGAAGATAATAGCGCTTTCAACCGACAAGGCTGTAAGTCCGATTAATCTCTATGGTTCTACCAAGATGGTTTCTGATAAATTATTTTCTGCGGCTAATGCGTATTCGGGTAATGACGGTACAAGGTTTGCGGTGGTTCGATACGGTAATGTTGCAGGAAGTCGTGGTTCGGTCATTCCGTTTTTTCAGAGTATAATAGATAAAGGAGAAATAAAGCTTCCGATTACAGATTATCGTATGACAAGATTCTGGATCAGTCTTGAAGATGGAGTGAAACTGGTGATAAAAGCACTTGAAGAAGCAAGAGGTGGAGAAACATTTATCTCCAAGATTCCTTCATTTAAAATTACGGATCTTGCACAGGCTATGCTTCCGGGATGTGAGATGCCTGAGGTGGGGATTCGTGAGGGAGAGAAGCTTCATGAGGTTATGGTGCCGGCGGAAGACTCGTTCAGAACATACGAGTATGACAGACATTATATTATATATCCCAATTATGATTGGTGGAGAGATGGAGATATCATTCCCGGAGGAAAGCTTGTTGAGCCGGGGTTTGTTTATAGTTCAGAGACAAATAAGGAATGGTTGACTGTTGAGGATATTCAGAGGTTGTTAAAAAAAGATATCTATTATCATAATTAAAGTATTGTTATAAACTTAATATATCATATCTAATCAGAAGATATTTAATAAAAAGACAATATTGATGTTATTGTATATACGCTTAAAGGATGGAACTGTATTATTATGGAAAAACTGGCTATTGAAGGTGGGTGCCCTGTTCGTATAGATAAAATATTCTATGGACGACAATGGATTGATGAGAATGACATAAATGCTGTAGAGGAAGTTTTACGTAGTGATTTCATAACTTGTGGTCCCAAAGTTGACGAACTCGAAAGAGCATTGTGCCAATACACCGGAGCAAAGTATGCAGTGGTTGTTAATAGTGGAACCTCAGCCCTTCATTGTGCTTGCATAGCTGCCGGCATTAAACAGGGAGATGAGGTGATTACAACACCGCTTACATTTGCTGCTTCGGCTAATTGTGTTATATATTGCGGGGGAAGACCGGTATTTGCCGACGTCGATTCATCAACATATAATATTGATCCCGATAGTATAAGAGACTGCATAACAAAAAACACAAAGGCAATTATAGCTGTGGATTATACCGGACAGGCTGTTGAGATAGATGAGATTAGAAAGATATGTATAGATAATAATTTGGTTTTTATCGAAGATGCAGCACACTCTATTGGAACAAAATATAAAGGTGAGAATGTCGGAAATCTGGCAGATATGACGTGCTTCTCATTTCATCCGGTTAAAACGATTACAGGTGGAGAGGGTGGGGCGATTCTCACGAATGATGAGAATTTGTATAGAAAACTTATGCTTGCACGTACACATGGAATTACACATGATGAGTCCATGATGGAAGATGATATGCACGAAGGATCATGGTGTTATGAACAGATTTCACTTGGGTATAATTACAGGCTTACAGATTTTCAAGCAGCATTGATCACCAGCCAACTGAGAAAACTTGATATATTTGCAAAACGGCGAAAAGAGATTGCGCAAAGATACAACGAAGCATTTTCAGATATGCCAGAAATTATCATTCAGAAGGAAATATCGGAATCTGATACATGCAGACATTTGTATATTATTCAACTAAAATTGGAACTGCTCAAGTGTACGCGGCGTGAATTTTTTGATGCTATGAGTGCAGAGAATGTGCAGTGCCAGGTTCATTATATTCCTATTTACTGGTTTCCGTATTATCGACATATGGGTTATAAGAAGGGTATATGTCCTAAAGCAGAGGATATATATGAGAGGATTATGAGTATTCCGTTATATCCAAAGATGACCGATCAGGATGTTGAGGATGTGATTCGGGCGGTTAAGAAAGTTGTTGATAATTATCGAATTGCAGAGCAGTAGAATAGAACGCGTTATCTGTGATAAGATGTTTATTTACAATAATGTATGAATATAGATAAAAATGGTTGTGCGAATAGAAGTGGGTTGATTTGAAAGTGAAACAGACAATTTATATACGTGTGGATATGAACAAGGAGATTGCGACCGGTCATATGATGCGGTGTCTTTCTATTGCGGATGAAATAAGGAATAGCGGAGCTGAAGCAATATTTATACTTGCGGACAACAATGCATGCGGTTTGCTTGAAAAATGCGGATATGAATTTGCAGTATTAGATACATCATGGAAGGACATGGATGCCGAAATCCCAATTATGAAGAGGCTGATTCGTGACAAACATATTAAAACACTTATTATTGATAGTTATGCAGCCACAGCAGATTATTTATCTGCCATGACAGAGCTTACTTATACACTTTATATTGATGATTTGAATAGATGTGATTTGTCGGTCGATGTGATTCTTTGCTATGCTATATATGCAGATAGACAAATATATATTGAGAATTGTGCTTGCAAGAGTTCCGAACTTTTACTCGGTACTGATTATGTACCGTTACGAAAAGTATTTCGAAATATTCCGAAGAAGGTTATTAGGGAAAAAGTAGAAAATATATTGATTCTTTCCGGGGGAGGGGATCCATATAGAACAATTGATCAATGCATTGGTGTACTGTCAAAAAAAAGTACTATAGAGATTCATGCAATATGCGGAAGATATTCTGAACAGGCAGAAGAGTTGAGACGGATGTATAAGAATATGCCGAACATTCATATTCATGAAACTGTAGATAATATAGAGGTATATATGCAGGAGGCGGATATTTGTATTTCGGCAGCAGGAACTACATTGTATGAATTGTGTGCTTGTGGCACACCGACATTGTCATACATTCTGGCTGATAATCAGATAGATAATGCAAGAGGGTTTGATGAGAAAGGGCTTATTCCTTATTTGGGGGATGTGAGAAAGCATGATATAGGTATTTGCGTTCAAGAAGCATTAAATCAGCTTGAAGACGCAGGAAGTAGAAAAGATATTTCAGAAAAAATGAGAATGCTTATAGATGGAAAAGGGTGCTATAGGATAATTAAAGAATTTCAAGTATTATAAATAGATTTTGTATGGGAAGTGATGAGATGAAAATTGCTGTAATTACTGCAAGGGGTGGAAGCAAAAGAATTCCAAGAAAGAATATAAAAGAATTTTGTGGTAAACCAATACTTGCATATTCAATTGAAGCTGCGTTAAAAAGCGGCATATTTGATGAGGTTATGATATCTACAGAAGATGATGAGATAGCTGATTTAGCTATTAAATATGGGGCGAAGTTTCCATTCAGAAGAAGTGAGAATACCGCCGGTGATCATGCTATGACTATTGATGTCATGGCTGAAGTTGTTGAACAATATAAGAAGATTGATATTGCTCCGGATATTGTATGTTGTATATATCCAACCGCACCTTTTGTAACGGCAGAAAAACTAATAAAAGCCAGTGAGATATTTGAATCAACCGGGTCAGATTCGGTTATACCGGTTGTAAAGTTTTCTTTTCCGCCTCAAAGATGTTTTGTTATTAATGGCAATTATATCGATTTTAAATGGCCGGAAAATGAATTTGTAAGATCGCAGGACTTGGAACCATATTATCATGATGCGGGTCAGTTTTATTATATGCGCACTGATGTGATGATGAGAGAACATACATTGGTGCCGAAAAAGACAGCGCCGCTTATCCTTGACGAGATGGAAGTTCAAGATATAGATAATATGGATGATTGGGAAATTGCAGAAATAAAGTATAAGGCTATGAGGAAGAAAAATGAGTAAGTATAAAGCTGCTGTGATTGGACTTGGAAATATCGGATTGATGTATGATTTTGACGAAAAGCGAAATCATCCTTCAAGTCATTCCCTGGCGTATACTGACTCTGATAATTTTGATTTGGTGTTTTGTGTAGATTCAGATGTAGAAAAGGGAAAATGGCTAAATAAAATAAACCATAGGGCATATTTTTTTAGAACTATTGATGAAGCAATCAAATGTGGATATGCGAATGATATAGATGTTGTAAGTGTTTGTACACCACCAGATACTCATTTTTGTATTCTTTCGGAATTGTTGGAGAAAAAAATTGGTAAAGTTGTTTTTTGTGAAAAGCCGATTGCGTTAAATTCAAAAGAAGCAAAAAAAATAAAAGAAATGGTAGAACAATATAATGTTAAGATAATTCCGAATATTTCCAGAAGATGGAATGTTGGATTGAGAAAAGTTAAAGATACTGTGCAAAATCAAAGATATGGGAAATTAGAGAAGATAAATGTAAGATATACTCGTGGAATATATAATACAGGTTCACATTTGTTCGATATATTGGAGATGTGGACAGGTACAGAAATAGAGAGTGTAGAGGCATTAGATAAAACTATTACAACAGCGGAACCTGAACCGACATTTTCATTTTTCTTTAAAATGAGAAATGGTGTTACAGGATATGCAGAAGCGATTAATGACGAACAGTACTACATGTTTGAGATAGATATGTTCTTAACTGATGGTAAAATAGAAATGAGAAATAGTGGTGATGATGTTAGGTATTTTAGCAGAACAAGTCATCATTTATTTGGAGACTTTATGGAATTGAAAGAAGTTGCACATGATGGAAATTTACTTGCAGACTCGTGTATAATGAATGCGGTTGATAATATTTCCGGTTGGTTAAAAAATGGTGACAGTGTTTTGTGTTCTTTGGAGAATGCAATAAAGCCTTTATATATAGCAGAAGCATTAGAAAAATCATTTAATTTAAAACAGGTGGTAAAAGTAAACTATGAGTAGAAGTGCATTTTTAGGAGGAAATCCTGTAAGGGAAAAATCAATACCATGGATTAGCACAATGGGCAAAGAAGAAACGGATGCTGTTGTATCAGTGATGGAGTCGGGAACGCTTTCTGCCTTTTTAGCAAAATCCGGAGATAAGTTTTTAGGTGGTTCTATGGTAAAAGAACTGGAGAGAGCATTTTGTGAAAGATTTAATGCAAAGAATGCAATCACTGTTAATTCTGCTACAACGGCGCTTCATGTTGCTGTTGCTGCATGTGGAATAGGTCCCGGTGATGAGGTTTTGGTATCTCCGTATACAATGGTTGCAACTGCCAGTTCAGTTCTTATGAATTGTGCTGTTCCTGTTTTTGTAGATGTAGATCCTGATACATATACGATGGATCCGAGCAAAATTGAACAGTGGATATCACCAAGAACAAAAGCGATTATAACAGTGAATATCTTTGGCTTACCCAGTAATTTGCCAGAAATAATGGAAATCGCGAAAAAACATAATTTATATGTGATCGAGGATAATGCGCAAGCACCGGGTGCTACTGTAAATGGGGTTGAATCAGGAACTATTGCAGATATAGGAGTGTTTAGTTTAAATTATCACAAGATCATTCATAGTGGTGAAGGTGGAGTATTACTGACGAATAATGATACTTTAGCGAGAAATTGCCAATTGATCAGAAACCATGGAGAAGTAGTTCTGGATGAAGAAGGTGATATGGACACAATTGCACTTGGAAGTAATTTAAGAATGAGTGAACTACATGCGGCAATTGGTATAGAACAATTGAAGAAGTTAGATGCTTTTTTAGAAAGCAGGCGTAGATTAGCGAAAAAGATTTCTGATGGATTGGTAGAAAGACAGGGATTAAAAGGTGTAACGATACCTCATGGATATACGCATTCTTATTATATATATCCAATAAAGTACGATGCTAATATATGGGGAATAGACAGACAGACATTTGCTAAAGCAATGCAAAAGGAAGGATTTCCTTTGGGAGTAGGATATGTAAAGCCTATCTATCTTATGAATATATATAAGCATAAGCATGTGTTTAATAAGACAACATATCCTTTTGCATTTATAGATGAGCCTATACAAGATTATAAGAAAGGAATTTGTCCGATTGTTGAAAAGCTGTACTTTGAGCAGTTATTGACTGCGGATATTTGCAGAATACCTTTTACAGAAAGGGATATAGATGACTTTTTTGAGGCTATAGATAAGATATGGGAAGAACGCTTTGAAATCGCAAAGGTTGTGATTGAAGAATGAAGAAAATTCTATTTGTGGCAAATGATCCCGGGGGATATGATGTAATAAATCCGCTATTTGAACGATTTTCTAAGATAAATAAATTAGAAACCGCGATAATGCTAACCGGAAAAGCTGCAGAGAAAGCTGAAAAAGAAGAGAAGACTATAGATGACATAAAACGGGAACTCCAAAAGAATACTAATTGTATAAAAGATGTTTTGCTGGTGACAGGGACAAGTTGGAATTCAGAAATCGAAGTAAATGCAATTAGATATTGTAAAACGAATAATATTAAGACGGTTTCAATTCTTGATTATTGGAGCAATTATAAAGAGAGATTTAAATTAGGAGAAGATTACGAGTTCCCAGATTATTATTTTGTTATGGATGAAATGGCTGCGTCGGAAGCGGAAGATGACGGGATTAATAAGTCAATTATAAGAGTTGTAGGGACCCCCGGATTAGATTATTTTATTAATAAAAAGATTGAGGTTAATCAAAATGGAAATGTTGTATTTCTTTCTCAGCCGTTGTCTGTGATATATGGAAATAATTTAGGATATACAGAATATGAAGCCTTTGAGCAGGTGATAAAAGCGTGTGAGAAATTAAAATTTAAGGTTCATATAAAATTTCATCCCAAGGATGATGAGTTATTTAAAGAAAAATATAAAGCATATTCTATAGAAGGAGATTTGAAAAATCTTTGTGAATTAAATGAATACATTGTAGGAATGAGTACGATGGGGTTACTTCAGTGTGCATTGATGGGTGCAAAAGTGATTAGTTTTCAACCAGGGTTGATAAAAAAGGATATGAGTATAGTTAATAAATTGGGAATTACTAAAGGTGCGTTTTCATATTCTGATCTCATCTCAAGACTGCAAAAAGATGGAAAAGAGGTAATGAAAAATAAGCCGTTTTGGATGGATGGGAACTCGATTGAAAGATGTGTAAAGGAAATTGAAAAGATCATTTCAAACTGATTTGGAGAAAGATTGATGTTTAGAATTTATGATAAAATAAATAACAATGAAGTGTATATTATTGCAGAGATGAGTGCGAATCATGGGGGATCTTTGGAAAATGCACTTGAAATAGTACGTCTGGCAGCTAAAGCGGGGGCAGATTGTATAAAAATTCAGACATATACAGCAGACTCGCTTACTATTGATTGCGATAACGAATATTTTAAGATTAAAGGCGGTCTTTGGGATGGTTACAAGCTTTATGACCTTTATAATGAGGCTAATACACCATATGATTGGCAACCGATTATAAAAGAAGAATGTGAAAAATGTGGTATTGACTTTTTGTCCACTCCTTTTGATAATGATGCAGTTGATTTTTTGGAGAACATGGGGGTAGAGGCATACAAAATAGCAAGTTTTGAACTGGTAGATATACCATTAATTGAATATGCGGCTTCAAAGGGAAAAACTATGATTATATCTACAGGGATGGGGAGCTTGGAAGAAATTCAGGAAGCCGTTGATGCATGTAAAAGAGTAGGGAATGAGAATATAATACTTCTTAAATGCTGTAGTGAATATCCGGCGCCTTGGGAGGATATGCATTTAGGAAATATACCGGATATGGCAAGTAGGTTTAACCTGCCAATTGGATTATCAGATCACAGTGAGGGAAGTCTTGGAGCAGTTGTTGGAGTGACACTTGGAGCTTGTGTGGTTGAAAAACATATAAAACTAGATGACGTTGAGAGCGCAGATAGTAAATTTAGCATGACAATCGATGGGTTTACACAGATGGTTAGAGATGTCAAAAATGCAAAAATGATAGCGCGGGGTCCTGATTATGAATTGACGGAAGGGGAAAAGGCTTCGCAGGTTTTTAGAAGAAGTATATTTGCAGTAAATGATATAAAAGCGGGCGATTGCTTTACAAAAAAAAACATTGGCATTATACGTCCGGGATATGGTTTGCCACCACATTGTATCGATATGCTTATAGATAAGAAAAGTAGTAGAGATATTCCGCGTGGAGTACCAATTGTTAAAAATGATTTGGTGAATTAAATGAAAATACTATGTTTATATAATAACTCATGTGCTTTGGAATTGTTTGATTGGATAAAAGAACAAGGACATGAAACCGTTTTAGAAAAAAACGAACTTGATGAAGAGTGGTGTAGAAATCAACAGTTTGATTTGACAGTAAGTTATACCTATAGATTTATTATTTCTGCTGATGTATTGAATGCTCTCGGTATGAATGTTGTTAATCTTCATAATTCATTTCTTCCATGGAATAAAGGTGCAGATCCTAATATTTGGAGTGTTTTGGAAAATACACCAAGAGGTGTTACACTTCATTATGTGGATGAGAAACTAGACCACGGGGATATTATTACACAGCAATTAGTTGAGAAATATACTAGTGAAGATACATTGAAAACAACATATGATACTCTAGATTATGCTGCAAAGCAATTATTCAAGAATGCTTTTGCATATTATGATTTTTGGAACAAAATGAGGAAGAAAACAGTTTCATCAGGAACTTTTCACAGATCATATGAAATGTCAAAAGTAAAGGATAAATTAGTGGATTACGAAATAAAAATAGAAGATTTTTATAAAATGTTTAATTAAGAAGAATTTTAGATTTGAGATAATACACGAAATGTCTATAGACTTATACAAGGAATGGTTTTAAATGAAAAGATTATATGTTTTGTTTATCAGTATGAAAAAGAGAAAAATATAATTAACTGGAAGTTTCTTTGAACAATTAAATAAGAGGTGAAAAAGTATACTATCGGATTTATGTAAAAGAAGGTGAATTAATAACTATGTTTTTTCTGGAAAATGAAGAAATTGGATTGCGCTCTTTAAATCTAAGAGATATTGAGAATGGGTATTTTGAATGGTTAAATGATGAAGAAATATGTCAATATAATTCGCATCATGTGTTCCCTATGACGAAAGAGAAAGCTGAAAACTATATAAAAACAGTAAATATATCGAATTCAGAATTGGTTTTTGCTGTTATTGTAAAAAAACATAAGAAGCACATTGGTAATATTTCGTTACAAAAAATTGATATTTTTAATCGGCAAGCTGAAATTGCATTCTTGTTTGGAGATAAGGAGCTTTCAAATAAGGGATATGCTACGATGGCAGCAAAATTACTCATAAAACATGCTTTTAGATCCCTGGGATTAAATAGATTATACTTTGGAACAATGGATAATAATATAAAAATGCAAAGAGTGGGAGAAAAATGTGCGTTCAAAAAAGTCGGTTGCAGGAGGCAGGCAATGTACAAAAATGGTTCTTACCATGATATCTATGAATACGATTTATTGAGGGAAGAATGGGAAAATAAAAATTATAGGAAGGGGTATTGAAACTCTATAGAAAATGTTTGCATTTTGATTCTAGACTAAGAATAATATTCGATGAAGGTGAGATAATATAATGGGTAATTATTTGAAAAAAAATTGTATAGGTGCATGGGCTGCTCAATTTGATTCTAACGGGTTGTTATGGTTGTCAGATTTTAATTTAGGTGGATTGTATAAGTACAATTTAGAAGAAAAAAAGCTAGAATTTGAGTATATGTTTAATGATATAGAATTTGGACAGGAACGAATGCACGGCTTAATGATTATTAAAGGACTTGATATTTTTTTGTTTCCGATGAGTGACAAGTATGTAAGGATATATAATATCAAATCTAAAAGTGAAACAAAAATACAGTTGCCGGAAGAGAATGTCAATGACAATATAATTGTAAACGACAATGATAATGTTTGGCTAATAAATAATAAATGTTATTATTTTGATTTTGAAATTAAAACATTCAAAGTTGATCAAATGTTAACGGATTTGTATTCTGGAATTAATAACGTAAATCAGAAGAATATTCGTTTTAAGGCAAGTGATAACGTGATTACTATATGGGATAGTGATGATAAAGAACTATATGTTTATGATTATATACAAAAAAAATATGAGACAATAATTATAAATAATATAGATGAAAAAATTATGGATATTTATCGGATGAAGTCAAAATATTGGATTATATTAGAAAACTCACATCATATATATTCCAGAGAATTAAGTGATGATAATTATATAAAATATTACTCTGATAATAATGATTACATAGATAACAAATTTAATATTCCATTTGGGATGCTATATAATTTGAATAATAAATTAATACTGTCTAATTACTATGGTAGGTACATTATGGTCATTAATGAGGATATAAAAAAAGTAGAATGTGTTTTTCCTGATAAGCAAAATAATGAGATTACAGACTGTCTGGATTATGGTGCCTGCTATTATAGAGTATTGCAATATAATGATTATATATATTTTATTCCACAGAGAGCAAGGGAAATATTAAAGTGCGATAGAAATTTATCTTTAATTGGAAGATATTCAATGCAAATATCGGTAAATAATGACTTTTTAAATAAGGTTTTTAAATCAGAGGAAAATAAGTATGGAGTTGTTAATGAAAAAAAGGATTATCTCAATATAATAGATTATATAAATTATATTATTCATAAAGAAGGTGAAAAATATTGATTCAAAATATTACTACAAAAAAGAAATTTTATTTGGCAAATAAAGAAATATGGCACAATGAAAATGCAAAATATATGAATGATGAATGTATTTACGTTATACATGCATTATCTTTCCATTTTGAATATAATGTATTGTTAGACATAGTTGCAAAAGGATTACAACAACGATATAAATTGCCAATATATGCCTTTTCTGTGGGGGATGATGCATACTCTTTTGTAGAAGGAGATGCTTCTTTTGGGATTGAAGGTATCTATATTGATGAGTATAAAAGATTGATGGATTTTGATAGCGAAAATGGAACAGAGATCGAACGGATTGTGGAAGAACTTTTTGGGAACAAGGAAAAAATATTAAAATTTCAATATAAAAATATAAAGTGTGGAGATTACATTTGGGATTATATGATGGGTATATCTTTCGATTTAAAAAATATATCAAAAGAAAATTTTAAAAATATAATTTCTAAAACATTAAGTATTATTGAAACGGCTTTTTTACTATTTTATGAAAAAAAACCCTCTTATGTTGTTGTGGATGAAGCTATTAAAATGGAAGGGTTATATGCTTGTGTTGCGGCCTATCTAGGAGCAAAAGTAGTTGTCCCTAATTTGGAATTTAAGTATCAGTTCATTATCAGTCCAATTGATGGTAAAATTGATGCAATAGCAAAAAAAAGAGGAAAAGCATTTTTAAATGCTGCAAATAATGATGATATTATTTGCAATAATTATTTTATGTATGACACACCAGAAAAGAATATAATAGATAAAAGACTAGATAATGGAAACAAAAACGTTTTTATATTTCTTCATGTGTTTTCGGATGCACCGAGAATGTCATACGATAATATAATATATACAGATTATGTTGAATGGTTTTTGGATACTTTGAAAATCATAAGTGATGTTTCAAATGTGAATTGGATTATTAGAGATCATCCAGCAGCGAAAGGGACTAATCAACCGATTTATATTAAGAATCACTGCGCTAGTTTGTCGAAAGATAATATTTTTTATGCAGAGGATGGAATGTCAAGAGATTATATTATATCGAAAGCCGATGCTATTGTGACATGTGCAGGGGATGTGGGCTTAGAATATTGGGCATATGGGATTCCGACGATAATGCTTGCTGAATCATTTTATAATGATTATGGTATTTCATATTTAATGCATGATAAAAATGAATATATAAAAACATTACATAGTCTTGATTCCTTAGATACTCCAACAGAAGAATCTATAAATACTGCAAGGAAAATAATTTCAAAATACAGAAATAGTATGACTACAGAAGATTCATTGATGAGATTATTTCAAAGAGTTAGAAATAGAGAAATTCAGGGGATTAGATTAGAGTATAGAGATTATGATTTGTATGATTATGAATTTATTAAAGGGTATATTGGTCTCATTCATCAAGGCAAGATAAAAAAAAGTAGTTGCTATACTTTAGATTATTTATTGGAGGCGGAATAAATGTTGGGAATTTATGATAAATGCAATGTTTGGAAACGCTGGGTACAAGTATATCATAGTGGAAAACGGATTGAAAATTATTTTCATAAGTATAATATAAAAACTATTGCAATATATGGAATGTCTGATGTTGGGGATTTCTTATACGGGGAATTAATTAATACAGATATTATGGTTAGATATGGTATAGATATAAATCGTGATTATTGTTCTTATAATCTTCCGATTAAAAGACCGGAAGAAGTTGAAGATGATGTGGATGCAATAATTGTAACGCCTGTATCTGCTTTTTCCGAAATATTTGATTATTTGTCAAAGTATGTTCCGGATTGTAATAAGATAATAGGAATAGATGAAGTGTTTGCAGATCTATTAACGGAGGATTACATTGAAGTGGACAAAGAAAACTCATGAATTTGATAGAATATGGCTTGATATGAAAATTAATTGCTCCCAAAAAATTAAGTATTATTTGTTTGGAGCAGGAAAAAGCGGTGATGAGTGGTGGTCATTGATTAATCTGTTTGATGATGGAGGTGTTGCAGGTTATTTCGACAATAGTAAAAGTATTATAGGGAATAAAAAAAACGGTTGTAAAATATTGGATATTACAAAATATCAACATAAAAAAAACAACATTATAATAGTCTCTGTGGGTGAAAAATATGAAAAAAGTATATGTACTCAACTTGAACAAATTGGATTAAAAAGAAATCTTGACTATTATGCGGGATCTGAATTTAGAGATTTGTATTTTCCAATAATTCTTTTGTATTATTATAATATTCTATATGATGATATGGTACAAATATCGGTTACCGAAAGATGTACGTTAAAATGTAAGCACTGTGCTCACACGTGTCCATACGTAGATTATAATAACAAAACAGATTTATTATTAAACGAGGTGAAAGAAAGTGCTGATGCATACTTTAGTACTTTTGATTATGTAAATAGGTTTACCCTTCTAGGAGGAGAGCCTCTATTATATAAGGAATTGACAGATGCATTAATTTATATCGGTGAGCGTTATAGAAATAGGATTAGAGATTTCTTTATTACAACCAATGCGACTGTTTTGCCGAAGGAAGATTTGATAAATGTTTGTAAAAAGTATGAAGTTGGCTTTGAGATATCCGATTATAGACAAGCAGTTCCGGTGATAAGTGATAAGGTTAAACAATTTATTAATATATTGAAAGAAAGTAATGTTAAATATCGTATTTTAAATGACAGGTGGATAGATCTAGGTTTTCCATATATTAATAATTCGGAAAATGATGCTAAGCGAATTTTTGATTTATGTGGTGCACCATGTCATGAGGTTCGAAAAACAAGATATTATTCTTGTATTTTGGCACGATGTGCAGCAGAAAATATATATAGTGATGAGGGCGAAGAGTATTATGTTGATATAGCAAATTCTGATGATGATACAAGAAAAATAGTTTTTGAATTCATACATGGGTATTGTGATAAAGGATACTTGAAATTGTGTCGACATTGTAGAGGTTTGTTTGGAGAAAACAATATTGTAGTACCAGGTGTACAAATGAGTAAGGGGAATGAAGGAGACTAGATATGAAAGTATTCGCATATTATTTACCACAGTATCACAGAGTACCAATAAACGATAAATGGTGGGGGGAAGGGTTTACTGAATGGATTTCAGTAAGGAATGCGAAACCGTTATACGAAGGACATTATCAACCTCGTGAACCCATGAATGATAATTATTATAGTCTTTTAGATAAGGAAACAATGGAGTGGCAGGCTGATTTAATGCACGAGTATGGAATTGATGGAATGTGCTTCTATCATTATTGGTTTTCTTCTGAAGAGCAAGTACTAGAAAAACCAGCAGAAAATCTTTTAGTGTGGAAGAATATTGATATGCCATTTTGTTTTTCGTGGGCAAATGAGTCATGGCTTAACAAGTGGAGTTCGAGAGAAGGATTTGCCTGGACTGATAATGAAAAAGAGAAAAAGAGTGAACTTAAATATATTTTTCTTCAAACCTATGGTAGAGAGAACGAATGGAGAGAACACTTTGAGTATTTATTGCCGTTTTTTAAGGATGAAAGATATATTAAATATAATGATAAACCATTGTTCGTCATTCACGATGTTTACACGATTCCTTGTCTACATGAAATGCTGAGATTATGGAATGATATGGCGATCTATAACGGATTCAAAGGTATTTATGTAATTGGAGGGGGTATACCTGATATTTATAGTTGTGTAGATGCATATATGACACACGAACCAGGAAATGTAAAAAAATATATTAATACATATGCTAGTATGCCTTCGCGCTATTCATACAAGGAGGCTTCTGAAACAATTCTTGAGCAGAAATATTATAAAGGAACTACGATGATGTACTCCACGTTTTGTAGTTATGATACAACACCGCGTTATGGAAAAGATGGAGATGTATATGAATATGTGACACCAGAATTTTTTTGTGAGCATCTGTCAAGGTTGATGGCTAAAAATCATATGGCTGGAGTAGATATGGTTTTTATTGATGCATGGAATGAATGGGGAGAGGGTATGCATCTTGAACCAGACGAGAAATATGGTTTTCGCTGGCTTGAAGCAGTCAAGCAGGCAAAAAATGATTATAAAAATTATGAGGCGGATTATAGGGATATTCAATATGTCACCGAATATGAAAAAAAAGTTCTTTGCAATGTGAAGAAGGGTGAGTTGTATGGAACGATATTGAGCAGATGGATGACTTTACGAGAGAATAACGTGAATGTAACAGATTATTTATTTACAGCTGGTATTGAAAGAGTGGTGTTATATGGATTAGGTATTTTTTCAAATCATTTCTTATGGGAATGCATAAGGAATAACATAGATGTGGTTGGAGCAGTAGATAAATCTATACATTTTGTGTTAGAAAACATTACTTTATACCAAATGACGGATAAACTTCCAGAAGCAGATGCTATTATTATTACGGCACCATATTATACTGATAGTATATGTGAAGAAATAAGGAAATATGATAAGGATATTAAAATAATTTCAATATATGAATTAATAATATTGGCCGAAGAAAAATTAATAAAAAGGTAAGTATATTTATGGAGAGAATAGCGATATATGGAGCAGGTAAATACGGTAAGCTTGTAAAGACTATTTATGAGAAAAAAGGATGTAAAATAGCATGTTTTATAGTTTCATGCTATCGAGGTGGGGATAAGTTCATAGATGGAGTAGAAATAATAGGTATAGCTGATATTGATGAGGCGGAGTTGTGTGTGTCTAAAATAATAGTCGCTATGGACGAAAGAAATTGGGTGAGTGTAAAAAAAAGATTATTGGAGAGTTTGCCGAGTTATTGTAAAGATATGGTTGTTTTTTTGACACATAATGATATTCAAAAAATGATGAGAGAGACATTTCCTTTTGAAATGGATAGGATTTTACATGCGACAGAACCAGTGAGTAGGGACTTTGGTTTAGACAGAGGGACAGCTATAGATAGGTATTATATTGAAAAATTCTTGCGCGAAGAAAGTAGACATATCAAAGAACCATGTATAACACTTGAAGTAGGAGAAGATACATATAGCAAACGATATTTTCCCGGGGCAAGACATGACATATTGGACTTTTCTCGGGGGATGGATTTAACAAAACCAGAATCTTTACCATTAGAAATGTATGATGTTTTTATATGTACTCAAACGTTTCATCAAATATATGATTTGAAGAAGGCTATACATGGTGCCTGGAAACTGTTGAAATATGGCGGTACTATGCTGGCAACAGTCTGTGGGTGTGTAACGCAACTGGCAAGAACTGAAGATTGGGATCACTATTGGGGGTTTACAGTTGCTTCGTTTAGAAAGTTGCTAAAAGAGCAATTTGGAGAGGATGTTGTGGTGTTGGGATATGGAAATTCAATGGTTGCAACTGCTTTTATTCAAGGGATGGCTCTAGAAGAAATAGATAATACATTATTGGATATAAATGATAATGATTTTTCTATATGCATATCCGCTGTAGTGCGGAAAAACTAACAGGTTGGGATTGAAGATATTATGGAATTATTAGATTATTGTAGAAACTATAAAAAGGTGTACATCTTTGGCGATGGAGAAATAGGGAGGCTTGTTAGAATTTATCTGCATGAGAAAGGAATGAAGGTTGAAGCTTTTGTTACAACTAATACTCCCAAACAGTCTATGATTTTAGATTTGCCGGTATATCCGTTGAATCAATTGTGTTATGAAAATGATGACTCAAAGTGTTTTATTATAAGTGTAAATGAAAATGCTGTAGATATAATAAGGGATAAGTTGTTAAGAAAAGGATTCAATCAAACTTTTGTTGTTGATAATTTAGTGAAACATGATTTATATGAATCTGTTAGTTTTGAATACGATTATTCAGATGTAGAACAGGAAAAAAAACTTGCAGTATTATTATATCATCGTATAGGGGAACAGAATGATCCTTATAATATAGTTGTATCAAAAGAGAACTTTGAATCTCACTTAATGTATATTAAGGATAACTATGATATTATTGGGTGCGGTGATTCATTAAAGGCTAAAAAGAAAAAAACTGTAGCATTAACATTTGATGATGGTTATGTTGATTTTTATCAAAACGCATTTCCTCTGCTATTAAAGTATCAAATTCCAGCTACGGTTTTTATTTCAACTGGGAATATTGGAAATGACAGAGGATTTTGGTGGGATGAATTAGAGTATATTATTTTTGATAAGAAATTACCGGAATGCATTGAGGTTTGTGGGATAAAAGTTGATACAAAAGAATATTATACCCGTAAGGAATTGCTTTTGGCGGTAAGAGGAATAATTCTTAACAACAATTATATCGACAGAGATGAAAGTATAGACGACTTATGGAAGCAGATAGGACAAAGTCGTTTTTTTATAGCTAATAATCGAACTATGAATGAAAAAGAAATAGCAGAAATTGCTAAAAATTCGTTGATTACGATAGGTGCGCATACTGTTTCTCATGTCATTTGTTGTAAAGAGAGTAATGATGAATTAGTGCATCAAATACAAGAATCGAAGAACCATTTGGAGGATATAATTAAGAAAGAGGTTGACTTATTCGCGTACCCCAACGGTGATTTTGATAATAAGTCAATAGAAGCTCTAAGACAGATTGGATTTAAACGCGCATTTACATGTATTCATGCGTGCGTGAATGATGAAAATAAAGAATATGAAATACCAAGATTTGGAATTTCAAATTGGGAAGGGAAAGATGTAAGAAAAGGATTTCGTAGCATTTGGATGACAGATAGAGGGCGTTATTGATAGGTGTAGTTTATGGATAGAATTGTTTTATATGGGGCAGGAAAAGAATTAAGCGAAAATTATAGTGAACTAGTGAACTTGCCTGATGTTGTTATTATTTGTATTGTGGATAGTAATAGTGATAAATGGGGAGAGGTTTTTGAGGGTAATAGGATTTGCTCTATTTCAGATATTGATGAATATTATGATTATATTGTAATAGCTTGTTCATATGCATTTGAAATAAGCAATAGATTAATAGAATTAGGCATAAAAGAAGAAAAAATAATCCGGTTAAAGGAGTATTTGGGTTTTAAAAATAGTAAAAACTGCAGAATCTATAAAAAAAATAACGAAGTTGTTGACACTACGAGTAGTACTCAAAAAAGCATTGCTGCTATTGTTCCGGTTGGAGAGTTTAATGGAGCTTGTCTGGCAGTTTTATATTTGCTTGAGGAGTTAAAAAAATATGGTTATAAAGTAGGGATTGCTGCCACATATGCTGATGATGAGTTTATTAGTTATGTTATAAAAAATGATGTGGAGATTTGTGTGTATCGCAATATAGAGTTTGTCTCATATAATGAGTTTGACTGGATTAAACAATTCGACATAATTATTGTTAACACATTGACGGCACATAAAGCAATTTGCAATTTACATTATGCTAGAGTGTATTGGTGGATTCATGAATCGGAGAGTTCCTATGAATACGAAACAAGGTTATGGGGAGAGTTTAATGAAGATAATTATAATGTGAACAAGGTTCTTGGCGTGAGTGATATGGCTATAGATGTTTTTCACAAATACTTCCCCAATACAGACATTGTGAAATTTGAGTATGGATTGCCAGATTTTTATGTAGAAAAGGATAATAATAATGCAGAGATTAAAACAGTAGTATTTGCAATTATAGGAAGGGTTTCATACGAAAAAGGAATAGATATATTTGTAGAATCGATAAAAAAAATAAAAGATAATTTAATTTCGAAATGTCAGTTTTGGATTATTGGAAAATTATACGATGATAATTTCTGTAAGGGGCTTTTGGAGGAAACCTGTGGGTTGCCAATAAAGTTTATGGGAGAGTTGCCGCATGATAAAATAAAACAGTTATATCCCCAAATAGATGTTGTAGTGAATGCGTCTAGAATGGATTCACTTCCGATAGTCATTTCTGAGGCATTTATGAATAGAAAGATAGCTGTTATGGCGGATGTTATAGGCACAGCTAGCTATATTGAGAATTTACGTGATGCATTTATATTTAAATCTGAAGACAGTGATGAGTTGGCAACTATAATAGAATATATAATAAATAATTTCCATAATCTTGAGTATATGAAAGAAAACGCAAGGCGGGTTTATGAAAATGTATTTTCGATGAATGGATTAGATTATCGTATTGATAAAGTAATATGTAGTGCTGATGAAATGTAGGGAGGGCGGATATATGTCTGTTCGTGTATCAATTATTTTACCATCGTTAAATGTAGCTGATTATATTGAAGAAACACTTGAAAGTGTAAAGAGACAATCGCTTTATGATATAGAAATAATATGTATAGATGCAGGATCTGTAGATGGAACATGGGAAATTATTAAGAAGTGTTCCTATGGTGATAAACGATTTAGGCTATTACATAGCCCTATAAAAAGTTATGGGCATCAGGTTAATATGGGATTGGAAATTGCACAGGGAGATTATGTAGCAATTCTTGAAACCGATGATTATGTTACAAGTGGAATGTATGAAACACTTTATAAAAATGCAATAAAGTGGAATGTTGATTATGTTAAATGTGATTACAGTGCTTTTTATATGGATAAAGAAAATAATAGGAGGCTTATTAGCAGAGTAATAACAACAAATGACAAGTATTATGAAACCCCATTTTGCCCTGGTAATGAATCTTGTGCGGCGATAGATGATTGGTATTTATGGAATGGTATATATAAACGTAGCTTTATTATAAATAAAGGGATAACTCTTTCTGAAACACCTGGAGCGGCATTTCAAGATATAGGATTCTTACATCAGGTTTTGTCATTTGCTGAAAAAGCTATATACATTAAAGATGATTTACACAGGTATCGATTAGATAGAGATGAGGCATCTTCAAATTCAAACAAGACGTTATTTTATATTAGGCAGGAATATGGATGTTTGTTTGACAAACAAAAAAATGAAAAAAATAATAGTAAACTGCTTTATAAGAGAATGGCTAAATCATATGTTAGGGCTTGTATGGATAGTAGTGATAATGTTTTGAACAGTCAGGATGGACGTGATATATGTGAGTGGTTTAATGAGAAATTAATATATGCACAAGATAATAATATTGTAAAAATAGAAGATATACCGTTTAGTATGCGCAGAATATACACAAAGTTATTAGAATCAGTTGTTGAATACATTGACTATAGAAATAATAGATTGGATGAACTAAAATTATTTCTGAATAATAGTGCCGATATTATTATTTTTGGATGCGGCGCGTATGGGATGGAAGCATATAATAATATTATAAAAAGAGGATTTAAGATTAAAGCATTTATGGATAATAATAATGCTTTGTGGGGAAAAAGAATTCAAGGTATCAACGTTATTAATCCTCAAGAGGTTTGCAAATTACCTGATGACGTTGGTTATATTATTGCAAATGAAAAATATTCTGGCGATATAGAAAGACAGCTACGTTTTATGAAAAAACAGATTAATATTTTTATATATTAAAACAGAATGGATAAACATGGGATTAATACTTAAAGAGGAGAGGCACTATGATAATATCTATTTTTGGTGCTCAGGGCTATGCCCTTGGCACGTATATGGCAATTAAAGAGATGGTTCCTGCAAGGAAGATAGATTGCTTTCTTGTGTCTGAGATGGGGATGAATGCGAAGACGCTAGCAGGTATTCCAGTTCGTGAAATTAAGGATTTTTCTTTGAATATGAGTGACGAAGATAAGTCTGACGTGGAAATAATTATTGGCACACCGGAGATGGTTCATGATGAGATTGAAGAGTTGTTGTTAAGTTATGGTTTTCATAATATTGTTCGTCTGACATCATCAAGATGGGCTGAACTCATGGATCAGTATCATGCAAAATTAGATTCATTTACTCCACTTAAATGCTTGCCGGTAGGTAGTGTTGAACCGTCATTAAGAATATATTCGGTTAAGTCACATGCCGATAAAGCGTTAAAGAGGGAATATGAAATACCGAATTATATGGTACCTATACAGGTAGGAAAGGCGTTGGTGGATCAGAAGGTGACTGAAGTGACGGATGATATCGGTGATAACATTTCTTTGAAAAACGGTAATTATTGTGAGTTGACAGCGCTTTACTGGATGTGGAAGAATTGTTTCCCGGTAGGAAAAGAACAGTATTATGGACTGGCTCAATACAGGAGAAGATTTGAGTTGTCGCAGGATGATTTGCTGAGACTTTGTAGTAATGATGTGGATGTTCTGCTTCCTTATCCATTACCTTATGCACCGGATATACAGGAGCATCATAAGAGATATATAAAGGACGAGGATTGGAATGTGCTTATAAGAGTACTTGAAGAATTACAGCCGGAATATGCTAAAGCATACAAGGATATATTGGAGCAACCATTTCTTTATAATTATAATGTTATTATTGCAAAGAAAGAAGTTATGATGGATTACTGTAGCTGGCTGTTTCCTATACTTGCAAGAGTAGAGGAATTGTCAGTGCCTAAAGGAAGTGAGCGATCAGACAGATATATCGGATATATGGGTGAGAATTTGGAAACATTGTATTTTATGTACAATGCAGAAAAACTTAATATAGTACATGCGGGGTGCAGGTTGCTTGTTTAGTGGAGCAGCCTGCTTGTTATATCTATACAATGTTAGTGAAATAATCTTTGTATCATATTTATAATAAATGACAGGAAAAAGGGGAGATGTAATTATGGCACAATACGATTATCTTATAGTAGGCGCAGGGTTATACGGCTCAGTAATGGCCAGGGAACTTACGGATGTAGGAAAGAAAGTCCTGGTAATAGATAAACGTCCTCATATAGCAGGAAATGTTTATACAGAAGAAATTGAAAAGATACAGGTACACAAATATGGTGCACACATCTTCCATACGAATAATAAGCAAGTGTGGGACTATGTTAATAAATTTGCAGAATTTAACAGATTCACTAATTCACCGGTGGCAAATTATAAGGGTGAACTTTATTCATTGCCGTTTAATATGTACACATTTAACAAAATGTGGGGAGTGGTTACGCCAAAAGAGGCAATGGAAAAAATTGAAGAGCAGAAAAAAGAAGCAGATATTAAGGAACCACATAACCTTGAAGAACAGGCTATAAGTCTGGTGGGCAAAGATATTTATGAAAAGCTTATTAAGGGATACACTGAGAAACAGTGGGGCAGACCTTGCACTGAACTTCCTGCATTTATTATTAAAAGGCTTCCGGTCAGGTTGACATTTGATAATAACTATTTCAATGCACTTTATCAGGGCATACCAATAGGCGGATATACTAAAATGGTAGAGAAAATGTTGGATGGAATAGAAGTCAGAGTTAAAACTGATTATCTTAAAAATAAGCAAAAGCTTGGTGAGCTTGCTGATAAGGTGATATACACCGGACCTATTGATGCTTATTTTGATTATAAGTTGGGTACTCTTCAGTATCGTTCAGTTCGCTTTGAGACAGAAGTGCTTGATATGCCTAACTATCAGGGGAATGCTGCAGTGAACTATACAGATAGAGAAACTCCATGGACACGTATCATTGAACACAAATGGTTTGAGTTTGGAAAGGATATAGAGGGTAATGATATTCCAAAGACTGTGATAAGCAGGGAATACAGCTCTGAATGGAAACCGGGAGATGAGCCGTATTATCCGGTGAATGATGAGAAGAATAATAATTTGTACGAAAAATATCATGACTTAGCAGAAACTGAGAAAAAGGTGATTTTCGGTGGACGACTTGGCGAATATAAATATTATGATATGGATGCAGTTATCGCGGCCGCACTTGATAAAGTGAATATCATCTCCACTTGATTTCTTCACCGTTTTATGTTTAAATTAAATTGTGAAAATGTCGATTTATAAGGGAATTAATGGCAAATGTCTGAAGATATAATTAGAAACAACGAGAGTGTCAATAATGAAGATAATAATGACACCAACAAAGAAACGAATGACAAATTTATGGATTTTTCCAGAATAGATGAGGAGCACGAGGGAGAACTAAGAAAAAAGCTCACACCGAAGGAGAGATTTTTCAGAGTATGCGAGAAGTTCGGTGATCTGTTTTTATTAAACGTGCTCTTTGCCTTGACATCATTGCCGATAGTAACTATAGGTGCATCATTTACGGCGATGTATACGATAACATTGAAGATGGTCAATAATGAGGACGCACCTGTCAGGAAAAGTTATTTTGAAGCATTTAAGAAGAATTTTAGGCAGGCAACCCAGTTGTGGGTGATGGTTTTGATAGTTTTAGCACTTATGTACAAGCAGTTTCAGATGGTGCTTGGTAGCACTTCTGGCGCCAGTGATTTTATGGTTTTGTTGTTGGGACTTGAGATGCTTGTGGTATCATTTATTCTTCCATTATTGTTTCCGATGGTGGCAAGATATGAGAATGGCAATCTCAATATGATTAAGAACTCATTGATAGCATCCTTTTTAAATATTGGAACCTGGGCAACAGTGTACTTCCTTTGGATGATACCGGTAATCGTTTATTATTTAAAGCCGATGTTGTTTGCGTACACCTGGTATTTGTGGCTAATGTTTTTGGCAGCATTTGTAGCTTATACCTGCTCATACAGATTAAGAAAGATGTTTGCTAAGATAGAAGAACGGGGATAAGTATATGGGGAAGAAGATAGCCGTTTTATTGGGTCAGGCGGAAGAAGCATATCAGAGTGGCTTCATGAAAGGACTTATGGAGCGCGCCTTTGAAAATGACTTTGATGTGTATGCTTTTTCGATGTACATCAAGTATCAGAATACGAAAGAACGTGAGGTTGGTGATTCTAATATCTACAACCTGATTAACTATGACCTTTTTGATGCGGTTATTATCATGTCTGACGTTATTCAGACTCCGGGTGTTGAGAAGGAAATCGAGGAGAAGATTCACAAGGTTTTCAAAGGACCGGTTATCTGTGTGGATACAACCAGTGAATACTATAACAGCTTCTGGACAGACGGATATTATTCTGTTTACAAGCTTATTTCACATTTGATAGAAGAACATGGATATAAGGACATTGCCTATCTGACAGGCAGAAAGAATCATGTCCATTCCCAGCGAAGATTAGAAGCATATAGAGATGCTATGAAGGATCATGGAATAAATGTCAAAGATGACATGATATTCTATGGTGATTTCTGGTATACAAGCGGGGCGGGTTGCGCTAAGTCGCTGCTTCGTGACAAGCATAATCTGCCTGAAGCTATGGCTTGTGCAAATGATTGTATGGCGATAGGTTTTGCTGATGAAATGATTAAGAATGGAATTCGTATTCCGGAGGATATTGCAGTGGTTGGTTATGGTTCTACTGAGGAGGGACAGACCTGTCCGAAGTCACTGACCTCAACCTATATTCCTGCTGAGTATTATGGTGGATATGCTGTAGACAGTGTAATGAGATTATTAAAGGGTGAAGAGATTCAGACTCCGAAAAATGATGTAGAGCTTTATATTGGTGAGACCTGTGGCTGCGGTGGTACGGAATATGAGCTCCCCAAAGCAAAAAGGAGTGTATGGACTACCGATATCTCCGATGACGGTTTGTATTCCATCCATAATTATATGTTTGAGGACATGTTGGGTTGTGACAAACTTGAAGATTTCTTAGAGGTTATCTACGACAATATGCATCACCTCAAGGGTATTGATTCTTTTAGACTTTGCCTTAATGAAGAATGGGCGGGGCATGGTGTGATTTATGATAAGGAATATTCGAATAACAGCTATTCTGAAAAGATGTTAAATGCGCTGACATTTTACAGTGACAGCAGTCGTGGCGGGAAGATAAGCACTGAGGATATTTTTGAAAGGAAGAAACTGATATCGGGCATTGAGGGGTCAGATAAGCCGACAGGTTATTTCTTCACACCGCTTTATTATGAGAACAATTCGTTCGGATATGCGATATTAAGTTACGGAGATAAGCCTTGCTCATATGATGAGACTTACAGAGTGTGGATTAATTCTGTCAGAATGGGTCTGGAGTGTATGCGCAGAAGCTTTATTTTGAAATCCATGGAGGATACCAGATTAAGGCTTGAAGCGGCAAAGTTTTCTCAGATGTACGAAAAACCCCACAGCCATGACAAAACAGCAGCTTTATTTAAAGAGGAACTTGCTGAACTTAAGGAAGTTGAAAAAATCCTTGATAATAATCAGTTTGTTTATCATTTTCAGCCTATTGTCAATGCCATTAACGGAGAGATATATTCGTATGAAGCGCTTATGCGTTCGGGTACGGACAAGAAGATTCCGCCACTTGCGATTCTTAAATATGCTGAGAGGCTTGACAGGTTAGATGACGTAGAAAAGGCGACATTTATCAATGTTTTGGATATCGTTAAGAACAACAAAGAAGCATTTGATGAACGCAAGGTATTTCTTAACAGCATACCGGGTATCAATTTAGAAGACGATGATTATTCCCAAATAGAGAACATGGTCAATTCATTAAATGACAAGATTGTAGTTGAACTAACAGAACAATCTGAGCTTGAAGATGAGGAACTGGTATTTCTAAAAAAAGAATTTGAAAGATTGGAATTGCAGCTTGCAGTTGATGACTATGGCACAGGATATTCTAATGTTACCAATCTTTTGAGATATATGCCTGACTACGTCAAGATTGACAGATCGCTTATCATGGGCATTGACGGTAATAATCAAAAGCAGCATTTTGTGAGAGAGGCCGTAGAATTTTGTCATGATAACGGAATTATGGCACTTGCGGAAGGTGTTGAGACTGCCGGAGAGCTGGCAACGGTTATTAAATTGGGAGTTGACCTGATACAGGGATTTTATATAGCAAGGCCGAATGCCGAGATTGTAGACAACGTAGACTCCAATGTAAAAATGGAGATATCCAGATATCATCGTGAGAAGATTGATGGCAACA
Organism: uncultured Lachnospiraceae bacterium; assembly: GCA_902793335.1. Lineage (GTDB taxonomy): Bacteria > Bacillota > Clostridia > Lachnospirales > Lachnospiraceae > CAG-590. Next base: position 47,731 of record CADBCZ010000022.1, read on the forward strand.
ATGACCAGATATTTGTTGCTGGAAAATCAAGCAGAATAACCTTAGGTAATCTCATGAAGGCTGGCAAGAATGTTATAACGATAGGTGAAAAGAACGTACCTTACAGAGATATAACAATAGTAGGAACGCCCGGAATTAAATCGGACATTCACATTGAGATTTATGAGGGTTATGATGGAAGTGTAACTTTTGAAAATGTTTCACTGTCTAACAAGAAGGGAAGACCATGCATAAGAATGGCAAATGATACCAGCCTGGTTCTCAATTTGATTGGAGATAACATGCTTGATGGCGGAGGAATCAAGATTCCTGAGAGCTCGAAACTTGTCATTGAGGGTGATGGTAATTTGTCTGTCAATGTGGCAGGTTCAGAGAATTATGGAATTGGTAATGATTTAAGCAGCAGACATGGAGCTTTAGACTTCTATCAGGATGGAGAAATCAATATAAGAGTTAATGGTAAGACGGGTATTGGCATAGGATCCGGACTTGGCGGTCTGATCAAGATTAATAAAGGAAAGTTTGTAATATCTGTTAATGCTGATGAAGCGGTTGCACTTGGCTCAATGAAAGGCAGTGACAAGATAGTAATACATGATTGCGACATGACAATTGAAGGTATGGTGTCGCAGGGTGTACTGATTGGAAATTATAGCGGAGATGTAGATGTTGAAATTTGGAGAACCCTGTTAAATGCGACAGGCGGTGCCAGAAAGATGGCTGTTGTCGGAACTGTGGAAGGAGAGCATGCTGTTATAAGTATGCACGCCATGGGAGCTAACATTAACTACCGCGGTGATAATATAACTGCATTGGGAAGTTATCAGGGCAGTACCAAATTCAAAATTGAGTCATCTAATATCAAATGTCTGGGTATAGGAAGCTCGGCATATGTAGTTGGCGGTATTTCGAAAGATGTGATGCTTGAATTGTCCAATGTGGATATCATATTTGATTTGGAAACAGAGAGAGGTACAATAACTAATGGAGTAAATGTGAGTGGAAAGAGGCAGTATATCAGGTCTACTGTAAAACTTAATGGTAAGGACCTTGTGTTGTGATAAGAGAGAACTAAAAAACACCGAAAGTCGAATATCAAGACTTTCGGTGTTTTTACGTTAATCGGAATGACAGGATTCGAACCTGCGGCCTCATCGTCCCGAACGATGCGCTCTACCAAACTGAGCCACATTCCGATATGCAATAATAATTGCAACTCATTGATTATATAAAACTTCGGGCAAAAATGCAAGTGTTTTGTTTGGAGTTTTTAAATTTGGGTTTGTAGGGATGTTTTATTTTTAGTTTTAAGGACGCCGTCTTATTGATATATTATGGTATATTTTTATGTCTTGATTGTCCGTAGATAAGAGTTTCTAAGTATTCCGTATATGTTTTTCTATAATACGCGAACGGCTACATGCGACTTCCTTGTCGCATCGCGCCTTGTTCGGCATCCATGCCTCACATCGCTTTATATTTATCGGAATAC
>CADBCZ010000023.1 GCA_902793335.1 uncultured Lachnospiraceae bacterium
GCACTAATTATAACACAGGAGGTTTTTGCTTGAAGCTAAAGCTATTTGGGAACACACCTGCATAGCAGGTGGTTTATTTTTCTTGCTGATACAAAAAAATCCCTTCATTTTACGTCATGAAGGGACCTTTTTTGAAATGTCATTATTTATCTTTTTGAAGTTTTTGTTACTATATCTTTTCACCGTTCTTAAAGTATTTCATATCCTCATTGATATCATTTATCGACTTCTTATATATCAGATATTGTGAAAGCCATATCATAAAATAGGCAAATACCATCATTACTATCTGAATGACATTTACCATACTGTGTCTAGGTAACAACCATCCGTTATACAGTCCGACAATAACATAAACCGCCATTGTTACAACAAAATGTGTAAAAGTGGCTTTAATAATACTCCAGCTTTCAATCTCATATACAACCGAGCCTCCATTGCCGACGCATCCCAAAATTCCACCTGTCAACAATTCTAACATTATCTTTGTAAAATCCATGTTGTTTCTTATCTCCGTATAGGGATTCTCATTTAATGAACCATGAAAAATGAATCCTACAATAATGTTAATAATTATAGTAATGAAGACTCCAAGTGAAAATCCAATAGCTGATTTATATATAAATCTTTGCTTTAAATTCATATCTTTTTGCCTCCCTTCAATTACTATTTTCGGAAGTTCTCTTCAGTTTTTCACGAAGAGCCCTGATACATCTGCGTGCAACATAACTTTTTCTTCCGTTATCAAATAAAACCCCGACAGTTCCCGCAAGGTTAAAATCAAAAGTGTCAACTTTATACAGATTAATTATTTCAGATTGCGATATTCGAAAGAATCTCTCATTATCAAGTTCCTCTTCAAATTTTGTTAGAGTACCTTTTACAAAATAAGAATTGTCACGCGTATCCAAAACAACATCCCGTCCTTCAGTACGTATACAATAAATATCCCTTTGCGATATAAGCTTTAACGCCCCATTTTCATATGCGGCAACCGGCGGGTAGCTCATCATAGATACATTCTCTATTGCATATATTATCTTCCCCACTTGTTCGGTCTCGCTCTTTGTGTATATCTCCACCATAGGGTCAACATATTTTTCATCAATAACAACCTTGATATTAACCATATTTTCCATGCATTCTCTTCCATTTCTTTATCTTCAGCTATATATCATTCCTCTTCCATAAAATACAACCTTGAACCAAAGTCCTGATAAAATCTAACTTCATCGTTATATCCGGTTCCTCCGAAAGCCTGCTTAAGCTTTACTCCCGAATACATCAGAGCATCACCGTATGCATAGCAGTCCTCAGTCTCTCCATCCATCTTGACAAACTTTGCAACCAGGTTATGCGCCAGCGAATCCTGTTTGATATGTACCGGTGCAACAGTATTAACCAGATCACCGAAGTTCTTCACGTTATATTTAAGGAATCGATTGAAAAAATGATACCTGTTATCAGGCAGTAATCCCTTAGCCTTGTAATATTCATATTGAGTATTAGGTGCCACTAATTTCTGCATCACAAATCCTACAGCCTTCTTACCATCCTGTGATACACATGTCCACTCTGTTACATTACCATCATTCTCGGCAAGAATACTACCTGAAGTTTCAAGTCCTCCCGCAAATGTTCTTCCACGATAGAAGCTGCCCTTTTGCAGAACCTCTCTCCACTCCTTATATAGCGCTATCTGAATTTTGATTGCGGTTAAATCTTCTTTTTTCATATCGCAGAAATTACATTCATATCCCATTACACCAAAAGCAGCTACATTAAATCTTGTCTCAAGCGGTGTAGTTCTTAAAGTCTGGTGATTAGGACAAGCTGAAACATGAGCACTTACAACCGACATCGGATATCCGTAACTGTATCCGGTCTGAATTTCTGTTCTGCACAATGCATCTGTATCATCACTTGCCCATATCTGTGGGAAATATGAAAGTATACCAAGGTCAAATCGATTACCTCCCGCTGCACATCCCTCAAACAATATCTTCGGGAATTTCTCGGTAAGTGTCTTCATACAGCGATACAGGCCTATCATATATCTGTGGGCCACTTCACCCTGCTTTGAAGAATCAGTACCCTGTGAATAGTAGTCGGTAAATGTTCTGTTCATATCCCATTTAACATAAGATATATCACCACTTGAGAATACCTCTGTCATCTTGTCAATTATGAAATCCTGCACTTCTTGATAAGCTTTGCACTTCTTGTGATAACATCACAATCTTCATACACATAGTAAGACATAACAAGATTAAGACCATATTGTTTATCAACAAGCGTTACCTCTAAAGTCTCAACCTCATCCTCACTGCCATAAGAACCCGGAAGTGTCTCAAACTCCTTTTTACCTTTGATAACTTTTGCTTTTTCAAACAGGAAATCGGATGTGAAGCTTCCGTCTTCATGAGTAACCTCAATAAATGGTTCTCTTATATCACCCTTTCCGTAAGAAGACATTTCAAGACACATATCTTCCAAAGTAAATGTAGCATGTTCTCTATCATACTGATTAGTGTTTCCTGGCGGAAATGCATGTTTCTCGATAAACGGCCAGGCTCCACCATTCTCCTTATCCAAATCCACCTTAATTCTTCTGCCATAATACAGGTGTTCAAGGTGTCCTGCCTCCATCACATTGAACATGTAGGTTGTGTTCTTGGTATGTAATACATATAACCCTTCATTATTCTCTATCATAATCCCATTCCCCTAATATTTCAATTTATAAGATAAAAGCTTTTAATCTCAATTTTCATATTCTATCCCATAATAATCAAGATATTCTTTGAACTTGTCCTGCTCTGTCAGGCATGTATCTCTAAGATATCCCCGTTCATCTTTCCAATTGTGCAAACCCCTATAGTAAAATAATTTCATACTGTCTTCAATAATGAAAGGAACTATATTATTACAGAGACATTCTTTAAAAAGAATCAACCTTCCAACTCTTCCATTACCATCTTGAAACGGATGAATCCTTTCAAATTGATAGTGAAATTCCAGCAGATCATCGAGTTTCTTTAGTTTTTTAGCATTATAATCATTTAATAATTTCTGCAGTTCTTCTTTTACATTTTCAGGATGTGTTGTTTCTAGATTTCCCACCTCATTCTCCAACTTCTTATAATCCCCAACCGCAAACCATCCTTTTCTACTGTCACTTGTTCCGGTCTTCAAGATCATATGAAACTGCTTTATCAGCTTTTCCGTTAATTTTTTATCTGCCATATCAATCATAAGATCAATACATCTAAAGTGGTTAACCGTTTCAACAACATCATCAACATTTATTGTTTTATCATCAACACCTATTGTATTCGTTTCGTATATATAGCGCGTCTGTTCATGAGAAAGTCTGCTTCCTTCAATATGGTTAGAATTATATGTCATTTCTATCTGAATCTTATGATATAATCCCCCTTTTACCTGTTCATTTTTTTCAAATTTTAACCTTGGTAAAATTTCAACAGGTATTTTTCTACTCCTTGCTTTTCTCATCGGTTTTTGAGCATCCTCAGGAATGTTCCATGTCTTTCCGGTCATAAATGAACCTGCAACACGCCCCGAAGAACAGTATTCTCTTACAGTTCGTTCAGACACGCCCCATTTTTTTGCCATTTCAGCGACAGAAATATATATCATATCATCACCAACTCCTTATTTCCTGATGATTTTGTGTTGCTTGTATTCTTTCAAATAATATATATTATATACCGTTATCGGCAATTTATCAACAAATATCATTGTCGTTTTTCATACTATATTCCGCCGATGCAGGAAAATATACTAAAATTTGAAAAACCAACCATCAAAACAGTTTCTTTAAATTAAGACATGCATACGTAAGCCCGACTTTCATTTCCATCCGAGCTTTACCATACATTTATGTTAACATTCTAATATTTCTGCAATATCACCCGACATGACAATATGTGGAGCATAACCATTAGGTATACCTTCTTTTTTCAAAAGTGTTTTCCACTCTTTATTGATTTCATTCTTTGTAAAAGAAGATGTATTAAGATAAATGCTATCAACACCACAACGAAAAGCAACCATTGTATCACTTCTCAGTTCGTTACCCACCATTACCGTTTCACTTATATTAAGTTTCTCCTCTGTAAGCAGTTTTTCCATAAACTCTTTTTGAGGTTTCATAACTTCACAATCAGAAGAAATGTACATCTTATCAAACAGTATATTTATACCTGTCATCTCAATTTCAGGCATTGTAAAAATTTGCTGGGCATTTGATAAAAGATATACACCCTTACCCTGTTCCTTAAGCTTAGTCAAAGTTGAAATTGTGTTAGCATACGGACGTATAAATTTCCTTGAGTGAACTCTGAAAAGATTAGCTACCGTAACACACCAGTCACTTGATGTAACAAGGTTTAATACTTCTTCCCGTTCTGTAGAATATCTCTTACGTAGCTCATCAACCGATACACCTGCTATTCTCATGCTACAGTCATAACATTTTGGCACTTCAAAAAGTAATCGTGCAAATACTTTTTCAAGTTTAATTTCTGCACCTTCTACTTTCATTTTATTTCGAGCAAGTTCTCGTTCTTCTGCATCCATTTTCCAAAATGCATCGGATAAAGTCTTACCACTCCATCTGCATCCGTATACATTATATAATTCTGCCATCAATTTCCATAAAGACGGCTTATATTCATTTGTGCAGATATCTACCAATGTTCCATATAGATCAAATATATAATTCTTGTATTCTTTCATCTGTCTCTCCTCTAAATTTAATCATTTCCTGTCTGCTTTTATAGCTTGCAAACACTCCTATAAATAATATCACAAAACTCTGTTTTAGAATAGCATATTGTTCAATTTCAGGAATCACGCTCACATCAACAAACTCTGCAACCTCACTGCGCTTATAAATAAGTCCTATCGTTCCGACCTTGCCGGGATGAACATCCGGCATCACGCGTATAGTCGAGCCTTCAGAACGATACATTTTTCAATTTTCACTCATAAAACAAAGAGGTGCGTATATCTCTTCCACAAACGAGCGGTAGTTTTTACTACAAAAAAGGCATCCTCTAACAAGGATGCCGTTAATCCAAATGCTATATCAAAATTGGGATAATATTTGAAACAAAAGAAAATTATCCAAGTCGAACAACATTAAGGTCAGCTTCATCCTTGCATACAACTATTAAATTATGATTCTTACTATGTGCAACATTTTTTGCAAAATCCACAGTCTTATCTGCCTCTGTGGTATTTGCATTAGACAGATTATTAAGCTGTAAGCAAAGCGAAGCAATAAATGCTGCCACACCCGATGCAAGCTTAACTACAAAGGTCTGCATTGAGAAGATAACCGACTCATCACGTCTGCCGTTTTTAAGCTGTCCATAATCAACGGTATTAGCAAGAAATACGGTTGTAAGTACCTGAAGTACTCCGTTTGTTGCAAAAATGAAAAATCCCGGAATAAACAAAACATATACTGAGCTCATACTTGTAAATGTCATTGCAAGTAAAACACCGTACCCAATAATCGCACTTGCAAGACATACATAGAATATATTGTTATTGCTTAGTTTCTTTCTAAGCAGCGGATAGAACAACATCATGGATATTATCTGAATTCCGCCACCAAATGTATTGAACAACGTATAACTGTTAAACCATCCGGTTCCACCAAAATCATACTTAAAAAAATATATAACAAGATTAGATGTTATATAAATGGATGTATTGATAAGCACTATTGCTATAACGATGGTCATAGCCTGATCGTTAGAAAGAAGCGCTTTAAACATCTCTCCTACACTTAAAGATTCCATATCAACTGTTGATTTCTCCTTGATGTTGATACAGGTAATAATTATAAATACAACAAACAACACTGCCACTATAAATGCAAACCATTTAAACCCTGCAATCTCAATCTGCTTAGCTGTTGCATCGACTCCGGCAACAGCCCCACCAATTTTATTGACCAATATCATAGTAAATATGATAATCAATGCAGAGCCAACGCTTGCACAGGAACGGGCAAGTGTAGTAAGACCTTCTCGTTCCTTACCTCCCTCGGTAAATGCAGGAATCATTGACCAATAAGGTATATCCATCATTGTGTAAGTCACACCCCAAAGAATGTAGAATACCGCTACATAAACCGTAAGTCCATTACTATCCAATGTTGGCGGAGCAGCAAACATCAAAAACAATATCACCGCATTAGTTATAGTTCCTATCATAAGCCACGGACGGAACTTGCCAAACTTAGTGTGAGTCTTAGCAACCACAACACCCATTATAGGATCGTTAAATGCATCAAAAATACGTGCAGCAAGTAATATGATTCCCATCGCAACGGCACTTACTCCAAGAACATCCTGAAAGTAATACAGGATATAACTGGCAGACAACATATAAACCATATCTTTTCCAACAGCACCAAGGCCATAGGATATGATTTCTTTTCCTGTCAAATTCATTGTAACCCCTCGCTTTCCGGTTTGATTTCACATTACCTAAAAGATATATGTTTGTAATCATGACAATAATCAGTTGACATTCACAGTTACACATATCACAACATCATCAGTTTGTGGGCAGGATATTGTAAGAGTTCCTTTTCCTTTTCTTCCAACAGACTTAATATAGGTTCCTCCCATACCTCCATTAAGAGCAATAACTGAAGGTCCGATAAGTTCAATATCTCCATCAACCTTAAGGCTTATCGGATCATTAAATATCGGAAGTACATTACCATTATCATCTTTTACCTGAATTCGTACTGCGGCAACATCATAACTGTTTTCCTCAACTAACGTCTCACGATTAATCGATGCCTCCAGAACCATTTTGTTCATAGGCTTCTTGGTAAGAGTCTTTACAACCTCTCCGTCCTTTATTGCTTCAAAGGTATATACTCTAGATTCTCCGCCCCAGTCACCGATGTACTTATTGTATAACTGCACAGCATCTTCCATCTTCATATGATGCATAACCATAAGCTTGCCTGCCTTGGCATACATAAGCTTTGACATTTTGTATAAGCCGACCTTAGCTACTTCATTTAATAAGGCCTTGACATCCTCAGCCTGTCTATGACTCATATTTTCATTTTTCTCAAGCATGTCACCGATATAGTCATCTATCATTATTGGTGCATGTTTTATATGTTTATATGGCGAATCCTTCGCTGTATACTCCTTGATAAATGTTCCGTTCTTATACATCTTAACACTGTCAGCATTGGTAAATATCCATACGATACCGCGATTACAACCCGGATGCTCACCTATATCCATTGACGATGATACTTCGAGCACAGGCGTCTCTTCCTGCTGGCTTGCATAAATACTTGCAGCAAGTTTAGGATTTCTGAACATGTCCATAACTCCGTGATAACATATACGGTCACCGCTTCCGAAATCCTTATGTGTATTGTAATCAAACATACACCATCCAAACGCACCCGAAATATCTTTCTGCTTTGCAACCTCATCAAGCACATTTGCATGTCTTATCGCATGCTCTGTCCTGTGTTCCTCCCAATCAAATGTCTTTGTCGGATACATATGTCCGCCGTACTCGGTAATAAGATACGGTCTTTCTACGTCAGGCGTTACATCTGCCTTTCTCTCACAACCCTTTTTATCACCGTCATGTATGAAATCATTATATGTGAATACATCCTCTAAGAAATCACCCTTCTTAAAGCATCTCACACCACCTGTAGGTCTTGTATGATCATAGGCATGAGCAATAGCGTTGGTTCTCTCATAAAAATCATGATCATCCCCGGACTCATTAATACGAACACCCCAGAGGATTATTGATGTGTGATTCCTGTACTGTTTAACCATATCAGCCGCATTTTCAACAGCCTGTCTCTTCCAGTCCTCATCTCCGATATGCTGCCATCCCGGGAACTCGGTAAATACCAAAAGACCAATCTCATCACATCTGTCTATAAAATAATGTGACTGCGGATAATGTGATGTTCTAACAGCATTTACTCCAAGCTCATTTTTTAATATATCTGCATCATTCTCCTGCATAGACTTCGGCATTGCATATCCAACATACGGATAACTCTGATGACGGTTAAGTCCTCTTATCTTAAGCTTTCTACCATTTAAGTAAAAACCGTCTTTCTTAAAAACAGCTTTTCTGTAACCAAAGGTTACTATCTTTTCATCTATAACCTCTCCGTTACCTAAAAGCTCAGTCTTTAATTCATACAATGTCGGTTGTTCAACATCCCACAATTCAACCTTACCTGTATGACAAGTGAGTATCTTTGTAGTGTTTTTATCAGCATTAATCTTCAACGATCCATCTTTATTAATACCCGCATCGCTTAAAGCTACCGTCGAATCTTCTTTGCTCTCAAGTTCAATATAATCATTATCTCCCTTTTTTCTGATATACTGTTTTATTGCATATCGGCTTTCATCTGCATCCTGTTTCTTGTTTTCTTCATTTTTATCTTCAGTTAATTTTTCACTTTTAACCTCTTTAATTTCATTATGTATAGTCACTTCAGATATAGTCGCCGACTTTTCACAAAACCATGAAGGTTTACCTGGATTGCCAACAAACTCAACTACCTGTCCTGCAAGCTTAGTTGATACAAATACATCATCTATATACGTCGGATTCTTGATATCAATATACACATCACGATAGATTCCACCATAGGTCATATAATCAATCACATATCCAAACGGCGGAATATTAAGATTTTCATTGCTGTCGACCTTGATAACGAGTATATTATCCTTGTCAAATTCTAAATGTGAGCTTATATCGATAGTAAATGCAGTATACCCACAGTGATGTTCTCCAATTTTAACTCCGTTTAAAAACACTTCCGAGTCATGAGCTGCACCATCAATTGTAAGAAGTACCGCTTTTCCTTCCCAATCCTTTAATGCTTTTATAATTCTTCTATATCCGCTCACCATCTGATAATCATGCTCATCAAAATAATGAAACGGCAGCTCCTTGCAGGTATGCGGAAGTCTTACGTCTTTCAAATCCTTAATCTTACAATCAGCATCTAATAAACCTTCACTAAATTCCTCAGTAAACTTCCAATCGTCATTAAGATAAATCCTTTGTCCCATACATTTTCTCCTTTTATAATTGATATTGTCCGTTTAAAATACCTTTTATACTATGATATCTAAGATATTAAATTCATTTGCAAACAACGATTCCTCCCATAAGGATTTCAACTACCTCATCGAGAGCATCCTGATATGATATTTTGCTTGTAACCAGTACATCCCTTTGGAAAAACTGTTCCAATGTCGATTCCAACATCATCTTAACTATCGGGATATGTACTCTTTTTATAACTCCCTGCTCCATTCCCTGTTCCAACAATGAAATGGTATTTTCCCATCCGGTTTCAAGTCGTTTTTCCACTTTCTTGTATATCTTGGGATATTTCTCTTTTAACTGATATAACTGTCGAAAATCAATCTCACGATAAGTCTCAGGCATTACTATAAATATTTTTCTCAACTTCTCAACCACATTTAACTCATCATTATCCATCACCTGCTGTTCACTTTCTTTTATTCCGTCAAAAATATAGTCAACCATAGTCAAAAAGAGTTCTTCTTTATTTTTAAACACCGTATAAATAGTCTTCTTACTAATACCCAACTCATGAGCAATATCATCCATTGTAAACTTCAAACCTTTTTGATTAAACACCTTAAGTGTCACTTCTAAAATCTGCTCCTGAAGTTCCAAAAGCCCACCCCCTCTTTATTAAATTATTAATCAAAAAAAAACGTACAAATACGGAAAAACAAAAGGAAACCTTTTTTATTTTTCTAGTTTCCTCAATTGTAACACAAGCATCATAATGTTACAAGAAACTAAATAAACAAAAAAGATTTCCATTTGTTATACATATTGACTAAATCAAATTTTTATGATATCTTTTTAATTTTTATCTTGGTTATCATATGCGACTCCGTCTTGAGTGCCATAAAGATAAAACCATTATATTTAATCTGCACTTTCTCGCCATTCTCAGGAAGTTTTCCAAGCTCGTAGAGCATGAAACCATTAACTGTATCTATGTCTTCATCAGGGAATTCTATATCGAAAAGATCTTCTAACTCCTCTAACTTAGTACTTCCGTTGACAATATAACCATCACCGGTAGCAAGTTTCATTATATCTACTTCTTTCTCGTCATGCTCATCCCAAATATCACCCACAAGCACCTCAAGAATATCCTCTAAAGCTATAAGACCTTCCGTCTGACCGTATTCATCTACTACTATTGCAAGATGATTCTTACTGCTCTGCATCTCATTGAATAGTTTTCTAATCTTTTGTGTCGGATGAACAAAATACGGTTCCGAGCCAAGATCCCTTACTGTCTGATTAGCATTTTCAAGATAGGCGGCAACAGCTTCCTTTATATGTAATACTCCGATAATATTATCGATATTTTCCTCATAAATCGGATATCTTGAATAACTGTTTTCGAGCATTATCTGGAGTGCTTCATTAATGTCATTATCCGCTTCGATTCCAAGTATTTTCTGTCTCGGGGAACACACATCACGAACCTGTTTATCGCCAAATTCAAACACGTTTGATATCATTTCAACTTCATCAGTCTGAATTGCGCCCTGTTCATGTCCTTCCTCAATAATCGATCGTATCTCTTCTTCTACAGCCTCAGCCTGTTCACCGCTGTTCTTCTTACCAAAAAGATTCTTAAAGGCTCCCGCCATTTATTTTATCCTCCCTAACTTAAAACCACTATATCATGATCATGAACTTCGTAATTGTGCCATCCGTGGCACAATTACGAAGTTCATGCTATATATACATCCATGTATAATATATCACAATGCGAGACTAACCATCAAAGCTCTGTTGACACTGCCCATCACGTCATCATCTAAATGACTCACTTTCTCAAGCAGTCTCTTCTTATCTATCGTTCTTACCTGCTCTAACAATACAACCGAATCCTTTGAAATATTACATTTTCTGGCTGCAAGTTCGACATGTGTAGGTATCTTCGCCTTGTTCTGTCTGCTGGTAATCGCCGCACATATAACAGTGGAACTATGTTTGTTCCCTGCTTCATTTTGTATAATAAGTACCGGACGAACACCGCCCTGTTCTGACCCTACAACAGGTCTTAAATCCGCATAATATATATCTCCTCTGGTGACTGACACTGGTATCACTCCAATCATTTATAATCTTTAATTGAAGTATGCCCATAATATATATTTCTATACATTATTGACTTAGTCACCTGATTAGTTTTCGTCCTGCAAGATTTAATCTCTTTTATCTAAAAGATATTCAACCGTAGATATCTTCTCTCCGTCTTTAAAGAAAACTCTCGGAACACGCCTGTTAATATCACAAACAAATTCATAATTAAAACTTGATGACATATCCGCAATTTCTTCGACAGGAATACATTTATCCTTTTGACACCCGAAAAGAACTACCTCATCACCAACTTCTACATCATTGATATCTGAGACATCAATCATAATCTGATCCATACAGACACGTCCGACAATAGGTGCATATTCTCCTCTAACAAGCACTCTTCCCTTATTGGATAACGCTCTTGGATATCCGTCTGCATATCCCACTCCAACAGTTGCAATCAGCTTATCACACGGAAGCTCATAGGTTCCGCCATAACCTACAGTCGCACCCTTCTTAACAGTTTTTAGATGGGTTATATGGCTCTTAAATGACATTGCAGGATAAAGTACACACGCCTCCTTGTCCATTTCCTCCGACGGATATAAACCGTAAGTAGATATTCCGGAACGAACCATATCATAGGTATCATTTGGCATCTCCATAATTCCCGCACTGTTGGATATATGCCTTATTTCAAAATGAACACCTGCCTTTTCAAGCTCGCCAACCATATTCGTATAAAGACTTAGCTGATTCATGGCACTTGCTTTGTCGACAGAATCAGCTTTGAAGTAGTGTGTAAATACACCTTCCATATCAAGATTATCCAGCTTACTTATCTTAACTATCTCACTAAGACTTTCCTTGATATGGTCTTCATCACACAAAAAACCTATTCTGTTCATTCCTGTATCAAGTTTGATATGTAATGTTCCTGTCATACCAAGACTTTTTGAAACTTCCGAAAGAGCTTTCGCCTGCTCGTATGAATAAATCGTCTGCGTTATATTATTGCGAACAAGCATTTCATACTGACTTGCATCGGTATATCCTAATATTAGAATCGGCTTTGTAATCCCTGCATTTCGAAGTTCCAACGCTTCTTCAATACAGGCAACGCCATAGTAATCAGACAGGTCATCCAGTTCCTCTGCCACCTGCACCGAACCGTGACCATACGCATTAGCTTTAATAACAGCAAGCAATTTCTTATCTTTAGGAATACATCCTTTCATTGTTTCTATATTTTTTCGAATGGCAGATAGATCAATGTCTGCCTCCACCCGATGATATGCGTTCATTTTTAATATGCCTCCAAAATGCATTTTTATTAATTACTCAAAAATCTCTCATCACTTCACTAAGTGATGCAATAATATCTGATGCAAGCATTGCATATTTGCCTTTTTTCTCTGCTGCAACATCTCCAGCCAGACAATGGACATATGTTCCAATCTGGGCAGCTTCAAACAAGTCAAGCCCTCCTGCAAGCATACCTGCAATAATTCCGGCAAGCACATCTCCGGAACCACCGGTCGACATACCATTGTTACCGGCAAGATTAATATATGTCTTGTCACCACCGTTAGTCACAATAGATTTTGCATCCTTAAGAACAAGATTAACTTCATATTCCTTTGCAAATCGTCTTGCAATATTAAATCTGTCATGTGCTATATCATCAACACTCTTGCCAATAAGTCTGCTCATCTCCTTCATATGCGGAGTCATGACTATAGGTACAGGGCACGTTTTAATCATGCCCAAATTATTTGAAAGGATATTAAGAGCATCTGCATCGATAACCATCGGAACTTCCGAGTTAAGCAAAAGCTCGTAAAGCATTCTCTCAGAAGTAGTATCCATACCAAGTCCCGGACCAACCACAATTACAGACGCCCATTTAACAGCATCCTCTACACAAAACAGCGCTCCCATGTAGTTATCATATGTCATCATAATCGCTTCAGGCAATTGTGACTGTAACACAACTCTGTTACTTTCATGGGTATAAATCTTAACCAGCCCGACACCTGTAGAATATGCAGCTTTTGCACAAAGAAAAGCTGCGCCCGACATATTCTTACTTCCTGCAACAACTGCAACCTTACCATAGCTACCCTTATTCGAGTTGTTATATCTCTTGGGTAATTTATCAAGGTCCTGCGGTTCATAAGAGTATATCTTAGGCTTTACTGATTGAATCGCATTTGCCGGAAAACCAATATTCTTGCAAATGATTTCTCCACAGCAGTCAATTCCTTGTGAAAAGAACATTCCAAGCTTTTTAAGACCAAATGTAACAGTATAATCGGCTCTGAACGCAATTCCCAATATTTCACCTGTTGTCGCATCCAAACCCGACGGTATATCAATCGCAACCTTAATACCTTGCATCTGATTAAGGTTTTCAATCGCTTTCTTTTGACTCCCCTCAACATTTCTCGATAGGCCAACGCCAAATATTCCATCAACCACAACAACATATTCACGATTAGGTATAGCTTTTCTCAGTCTTTGTCCAATCTGCATCAGAATATTTTTCTGAATCTCAAACTGTTCAGAAACCTCAGTAATTCCACCAACATAATATATATCTACAGGATATCCTCGCTCCGACAAAATTCTTGCCGCAGCCAGACCATCCCCACCGTTATTACCGCCATCAACAGCAATCAAAATGCGCCCTTTGTCAGGGTTAATGCGCTCAATCTCTTCAGAGAGGGCAAGAGCCGCCCTCTCCATAAGAACCGACTGTGGAATACCTATTTTATCAATCGTGCAGGCATCTATCGCCTTCATCTCATTCTTCGTAACTATATATTCCATAACCTATGCCCATCCTTCTTTTTCTCCACTACCACGAATCCGTTTTACTATTTTTCCGCCTACAATTTATCTCTTCACCTCCAGACAGCGAAACTCCAACACAGTTTATCCCGTTCACTTCCGCTTACAATCTATATCTTCTCTTTCAGACAACGAAACTCTTAATAAAGTTTATCCCGCTCACTTTAGAGAATGCATAATATATATTTTGCGAAGGGCTTTGCGAATTGTCAGTACTTAATGAGTGTGAAACACGAATTTAGTACTGCTACAATGAGCAACGCAAGCGAGAGCGGGTCCCGAAGCAACAATATATATTCATGCATTATCCTGTGAGCGAACACAACTTATTCAAGTTTCGCGTCCGTCTTCACTCTACTTGAAATACTCAACACCGGATTCGAAGATCAACTGATTCTGATCACCGTAAATATTGATTGCAACATCCGTATCTCTTCTCTCTGAATGTGCCATCTTTCCAAGCACTCTACCGTCTGGGCTTGTAATACCCTCAATCGCCTCATACGAACCGTTAACATTGTAATCCTCATCCATTGTCGGATTGCCGTTAACATCTACATACTGAGTTGCAACCTGACCGTTTTCAAATAATTTATCAAGCCATTCCTTACTTGCAACAAATCTTCCCTCACCATGTGAAATAGGAACTGTGTATACTTCACCGAGTGTTGCTTTTCTAAGCCATGGGCTCTTGTTGCTGACAATCTTGGTATATACCATCTTAGACTGGTGACGTCCGATACTGTTCATTGTAAGTGTCGGAGAATCCTCCTTCTGAGACTTAATCTCACCATAAGGTACAAGACCAAGTTTGATAAGAGCCTGGAAACCGTTACAGATTCCAAGTGCAAGTCCGTCTCTCTCATTGAGAAGTTTCATAAGTTCATCTTTAAGCTTCGCATTTCTAAATGCTGTAGCAAAGAATTTTGCTGAACCTTCCGGCTCATCACCTGCTGAGAATCCACCCGGCATCATTACTATCTGCGACTGGCTTATTGCTCTCTCAAAAGCATCTACAGAATCAAGGATATTCTGCTCAGTCATATTCTTAAATACAATAGTCTCTACATCTGCACCGGCTCTTTCAAACGCCTTAGTTGAATCATACTCACAGTTTGTTCCAGGGAATACAGGAATAAATACTTTTGGTCTGGCAACCTTATTCTTGCAGACATATACTTTATCCGTCTTAAAGATATCATTTCTTACTTTCTTCTGCTCTACTCCTGATGATGTAGGGAATACCTTCTCTAATTTACATGTCCATGCTGCAAGCGCATCCTTCATCGAAACCTTAACATTATCAAAGATGAATTTCTCTTCGGCAATAGTTTCACCGATTCTTGTAGCACCAACACTTAAATTCTTGATATCATCCTGTTTGATCTCACAGATAATAGCACCGTAATCCTTCTTAATAAGTTCCTCTCTTGAAACCGTCTTGTCAAGACTTGCGCCTATTCCGTTACCAAATCCCATCTTAGAAACAGCCTCAATAATACCACCATAAGAAACAGCAAATGCCGAAAGAATCTTACCATCCTGCATATCTTTATACAATGCAGAATACTTCTTCTTCATATCTTCATAATCAGGAAGTCCGTACTCATCACGCTTGATATCTATCTTGATAATAGCATTTCCTGTCTTCTTAAACTCTGAAGTAATAACATCTCCTGTTCTTGCAACATCAATAGCAAATGAACACAGTGTAGGAGGTACATCGATATCGTTAAATGAACCTGACATTGAGTCCTTACCTCCAATTGAAGCAAGACCAAATCCAAGCTGCGCATTGTATGCACCAAGAAGAGCTGCCATCGGCTCACCCCAACGCTTAGGATCATTGCCAAGTCTCTTGAAATACTCCTGGAAAGTGAAATATATCTTACTCCAGTCACCACCTGCAGCAACAATCTTTGCAACAGAATGTACCACCGAATATATTGCACCATGATACGGTGACCATGAAAGCATATATGGATCAAGTCCGTATGACATCATTGTTACTGTATCGCATTTACCCTTGCTCATCGGCAACTTGGCAATCATTGTCTGAGTAGGTGACAACTGATATTTACCACCATACGGCATTACAACTGTTGCTGCACCGATAGAGCTGTCAAACATCTCTACAAGCCCCTTCTGTGAACATACATTAAGATCTGACAAAGTCTCTAACCATGTTTTCTTAACGTCTGTAACCTTCTTGTTATTCTCAAAATAATTCTTCTCCTCAGGCATAGAAACTGTCACATCACTCTCCTGATGAGCTCCGTTAGTATCGATAAATGCTCTGGAAATATTAACTATTTCCTTGCCACGCCATGTCATTACAAGTCTTGGATCTTCTGTAACCTCAGCAACAACAACTGCCTCTAGGTTTTCCTCCTCACAATATCCTAACATCTTATCTACATCTGATTTATCTACAACAACTGCCATTCTCTCCTGTGACTCAGATATAGCTATCTCTGTTCCGTCAAGTCCGGCATATTTCTTAGGCACTTTATCAAGGTCAATCATAAGACCGTCAGCAAGCTCTCCGATAGCAACCGAAACACCACCTGCTCCAAAATCGTTACATTTTCTTATAATACTTGCAACTTCATTTCTTCTGAAAAGTCTCTGGATTTTCCTCTCTGTAGGTGGATTACCCTTCTGAACTTCTGAACCACAAGTATCAATAGACTGTGTAGTATGTTTCTTAGAACTTCCTGTAGCACCACCGATTCCATCACGTCCTGTTCTACCACCGATTAAAATAATTACATTACCAGGATCAGATGTAAGACGTTTAACATTCTCCTTAGGAGCAGCTGCTACTACAGCACCAATCTCCATTCTCTTAGCAACATAATTAGGATGATATACCTCATTAACAAGTCCTGTTGCGAGACCGATTTGGTTACCGTACGAACTGTAACCATGAGCAGCTACAGTAACAAGCTTTCTCTGTGGAAGCTTTCCCTCCAAAGTCTCTGATAATGACTTTGTAGGATCAGCAGCACCTGTTACACGCATCGCCTGATATACATATGAACGTCCTGAAAGTGGATCTCTGATACAACCTCCAAGACAGGTCGCAGCACCACCAAAAGGTTCAATCTCAGTAGGATGATTGTGGGTCTCATTCTTAAACTGAATAAGGTATGGAACCTCTTTGCCATCAATCACAACCGGAACCTCAATAGAGCATGCATTTATCTCATCAGAAACTTCCATCTCCTGCAATTTTCCCTCAGAGCGAAGTTTCTTCATTGCCATGAGTGCGATATCCATAAGGCAGGTAAACTTATCATCTCTGCCCTTGTATAAATCTTCTTTATCAGCCAGATATGAGTTATATGAATCTTCGATAGGTTTCTTGTAGAATCCGTCTTCGAAATTGACATTGGTAAGCTCTGTCGCAAAAGTAGTATGACGACAGTGGTCAGACCAATATGTATCAAGCACTCTTATCTCTGTTACAGACGGATCACGTTTTTCGTCATTCTTAAAATAATTTTGAATATGAAGGAAATCCTTAAATGTCATGGCAAGTCCTAAAGAATCATACAGGCCTTTAAGTGCATCCTCTGCCATATCCTTAAATCCGTCAAAAACAGCAACATCTTCAGGCTCATCAAATACCTGAACAAGCGTCTCCGGTATATTCTTGTCATCAGTCTCTCTTGAATCAACCGGATTAATACAATATGCTTTGATTGCCTCAAATCCAGAAGCATCAATATCACCCTTAATAACATATGTGGTTGCACATCTTATTATCGGATCTTCTTTTTCATTTAATAACTTCACACACTGTTCAGCTGAATCAGCTCTCTGATCGAACTGTCCAGGAAGTGCTTCAACAGAAAATACATTATCACCCTCATCAAAAGGAAATGTTGTTTCGTATACAAAGTCTACAGGAGGCTCGGAAAATACAGTCTTCAACGCCTTCTCATAAGTCTTATCGGAAATATTTTCTACATCATAGCGAACCAATACCCTCACATTTTCTATTGAAAGATCTAGGTATTTGCTAAGCTCCTCATACAACTCTTTTGCCTTTACTGCGTAATCAGGCTTCTTCTCCACATAAACTCTCTTTACTTTACTCATAGTATCCTCCTGTTTTATATATTATGATGTTGGGGTCATATGATTTTTTGCCCCCAACTGATGGTTGTTAATTATATCATTAAATCACTAATTGTACTAGTCCGAAATCGCAAAAAGAACACCTTTCCTAAAAAATAGGAAAAGTGTTCTAAAAAACAGATTAACCTGCAACCTTAGCAATTATTGATTTCAGATTATCGCGATCAAATGGTTTTGCAACAAATTCTGTAGCTCCATTGCGAACCGCTTCAACAATTTTTGTCTTCTGACCCGCAGCAGTTATCATAACTACCTTCGCATCAGGAAAATCATCTTTAATCTTCTTAAGTGCAGCTATACCGTCCAACACCGGCATAGTAATATCCATTGTAACAATATCAGGACGTAACTCGGCATATTTGTCGTAGCCCTCCTGTCCGTTAGTTGCCTCTCCGAGTATCTCGTGTCCTTCTTCCTCCAATAAGCCTCTTAATATTTTTCTCGATGTTCTTGAGTCATCAACAATTAAAACCCTAGCCATTAG
Organism: uncultured Lachnospiraceae bacterium; assembly: GCA_902793335.1. GTDB lineage: Bacteria > Bacillota > Clostridia > Lachnospirales > Lachnospiraceae > CAG-590. The sequence goes on from CADBCZ010000023.1 coordinate 18,698, forward strand.
TTTTCACCTCATTCCAAAATTATTCAAGTTCCCAATCAGCTTCTCTGCAGATAACAAGATCCACACACTGATCCTTTATGTATATAGGTACTTTCACAATATTACCTTCATCTTTAATCACAGTGACAGAATCCTTCAATATCGGCGGAAGCATGTCAATATCCACATATTCGTTACTTAACTTAGTAGCAAATAATCCGTTATTACAGTTAAGGAATTCGCATGTTGCATCAACAACATCAAGATCAATAACATCAAATTCTTCTTTAGCATAAGCCTCAGCAATTATCTTCAACGCCTCACCCTCTCCAAAGAAACCTGTGAAAATCCTATAGTCACCATCTAACACCTGTGCTGCCACGTAAGGTGCAGTCACCTTCTCGACCACCGACACAGGTCCGATTCTGAATTGTCTCTCAATGAAACGACCAATATTTCTTGCCGTCAATGAGATATAATCCTTTATAACAGGTGCTATCGAGCAATCTCTTAATATCACCTCTATTATCTTATCGGTATCTCCACTTTTCAAATCTTCAACATCCAGATCTGAAAGTTTCTTGGCAGCCTTATATTCTTTGACATAATCCTTAATCTGTTCAAGTGTAAGAATATTCTTCTCTACAACTGCCTGAACAAACAAAAGATAACTGTCTCCCTGCTTGTTCAATAACATCTCAACCTGTGAATCTGTAAGATAACCTCTATCTACAGCTATATCACCAAATCTTTTATCAAGTCTGCGCTGAGCATCATTGACTTCATCAGCCTCTTCCTCTGTCATAAATCCTTCTGCAACCGCCAATATACCAAGTCTGACTCTTGCATTCTGACTATCTACGACAACCTCCTGATACTGCTCTTTGGTGATAACCCCCCTATCCTCTAAATACTTCCCAAAATACGCTTCAAACATCCTTATTCTCCTATCTTCTATATAATAATTACTACTATAAAAATATGATTATCTGTCATTTTACAAGTAACTACATGAAAGATCTTCTTAATTATAGCATAAAAGGTGTCTTATATGCAACTTTTTAACCAAATTTATTGTATATTTTTACATAAAAAATCTTTTTCTACATTGAATTATTCATTTATATTATATATAATAACATTAATATACAAATGAAGTCTATAATAAGCGTATCTTTTATCTGATAGAGAGGAACTGTTATCGATGTCAATCAAGCAAAACCTTCAAAGTTCTATCTTGTTTTTGGCGGTTATTCCCGTTATTTTAATGGCGTTACTGGCGTATTTTGTTTCTCTGTCAAAGTATGCAAGTATTAACGAAGTAAATATCACCAAAACAGCTTCAGACTACAGCTTCGGATTCACTTCTCAATTAGAATCTCAAATTATTGAGACAGAAGCATTGGCAGACACCAACAATATCAAAAGCTACCTCCTCGAAAAAGTCAACTCCCCTGATGCTTTACTTGACACAAATTCGGCTGCCTATCAGAGTATTCTCGAATCAATCGTACAGTTATCCAACAATGCCGATCACAGTGTCAATTATTCATTTTACGATATCGATGGTTATCTCACAATAACCACTGACGATGACGCCGTATCGGACTGGGCTGAAATAATGGATAAAACCGTTTCCGAATATACCACTACCATTGTTATCCCAAAATCTGACTTTGACCCGAATACATTGGATATTATAACCCCGGTAATAGTAAATGGTAACATCATCGGTCTTCTTAGAACCAATATTAAGAAGGAGTATTTCGGAATATTTATATCAGCGGAAAGAGGCACCTTTTTACTTGATAAAGCAGGCAAGCCGATATTTGGTCATAAGACAACAAAAGAAGATAAAACATTTTTGAATCATATCAAAAGTTTGTTCAATTCTTCTACCAATAATGATACTATGGTCAAATTAAATGATGCCTTCTCAGAGAATACCGATTATCTCTATGGATATGCAACCATCCCAACATACGACTGGATATATGTAGTCAAGCAGGACACATCCACATACACAAATATAGTCTCCAGTCTTCCGGGTATAATGATAATACTGTTAATAGCAGTTGTCATTGTAGCTGCATTTATAACCAGAAACATTGTAAATTTATATACGATACCTATTTTTCAACTACAGGAAGATATCAGAGCAGCCGCTTCAGGAAAACTGGATGTTCACTGTGATGTAAACAGCGATGACGAATTCGGGGATCTCGCTGACAATTTCAATCAGATGATGGATATCATTTCCACAAATTACACCGAATTGGTCGGTGCTCATCAGAAACTTGAAGATAATCAGATTGAACTGCAGCATAACTATGAACACATTGAGAACCTTGCTTATACAGATGCTCTCACCGGAATATATAACAGACTTGCCTTCTATAAATTTGCCGACAAACTTCTCAAATCAAAAAATGAGAAAAAGAAGCGGCATGCGATGATTTTTATTGACCTTGATGGTTTTAAAGCGATCAACGACACTTTAGGACATGATTACGGCGATCTCCTTTTACAAGCTGTAACAGCAGAGTTATCAAAACGCATTTCAAAGTATGATATACTTGGAAGAAACGGCGGAGACGAATTTGTAATTCTGAGAGCACATCCGGGCTCAGACCAAGAATTGCAAGAATTTATGACTTCACTCGTCGATATAGCCTCTCATCCATTTATATTAAATGATGAAACTGTAAAGGTGACCATAAGCGCCGGTTGTGCCGTATATCCATCACAGGGCACTACTATTTCCGAATTGATGAAAAAAGCCGATATAGCAATGTATACCTCTAAAATGAGTGGCAAAAACAGCTATACATTTTTCAGCCTGGAGATGAAGCAGGAAATCGAAAGAAAGAATGAACTTATAGAAATTCTAAAAGATGCGATTAAAATGCAAGATATTTATCTTGTATATCAGCCTTTGTATAATAATATAAATGGTGATATAATCGGCTGTGAAGCACTTATGAGGCTTGATTCCATAGAGCTTGGAAACGTCTCTCCCACTGAATTCATTCCTGTTGCCTGCGAGGCAGGCATGATAGATGAGATTGGCGAATGGGCTTTATTTGAAGCATGTCGATTTAACAGCCGACTACTCAAGTTTGGAATCAAACCCATATTTATTTCAGTTAATATTACACCACTACAATTGATGGGCGACAAACTTTTAAACACCATAAAGTCAATTCCTAAACTCACAGGTATGCCGCTTGAGCATTTGGTCATTGAATTAACCGAAAATGTAATCGATAAAAATTACGAGCATAACCTGGAAATAATTAATCAGGTAAAAGAACTCGGCGTAAGAATTGCACTTGATGATTACGGAACAAAATCATCTTCATTTAACGTATTAAGCCGTCTTCCAATTGACATACTGAAACTTAACAGCACATTTATTGCAAAAATATGCGATAATGAGAAAGAAGCATATATCTCCGAAACAATAATAAAATTAGCACATGAACTTGGGCTTACTGTTGTTGCCGGAGGCGTTGAAAATGACAATCAGCGTTTATTGCTCAAAGAACAGTCCTGCGATATCGTTCAAGGTTTTATGCTCAGCAAACCTTTAGATGAAGAGGACTTCATGGAATTAATAAGTGAATAATAAAAATAAGGAGAACAGAATATGGACAAACAGAATAATAACATTGAATACACTGAGGACACAATTACATTAATGTTAGACGGGGATAAAGAAGTAGAATGCGATATCCTTGCAATTTTTGAGGTAGATGAACAGTTCTATGTGGCTCTTCTGCCACAGACACCTATCGAAGGTTATGAAGAGGGAGAATATTTCCTCTACCGCTATGCATCTGATGGTGAAAACGTTGAGCTTTCTGATATTGAAACAGATGAAGAATGGGAAGCGGTCGAGGATAAATTCGAAGAATTATTAGATGAAGAAGAATTTAACTTAATGTAGATTTAAGCTGCTCAAACATCTCCAGGTCCTCTTGTGACACTCTCATATTTGTCGTAATCTTCTTTCCCATCGGATCAGTTATACTGATTTCGATAACGCTGCCATCTTCTATCATTTGACCGGCAGCCTTGAAGAACATTGGGACCTTGGGGTGATTTCTCTTAAACTTATCATACAAACCTTTCATCTGTAACATCGCCATTGGATTCATAATACAACCTCTTTTCATATCTATTTGGCATTTATCCATAGTATAAGATAAATGCTATAAATCTATACAATGTTCCTATATATATCAGACCTTTTGACAATTTGCAACATATTTCACAAAAATTTTTATTAAAAAAATAATAATTTCCACTTGTGCTTTTTCTCATTTTAATGGATAATGGATAACAGTATTGTAAAGTAGGAGGCAAATGATAATGTCAAAAAGAACAGACATACACAAAGTTTTAATTATCGGCTCCGGTCCGATCGTTATCGGTCAGGCTTGTGAGTTTGATTATTCAGGAACTCAGGCATGTAAAGCTCTCAGAAAGCTTGGTTATGAGATTGTACTTGTTAATTCCAATCCGGCAACTATCATGACAGACCCTGAAACAGCAGATGTAACTTATATTGAACCGTTAAATATTGACCGACTTGAGCAAATCATCGCTAAGGAGCGACCAGATGCTCTTCTTCCTAATTTGGGTGGACAGTCCGGTCTTAATTTATGTTCAGAACTTTATAAAGCAGGAATTCTCGACAAATACAACGTTCAGGTAATCGGTGTTCAGGTTGATGCCATTGAGCGTGGTGAAGACAGGATCGAGTTTAAGAAGACAATGAATGAGCTCGGTATCGAAATGGCAAGAAGTGAGGTTGCCTACACAGTTGATGAAGCACTTGCTATCGCTGACAAACTTGGTTATCCGGTTGTTCTTCGTCCTGCATACACCATGGGTGGTGCCGGCGGCGGACTCGTATACAACAAAGATGAGTTAAAGACTGTATGTGCAAGAGGTCTTCAGGCAAGTCTTGTGGGTCAGGTTCTCGTAGAAGAATCAATTCTTGGATGGGAAGAATTAGAGTTAGAGGTTGTTCGCGACAGCGAAGGTAATATGATAACTGTATGTTTCATTGAAAACATTGATCCTTTGGGAGTTCATACAGGTGATTCATTCTGTTCTGCTCCTATGCTTACCATTTCAGAGGAAACTCAGAAGAAATTACAGGAACAGGCTTATAAGATTGTAGATAAAGTTCAGGTTATCGGTGGTACTAACGTTCAATTTGCTCATGATCCCGTATCAGATCGTATCATCGTTATCGAGATTAATCCACGTACTTCACGTTCTTCTGCTCTTGCATCTAAGGCAACAGGTTTCCCTATTGCCCTTGTTTCAGCAATGCTTGCAACAGGACTTACATTAAAAGATATCCCATGCGGTAAGTATGGTACACTTGATAAATATGTTCCGGACGGCGATTACGTTGTTATCAAATTTGCCCGTTGGGCATTTGAGAAATTCAAAGGTGTTGAAGATAAACTCGGAACTCAGATGAGAGCCGTAGGTGAAGTAATGAGTATCGGAAAGAACTTCAAGGAAGCTTTCCAGAAAGCTATCAGAAGTTTGGAGACAGGTCGTTACGGTCTTGGACATGCTAAGAATTTCGATTCACTTTCTAAGGATGAATTATTACAGAAGCTCGTAACACCTTCCTCAGAGAGATACTTTGTAATGTATGAAGCATTGAGAAAAGGTGCTACAGCTGAAGAAATATTTGATATTACCAAGGTTAAACACTATTTCATCAATCAGATGAAAGAACTTGTTGATGAAGAGGAAGAATTATTAAAATCAAAAGGAAGCCTTCCTGCTGATGATCTTCTTATTCAGTCTAAAAAGGATGGTTTCTCTGATAAATATATAAGTCAGTTATTAGATATCCCTGAGGATGATGTACGTAACAAGAGACTTTCTCTTGGTGTAGAGGAAGCATGGGAGGGTGTTCACGTAAGTGGAACCGAAAACAGTGCTTACTACTACTCTACTTACAATTCAGAAGATAATAATCCTACCACTAACAATAAGAAGATCATGATTCTTGGTGGTGGTCCTAACCGTATTGGTCAGGGTATAGAGTTTGATTACTGTTGTGTACACGCAGCACTTGCCCTTAAGAAATTAGGATTTGAAACTATTATCGTTAACTGTAATCCTGAGACAGTTTCTACTGACTATGATACATCTGACAAGCTTTACTTTGAGCCACTTACACTTGAAGATGTATTAAGCATTTACAATAAAGAAAAACCTCTCGGTGTTATTGCACAGTTTGGTGGTCAGACACCACTTAACCTTGCAGCTGACCTTGAGAGAAACGGAGTTAAGATATTAGGTACTTCTCCTTCTGTTATTGATCTTGCAGAGGACAGAGACCAGTTCCGTGCCATGATGGAGAAATTAGACATCCCTATGCCTGAATCAGGAATGGCTGTAAATGTTGAAGAAGCAATTGAAATTGCTCATAAAATCGGTTATCCTGTTATGGTTCGTCCTTCTTATGTTCTTGGAGGACGCGGTATGGAAGTCGTATATGATGATGAGAGCATGACAGACTACATGAAGGCTGCTGTTGGTGTAACACCTGACAGACCAATACTTATCGATCGTTTCCTTAACAATGCATTAGAGTGTGAATCAGATGCTATATCTGACGGTACACACGCATTTGTTCCTGCTGTTATGGAACATATCGAGCTTGCCGGTGTACACTCAGGTGATTCGGCATGTATCATTCCTTCGATCCACATTTCTGAAGAGAATGTTAAAACAATCAAGGAATATACAAGAAAGATTGCTGAGGAAATGCATGTAAGAGGTCTTATGAATATGCAGTACGCTATCGAGAACGGTAAAGTGTATGTTCTTGAGGCTAATCCTCGTGCATCACGTACTGTACCTCTTGTTTCAAAGGTATGTAACATCAGAATGGTACCTCTTGCAACAGATATAATCACAAGTGAGCTTACAGGTCGTCCATCTCCTGTTTCAGAACTTAAAGAACAGAACATCCCATACTTTGGTGTTAAGGAAGCTGCCTTCCCATTCAATATGTTCCAGGAAGTTGACCCAATACTCGGTCCTGAGATGAGATCAACAGGTGAGGTACTTGGTCTTTCACAGGTATCATACGGTGAAGCCTTCTACAAAGCTCAGGAAGGTGTAGGCTCTAAGTTACCACTTAAGGGAACCGTACTTATCTCTGTTAACAGAAAAGATAAAGAATTCGTTGTTGATGTGGCTAAGAGCTTTAAGGATGATGGATTCAATATTCTTGCAACAGGAAATACCTACGAACTTATCCAAGATGCAGGTATTGAATGTAATAAGATTAAGAAACTTTATGAGGGACGTCCTAACATCCTCGATGCAATTACAAACGGTGAGATTGATCTTATTATCAACTCTCCTGTCGGCAAAGACAGCGTTCATGATGACAGTTACCTTCGTAAAGCAGCTGTCAAAGCAAAGATTCCTTACATTACGACTATTGCTGCCGCGCGCGCTACAGCAGAAGGTATCAAGTATGTAAATGAACACAAGACCGGAGAAATTGCATCATTGCAGGAGCTTCATTCTAAGATAACAGATAAATAAGATTTTTAGCCTCTCGCTTTAAAAGCGAGAGGTTTTTTATATTCTTATAATTCTTTGCAACACTTTGCCTCTAATCAGTCACTACTATAGTGAAAACGTCATAAATCTATTAATGTGGCGAATACATAATTAATATGATATACTCGAATATATCTAAGTCTTTTACTTAAATTTAAAGTTTTACTTACCAAAACATACCAATGATTGGAGGCGTTATATTATGAAAAGAAGATTAGGAATTGTTTTAACTTTATGTCTTTTACTTACTGGTTGCGGAAGTGCCGCTTCCAATTCATCCAGCTACAAATCAGCAGAAAGATCTTATGATGGTGCAACTGCCGGAGCAGGTTTTAATTCAAACTCTTATGACAATTATGCCGGAGATGAAGCTGCTGACGTTGAATATTCTGACGAGGCATATGAATCCGAAGACTACGCAGATGCATCATCTTCAACTAATACCACTAATACAGATGATGTACTTTCAGATGCAGAAAACCAGAAAAAATCAGCTGATAACAAAGGTGTTATCAACACGGAGATGCTTGTATATACCTGCAATGTATCAATCAGAACAGACAAGTTTCAGGAGTCTTACGATAAACTCAAACAGCTCATCAATGATATGAGCGGATTTATTGAAAGTGAAGATTATAACGAAAGTGATTCTTCATATAGTTCAAGTAAGACAAGCCATATGACAATTCGAGTTCCTTCGAACAACTATAATACAATGCTCGACTCCTTCGGTGATATAGGAACCGTATCAAGCAAATCATCAAATGCACAGAATGTTTCACAGGAATACAGTGACACAGAAAAAGCTTTGGAAATATACGAAGCAGAACTTGCAAGATATATCGAAAGAATCAAGACAATCAAGGATGAATCAGCTCTTCTTGATCTTGAGAGTAAGATAACAGATCTTCAGATCAATATCGCTCAGTTAAAGAGCCGCAAATCCCAGATCGAAACAGATGTTGCCTATAGCTATGTATACCTTACATTAACAGAATCAAGCTACAAAGAGGAAACACAAACCTCATTTGGCGGAAGATTTATCAATACTATCAAACAATCACTTCAAAGCTTCCTTGATATTGGCGAAGGATTACTCTTCTTCATAATACTTGTACTTCCTGAAGTAATTGTAATCTTCATTATTGTAATGGTTATCATCAAACTGGTTAAGCGTTCAAAACGCAAGAAAGCTGAGAAGAAAGCAGGCAAAGAGGCTACTGACAACAACGAAATAAAAAATCAGATAAACGTTCAAGACAATACTCAGAACAATAATCCAAACAATTAATATATTTAAAATGGGGTGGCAATCATGCCACCCCCCTACTAAAACGAGGTACTGATATTATGGAAAATCAATATTTCAAAGAAGCGCTAGGAAACTTTGTGACAGATTTTAACTACGGTGGTGCAATCCGCCATCTTGTCGATCATGGTTACGATACCGACAAGATAATACGCGAATTTCACTACCCTATTTCACGAGAAACTATAGATAAGATTATTGAAGATTATAAGAAAACAAAAAATGAATAAAAATCTACTTTGTCTTAACACTTGATTTTTTCCACTTTCCAAATGTCATAATATCATCAACATAGACAAAAGTACGAATTCTGACATAATATTTCTTTTTAGATTTAAGCTTTTTATTTTTATATTTCTTTAATATCACTTTGGTGCCGGAGGAACTCACATAGTAATAATCCGATTTTTTGAAATTCTTCTTATCAGATATCTGAAGCTGATACCCTTCTACATCGGCTTTCTTCCATTTAATAGTGATTTTCTTTTTGCCAGATACTAGTTTAAAACCTTCTACTTTTTTCGCTGTTTTATTATTCTTAGTAGGCGTTGTATCATTATCTGCTATATTTTCACCTGTTGTTGTCTCGGTTGTTGACTTCTCTGATGATTTTTCTTCATTTTTATTATCAGCAGTGGTTTTCTCAGTAGTTTCACCAGAAGTTTGTGTTTCAACACCCTGTAAAAGCTTTGTTTCACCTGACTTGCTTAACGCGACCTGATATTTTACAGAACCACTTGCCGGTTCGGTAACAGCTTCCGCCTTATCGTATCCAAATTGCTGTACCCAATATAAGCTATTACCAAACTCAAAGCAACCGATACCTATCGACTTATAACTCTTATTAAGAATATTGCTCTTATGTCCCTGTGAGCTCATCCAACTACTCATCACAGCACTTGCACTCCTCTGTCCCCAGGCTATATTCTCCCCAAATACCTTATCATTGATAGTAAAACAGTTTTCTCCATTAGGCCTTACATGATTAAATGTCACCGTTATCTCTGCCGACCTTGCCATAGCAGATTCCAAAAGGCTTGCATCCATCTCAACAGTAGGAACACCGGCAACAGAACGCTCCTTATTGACAAGTTCTAACACTTTAAATGCATAGTCATATCTTACCTTACCTGAAACCTCCTTATTATCTGCAGCATACACCTTTACTGCAGGAAACAATAATATAACAAAAGCAATAGCAACTAAAAGTTTAGATATTTTCCTCATATGCATCACTCCTCGTATAATCTATTATTATTAGTTTAACATATAGATAACAGACTTACTACTGTTAATATATGGTCTGGTAGAAAACAGATTTAGCAAAAAGGATGACCATTAATATGGTAATCCACTCATTTATAGCATTGCTATTTTATTACCCATAAATTTTTTGAGATTCTCTAACTCATTCTTCAATTTCTCATTCTCTTCCTTCTCCGTTTTTAATTCCTGTTCTACGCTCTGCAACTGTTTATCTTTGCTCTGCAATTGTTCATTCAACTCATTGATTTCTTTATCAAACTCTTCTTTAAACATATCTCTCAAAGCTCCCATTCCGACCATCTCCTTTATAAAATCCTTGTCCTTATTTAAGGATATACTAAAATCTATTACCGATTCCGCATTTACAAAATCTATCTCATCGTGCAATTTGGCTACTTCATCTTTAATCCTTAAAACATCTTCCCACTTAAGATTTCTAGTAATCATTCTAAGCCATGGATAGGCTTCACCAAGTCTTCCAGTCACTATAATCTGCATATCTACATGCCCTTGTTTCCTCACATGGTATATTCCTTTATCATATTCACTGATCGAAAATTCATCGTTTTTTAAATATCCCATGAGATTTCTTGGATAAGATTCCCTTAAAAAAGAAACCGTTATATCGTTCATAGAAATATCATTATCATTGTAGGCTATAAAAAGATTCATGTAACCCATTGTGCGGTGATATACCCTAGCATTAAGACTATCAGCGCAACTCTTGAATTCAAATATATTATACTTCTTAAATATTGCACCAATACCGCTTTTTACCTTAATGTTATCATCCATATTAATTGCAAGAAAGTCCATACTGTTAGGTTTTGTATTAAGAAGAACCTCATCTTCGAATACCATATGACTCTCATCTTCTCGAAGCTCCATTTTCATAGCTACGCAAAATGCCGGATGATATTGTTTTTTAAATGATTCTTTAACTTTTAAATCACCATTATAATTTTCAGTTATGAGTGTATTATTCATTTATACTCCTTTCCTATTAAATAAATAATAAAAAATCAATAGAAAAGGAATTATGGAGTAAACAAATAAAAATGTTATTCGTGCAACACAAACATAGCTCTTATACATTTAATTGTCAAGTATATTTTTAGCATTATTATAAATATTTACTTCACAGTTACACTTAAAGTCTTAGAAAGACCGTTTCTTGCATATACATGGACCTTTGTCGTTCCTACAGCAACGCCTTTGAGCTTACCGTTCTTATCAACAGTAACAATACTTTCATCCAAACTAACATAGCGAAATTTCTTCACGTTCAAAAAAGTAAGCTGTTTCTTCTTATTATCAATCGGTATGGTTGTGGCAGATATTTTTTCTGTTTCTCCTACATTAAGCTTAATATATTTTTTTGCTAATGATATCGCTTTCGGATTAGTGTATTTCTTATTTTTATCACCTGCAAGATAACAAATATCACTTTTTGCAATCAATGTTTTTTTGCCATCAATTATTTTAAACGCTTCAATCTTAGCAGCAAAAACTTTATTGCGCTTAATCTTCTTACCATTTAGCTTTGTTATTTTTATACTTCTTTTATTATTTTTGTTGATTATCTGCACAGGCTTTTTCATCTTGCTGCCATAATAACCGGCATACACATAATATCCATCTGCACCTTTTATCTTGTTCCATTTTAGCTTTAAGGCATTCTTCTTCATCGTCATGTTAAACCCAATAAAGCTTATACTATTATCAGACGTACCAACAGTTGATGAATTCTCAACAGAATTTTCTCCCGTATTGTCGTCTGGAGTTTGCTCTGATTTGTCACCTGAATCAGCCACAGAAGTATCTTGCCTAACAACCAAATCACCACTCGGTTTAATCTCCGGTTTGTCACTTTGAGGATCTTTGGGTTCGACCCCTGGCGTATCGCTTAGGTTATCTGTCGGTGTGTCACCCGGTTCTACCTCTGGTGTTTCGCTTGGTGTATCACTTGGTTCTACCTCCGGCTTGTCATTTGGCGTTTCGACACTTTCTTCTCCCGGTGTGTCGCTTGGTGTATCACCCGGTTCATCTCCCGGTGTATCGCTCGGTTCTACCTCCGGCTTGTCATTTGGCGTTTCGACACTTTCTTCTCCCGGTGTGTCGCTTGGTGTGTCACCTGGTTCTACCTCCGATGTTTCGCTTGGTGTATCACCCGGTTCTACCTCTGGCTTGTCACTTGGCTCTTCGCCCATTTCTTCTCCCGGTGTATCGCTCGGGTTATCACTCGGTGTGCCGACAACCGACTTCACCTCAAATGAATACCGACCCCAATCAGTTCCTGTGACAAGCCACTTATCTGTAGCTGCACAGGCACCCTTAACTCTAACATACATTAGTTCTTCATTACTATTGTCATCAATTATTATATCTCCAACCCACTCTTTTGAGTTAACAAACGAACCGCTTACAATATGATTGGTAAATGGATCATTTATATCATAAGAAACCTCAGGACAAATGTCACCACACATATCACGGTTAAATGCAATATGAAGCTTATATTCACCTGCAACTAATACACTCACTCTTTCTCCATTTTTGTCCTCGACATATACATCACTGACAACCGGATAACAACTTTCTGATGCATTGCCATAAGTCAAATCAGAATCACTTGTATGTGAATTATTAAGAATGACATTATTTGAATGCTCATTTACTATATTCTCGGAATTAATGATCATCGGTTTATACACCAAACTGCCATTGTCAGAACTGTCAACTCTGGCACAGTTGATCAAGAAAACACTGTTTGTCGCATAAACCTTACATGCATTAAATGAGCAGTTATCAAATTGAACCGTATCAAAATTTCCCTCAATATTAACATCATTTTTAGAGGTGTTACCGTTACCATTTTCACATCTGAGATTGCTCATATTGGAAAATGAGATATTATCACAGATAACTGATGAACCACCTTTATATACATGATATTTACCTTTATTATCTATCCCTCTGTAATTAACTGTATCAAAATCCTGAACCAGATTAAGATGATCACCATTATTGATTGATATACATGGATTCGTTATATTGACATAGCTCATATTGACGGTGCCGTTATTAACGATCTTAACCTCATATGCAGTGAAATCTCTTCCTGGAAGTAGATTGATTGGGTTGTCCTGACTACCATCACATATAAAACTTCCATTCACTTTAATGTATGTATACGGATCTGTTTTCTTAACCGTAGCAGGATCACCTGTCCAGAATTCTATTCTGCTTCCGCCAACCACAGTGACCGTAACGCCTTCATCGATTATAACTTCACCATCAATAATATAATTACCGTCAAGTGTTGTATCTTCAGTAATTGTTCCGTTCAAAACTGTAGGGGAGGTGGTATCCGTATCACTTTCCGCACTATAATTATCGGATGTTTCATTATCGACAACACCTTCTGTATTTCCATCATCCCTTGTCGGATCATCAACTTTAACTTTCACACTTTCAAGAAATGCACCCGAAGAAAACTTCACAAGACCATTATCATCAGCCTGCAAATTTTCAAGCATCTTATTCATTATTCCTCTTGATGAATATGAGGTCTTGCCCTTCATATCAGCTATATAAACAGCAGCCGCAGCTGAAACAATCGGTGCTGAGTATGAAGTTCCGTTTTTAGCGCCATAACCCCCACCTGAAGTCGTACTGTATATTGAAGAACCCGGTGCAGCAAGCTCATATTCAGGACCTTCACCCTTCTTAGCATCCAGGTTAGAAAATGAAGCAAGTTTTCCTTCCTTGTCATAAGCCATAACACCTATTACATAAGGGTAACACGCCGGATATTGATTGCCCTTTTTTTCGCTATCAGAATCAGCAGTAGAATAGCTCTCATTTCCCGCCGCAGCAACAAGCACACTACTACCAAATGCCCGTCCCAGAGCAGTCTCAACAATTGCGGAATGCACATAAGCACCAAAAGACATATTGATAACGTCAGCCCCCATTGCAGAAGCATAGTCTATAGCCTTAGCAATATCCGTAGATTTAAATGTTCCCGAAGCATCCCCGGCTTTCACAATCATCAGACGCGAATTACAGGCCATTCCTACACCGCCCACGTCATTATTCTCCATTCCGATAACTCCGGCAACAAATGTTCCGTGACCATTATCATCCATAAGGCCATCATCGCCCTCTACAACAGATACTCCATGAATATCATCCACGTATCCGTTGCCATCATCATCAACTCCTGCCTTACCGTTTGCCTCGGCTTCATTTATCCAAATGTTATCTTTTAGATCTTCATGTGTATAGTCAACCCCGGTGTCAATGACCGCTACAACAGAACCTTTACCACTATATTTATCTATTCCATTATTATTCCAGAAATCAAGCAATCCCTGCTCTTTTAAGTACCATTGTTCGGATATTCCCGCATTGGATAACAATGCTTCTTCCATACTATTATTTTCAGTATTATTATTTTCGATATTGTGTGTATCAACATGATCATCATCACAGATATGATATTCATAGACAGGCTCTGCTATAAGACAATCGCCTGAAGAATTCCAGGAATCTATTTCATTCCATATATCAGAATTGCTATCAGATTTAACAGAGTATGTAACCAAGCGGCTTCCATCAGCATTTTCACACACAGAAACGATCTCACATCCTGCAATTTCATTATCTAAAGAAAGGCTGTTATCTCCTTTGTCTTCTTTGCGCACAATAACAAAGCTCTCATCGCTTATGTCTGCCTGAGCACGATATTTCTCATCGGAAATCTCTTCAATGATATCAGAATAATCATACATATCCGCTGTTGATACCGATATCATCTTTGCCTCACCGCCTGAAAACGGCATAATTGAAACAAGAGAGTTAACAATCAATGATAATGCAGTTGTAAATGTCAGAATAAATCTGTATTTTTTGATCATCAAATGCCACCCCCAATGCAACATTTAATATATAAGGAAATCTGTTTCCAGTCGCCCATTTTACCAATTACATTATTTTACGCATCGACGAATCCTGCATTTATGCTCTTTGGTATTTTTATCGTAATTTATACCCACCAGAACAATTTCGCCACCATAATTTTCAAGTAATCTGGGATAATTTCTGTCATTTATTTGTTGTATGGCTCCATCTGCTGTTTTGTTCCATTTTAATTCAATTATCATAGCCGGAAGCATAGATCGCCTTTTCGGCAAGAACACTATATCTGCGATACCATGTCCGGATGGCAGTTCCTCAAGTTTTGCATACTGATCTACACATGAAATATATGCCATTTTTATAACATAACGAAGACTTTGTTCGTTATTGTAAAATGTAGGCGCATACTCAGATTCATGAACCTCTGCAATAGCTTCTGCCACAGCAGTTTCATTTCCTGCAAGTGTATCGTTTAACAATTTATCCGATTTCTCAACTAGTTCAACCAATCTCTGATGCTTTGCCTTTCGAAGCATCATGTCAAATTCCGTCCTTACCTCTTCATTTGGAATACTTGCCATACCAATAACCTCATCATCGTCCTCATCATAAGAATTCGATACCTCTTCATATGTCAGATATCCCAAATGAATCAACAATGTGAGCACATCGTCTTTGCATGTAAATGTATTAACATCATTTTGAAACGAATCAGTTGCTACCTCAACACTCTCTCCTGCTATCAGTCTCTTTATATCATCCTGAAGACCATCCTGATCTATATCAATATAGGTCATAAGTGTTTCTGCAGCAGAAGTTTTTTTCCAATAAGATCTGTACTTTCCATTTTCAATGACCTGCATAACAGAGTATGGATTGTATAAAGAATGCTTTTCCCCTATCGTATACCCATCATACCATTTTTTCATTTTTTCAAAACTTTTTCCGGAGCTTTCACAACACTGTTTTACTTCATCCTCGGTAAAACCTATATAACTTGCCAGATTGCCCGGTTCAAGCACCGTATATTCTTCAAAATCTGATACTGCAGATTGATTACCATCCTTTTTGATAGGAAGTATTCCCGTCATATACGCAGCAGCGAATACTTTAGAGGTAGTTCCACTGTTCTTAAACAAAGAACGAAGAAACTCAAGATACTCTTCCTGTACACCCGGGTTTTCCCTAATAGGAGCATCCCACTCATCTATTACTATAATGAACTTATTACCCGCTTTTTCCACAGCATCAACTAATGTAGCCGATAGATCTTCTTTTTCTGTCACTTCCGGATACTGGATTTTTATTTCCTCTGTCAGGTTTCTTATAAGAAATGGTATCAATGTTTTATATTTATCAGTATATGGTTTAATACCTGTCATATCCCAATAGATAACATCATATTTATTCAAATGCTTTTCATAGTTTTCATCTCCGGCTATTTCATATTTTTCAAACAATTTACCGGAGTCACATGTTTTATCATAATAAGCGCAAAGCATTTGTGCAGCATAGGATTTTCCAAATCGTCTCGGTCTGCTAATACATATTAATTTTTTCTTGGTTCCTATCGCAGCATTTATTATTTTTATCAGACCTGTTTTATCAATGTAATACGATTCCAATATTTCTGAAAATCCACTATTACCGGGATTTAGGTATGTTCCCATATCCTCACCTTCTTTTCAAAATAATTATAGATATATCTATAATTTTACCCTAACAAAATCTAATTTACAACAGCAAAAATGAAATGAAGTCTTTTAATATAAAAAACAATTCTCCGGCACCTTTTAAACGCTTATTTACAAACGTTTTAAAGGATACCGGAGAATCTTTATAAGTGTATCATATGAAGTTAATAACTTATTTAACAACAGTTACTTTGATTTCCTTTGCATATCCATTTCTGGCATATACATAAATTATTGTTGTTCCTTCTTTAACTCCTGTGATCTCGCCCTTTGCGTTAACTTTCGCGATCTCAGGATCAGCAGATGCATATCGGAACTCCTTGGCGTGAGCATCAGAAAGCTGTTTTTTAGAATTGTCAACCAGTATAGTCTTTGCATTAATCTTATGTGTACTACCCACACCGACATTGATTATCGTATGGTTTGTAATCTTTATATCTTTAACATTAGTAAAATTATTATTCTTCAAACCTACTATGTGGGCAGTAATTGATTTGCCTATATTAAGTTTCTTTCCGCCTGCTTTCTTATATGCTCTGACAAGTATCTTGTAGTTCTTCTTAAGATTGAGTTTCTTGCCATTGATCTTCTTTACAGATAATTTAGTTGTCGTATTCTTCTTAATAGTCTTGGTAGCTTTCCTGCTAAAGTCTTTACCGCAATACTGTACAAACACCTGATATCCGTCTGCATCTTTAACCTTCCCCCACTCGATATTGATCTTATTGCCTACCTGATCAACCTTAAGTTTTATGTTAATACTTAATGTATTCTTTCTAAGCTTCTCCGGAGTAGCATACTTGTTAGCTGCAACCTCGACCTGTGCATCTGACTTAGCCTCTTTTGCAATCTCAGCAGTTTTATTCATCACTTTTTTAACAAGTGTTGTATTTTCTTTTGTCGACTCAGCATCAGACACTGTTCCTTTAGCTGCATTGCCAACAATCTTTTCAACTGTAGAATCCAGAGAGTCAATCACTTTCTTAGCTTCTTTATCAACCTCTGTCTTCAACGACTTCTTCTGCTTATCGGTAAGTCCCTTAGTGTTATCAATCGTCTTCTTAGCTGCCACAATCTGACTTTCCACTTCTGTTTTGAGCGCATCTTTAATTGTTGCTTTGGTTGCTTCAATCGCTTTCTGATATGCCGCCTCTACAGCTTCAACATATGGTGAAGAATCTACAGCATTTTTAGCATCCGCAATTGTTGTATCATTCTGTTTCTTAAATTCTTCCTTCTTTTCATCAGAAAGATTAGTTAATGAGTCAACTATTTTATTCACTTCCGCAACAACATTATTAATCTTATCTTCAGCATTTTTCTTAGAAGCCTCAAGAGTTTCATCGATCTTAGGCTCGTCTGTTTTCTTGTCATCAGCCTTAGGCTCGTCTGTTTTCTTATCGTCGGTCTTAGTTTCGTCCGGTTTCTTCTCATCCTTACTCTTGTCGTCTTCGTTCTTGTCATCAGCCTTAGAATTTTCCTTCCACTGTGCATATAATGTCATATCAGCAGTCGGAGTAACATCTGCCTTATCAGCATATGCCGTTCCTTTTCCGTCGGTCTTGGTATTCCAACCGTCAAAAACAAAGCCCTCTCTTGTAAATGTGTTAGCATTTAATGCAGCTGTACCACCAATCTCCTGCTCCGCCATAGTTCCTGTCCCGCCGTTGGCATCAAATGTTACCGTATATTTTGCAACGGCTTTATAAGTTGTAGTTCCGTCTTCATTATCTGTCTTGGTAAGAATCAATGTCGGCGGTACTACTATATCAACAACTCCGGTATGATTATCCTTATCGATAGTAATTGTCTTTTCCGTATTGATACTTGCTGATACATCATTATCGTTGATAAGCTTAATAACAGCTCCATCTTCAGTGTCATCTATGGCACTCTGAAGATCAGTATAATTGTTACCATCAACCGAAACAACGGATTCACTGGTGCCGCTTAATGTAAATGTACCGAACCCGTTAGGATCTACAAATTCAGCAACATACGCGTCGTCATCATAATAAAGCTTTACATTATACTCGTAATTTATACCATTACTGCTATGCTTAACATAAGCGGTTTCAGGAGAATCATTAGTACTATTTTCTGTCGCGCCAATAGCCTGTGCAAATTCTTCCGGTAATTCAATCCTGATATTTACAGGAGTACCTTTCGTATCAATCTTTCCGGATCCGATCTCCTTAACCTTTTCCTTATCAGCCTCATCTTCTGATGCAGCCGCAGAAATGGTATCTGCAGCGGATGTGATATCATCAGTAGTCTCATAGCTCTTGTAAACAGCATCTATGTCCAGTGTAAGTTTAGTATCATCCTCTGAAATAACATAATCCTTCGCATCAATCTCAAGTGACGGAATGATAACTATATTCTTGTTGCTGTCTTCTACATCCTCAGATTTGTTGACAATATCCTGTGTCTGCCTGATTACGGCATCTTCAATATCTGCTGTTGTCTTCTTGGCAATCTCTTCTACTACTTCCACATATTCTTCAGGAATGTTTTCTGTATCAACATTTATTACCGGCTCTCCCTGATCTATCTTGACATCCGCATTCGTATCCGTCAGATTTTCAAGTACCCTCTGTTTTTCCAGATCCTTCTCAAGTTTGGTAATAATATCATCTAATGCGTCCTCGTTCCGGTCTAAAGCCTTGTCGTAATCATACGGAAGTTCATCAATATCCTTCTTGGCATTTTCAACCAGCTTCCTGCTTTCTTCGCTGTCATCATCTTTCAAAAGGTCATCTGCAGCAGTTTTCCGTTCTTCCTTATCTGTGTTAAATGTTTCTACAGATTCTTTGTCTGCGATATTGTAACCGATTGCATAAGTTGATAACCTCTTGGTATAAATAGTAATAGTTTTCGCCTCATTATCGATCTGGAATGTCCCATCAATTCCCGGTGTCTTATCTGAAAGTGTCTCCGTGGTTTCTCCGTAAGAACGATAAACGGTAACATTGTCCTTACCTGTGAAATCATATGGAACCACAATGACCAAAACGTTGTCGGTTTCAGTAACAGCGTTATCAGTTGTGCTGTCTACAACCTTCACAAGTTTAGTTTCAAAGAATTCTAACGTTTTGTCAGAAGCCTGTTCCCTGATCGCATTGACATTCTCCGAAGCTTCTGTACTATCTTCCTTCTTCTCCACCGTCATGGTAATTGTAACAGTTTCAGGTGCACCATTCTGTGCAGCTCTGACCGTTTCAGCCTCGACATCTAATCCGCCGACCAGGATGTCCGGCATAGCATCACCTACAACCAATACTGAATTAGTATTCTTTTCCGGCATAGTAAGGTCAAAGTCCTGACTTGAGGTAATTTCTACAAGTTCTGTCTTGGTAACACCATTATATTCCGACACGACATTGTAGATACCGGGTTCGACACTGAAACTGTATTTTCCGTCAGCATCAGTATTAGTTGTGGCAACTACGGTATTACCCCTCTTCAATGTGATCTTTGCATTGACAATCGGGGTGGTTCCATTGCTTTCATAGATTTCACCTACAACGATAGGTTTATCAGCCTCCGCAACCGTCTCTGCTTTAGGTATGACCACGATATCCTCGCCGATCACTTTATCATTTAACTTAGCAGCCACTTTGATTGTTCTGCCTTTGTCGGCATCGGTCGGAGTATAGGTATTGCCCGTCTCACCTTCAATCAGTATAAATTCACCCGAATCGTCACCTGTATACCATTCATAAACAACTGAGGCATCTTTAGGTGTGGTTGTTACAGTAACAGGTTCTCCTACCGTTGGTGTTGCCGGACTTAAAGTCACGCTGTAATCTATACGAACCACTTTAATATTCTCCGGTTCCGTATCCTCATGGTTGTCATCCTTTACCGCCTTGAACCAAATATAATAAGTTCCGTCCTTTCCTTCCGGAATCTCATCAGACCATCCTGTATCCGGTACATTTTTGTCATCTATACCAATTGCATAGACTATCTTATAACCATCCGGTGTCTCCTCTGTCGGAGCATTAATAAGCGGTGTCTGGTCATCACCTTCAGGAACAACATTATTTGCAGTAGGTTTCTGTTCATCTGTAAGGACAGGTGCCGGCTTCTTCTGAATAGTTACATCAAATGAAACCTTTGGTGAATCATTGTGAAGTTCGTCACCCTTTACATAAACCCATACCGTATAATTACCCGCATTGGTTGCAACAGGAATATCGCTGCTCCAGTTTTCATCATCTAAGCTGTATTGAATTGTTCCGTCTCTTCCGACTCCGGCAGTAACAAGTTCCTGCGCGGTATCGTTATATGTAAGTTCATTAACCTGTGGAACCGTTACAAAAATAGCCTCCGGTTTGATTATCATAAACTCCTGTTCAAGATATTCATTCTTAGAATTGAGAACAATAGGAAGCTTTGCTATATATGTACCTTCCTCTGTAGGCGCACCGTCAAGCTTCGTCTCTCCCTCATAATATTCTATACTTCCTCCGGATTTCGATGTCGTTCCCGTAAGAATACTGAATTCTTCCCATTCGTTGTGGTTGACACTTGTCCATGCCGTTTTTGCCTTGTCATAGACCTTAGTGTCATACAGTTTATTAGGTGCTGTAAGAGTGAGTGTAAGCTTACCATCAACAAGATTACAGTTTTCTACATCATTCGTGCATGTTGCATTAAGCACATTTCCCTCTATACCGTATGTAATATCACTGTGGATATGTTCCCAAATCTTTACCCATTTTTTCCTGTGTGATGGATAATTAAAGCATGCCCCTGCAGTACTGTCTGAATTTCCCGCAAGGCTCACATGATCATTTGCAATGGTCAGTGTTCCATGATTCTTTCCGCCATTACCCTTGCCTATTCCTACTCCGCCGCCGCTGCTATAGGCTGTGACAGTGCCGCCCGAAATCGTAACCTTGCCGCCATTAGCGTTCGGACCGCCGCCGATTCCTGCGCCACATATACTAGTCGCAGTTACCGTTCCACCGGTTATGATTATTGTACCGCCGGGCACACCATATCCACCGCCGATTCCCGCACCGCCGCTTCCGCTTCCGGCAGTGTTTTTAGCTACGACAGTACCACCATTGATTCTGATAGTACCTGCATTAGTTTTGTTGTCTTTCCTCTCACCTGATCCGATAGCAGCACCTCTTGTTCCGTCAGTTGCAGTTACCGTACCACCATTGATGGTAATGTTACCTGCGGAACCCTGATAAGCTCCGCCGATAGCTGCTCCGGCATAACCGCCTGCATTAACAGTTCCACCATTAATTGTAATATTACCGCCGGAACCATGTCTACCACCACCGATACCGGCTACCGATTTCCTCATTGGGACAGTGACTACACCGCCATTGATCACAGTTGTTCCACCGGATGCGGTATAGCCGCCACCAATTCCTGCTCCACCGGCTTCTCTTGAGCCGGATGCAGAAACTTTACCGCCGTTGATGGTGATAACACCGGAAGTTTTTCCCTTGCCGCTTCCGCCGATTCCTGCTGCCGCAACTCCTGTTGTGCTTTGAGTTCTTGAATTGAGGGCACCCATCAGACTCGTGTCATTTGTCTGACCATAGACGGTGAATTTTTTACCACTGTCTACAGAAATACCATTCGTTGCCGTGAGGGTTGCTCCGTTACAAAGGATGAGCTTTACATCACCATTAACCGTCACACGACCTGATATAGTTACATTTTCAGTAACAGCATACCAGCCACTGTTCCATTTGGCAGCAGCTGCCGTAACCACTGTTACTTTATCTGCCCCGATATATTTCTCTGTATAATCCACCTGCTTCGTTGCAGCATTCCAAGCTGCGTCAAGATATAGATAGTCCTTTGACCACTGTGCATAGAGCGTTGTATCTTCAACGATATTAAACGTAGCATCAGCCGCATATGCTGTGCCGGTGCCGTCCGCCTTTGTGTTCCAGCCGGCAAATGTATAACCTATCCTTGTAAGGCTGCCCGTGTTGCCGAGTACAGTTACGGTCGAACTGATATTATAAGGACTCTTGCTGTCAGTCGGCACACTGCCGCCTGTTGCACCATTTGCATTGTAGGTCACAGTCTTAGCCTTAATAGATGCTGTTACCGTAAGCCATACTGTTCCTGCTTCATGTGTATGATGTGAATTAGTAATCTCGTATAACTTATCATTATAATACATCCAATCCTTTTCTCCGTCGCAGTAAACGATACCTGCATTTGTAGCATTATCGGAATGGATATGCAGGATATCATCCTTTTCTGCACCTGTTGCAATCTTCACATCAGTAGAACCCGAAGGTGTTGAGGCTGTATAGAAGCCTGCATCTGCTGTTTCTGTTAATTTCTCACTAATCTTTACAGTTTCGCCCGATGCCAGATAATAATTGTCTGTTTTATCTCCGGTTTTATTATCATTAATAATTATTGCACCGCCAATACTTGCACTGTTATTTCCTCCTCCTAAAGCTACTCCACTTCCGGATGCTGTATCCGGCTCACAGTTATTAGTTATAGCTCCTCCTGTCAGGACAGTTGTTGACTGCCACAGACGCACTCCAGCACCTGCTTTAGTGGCATAATTGTAGGAAATAGTTCCGCCGTTCATTACAAAACTGCCTGTGCCATCTACCTTTACACCGCCTCCGGCAACGCCTTGATTTCCAATGATCGTACCGCTTTCAAGTGTAAGTCTTGTTCCGGCGCCGGAAATCAGAACACCTCCGCCACCCATGGTCGCATCCCCATAACCTCCGGTAATGTAACCACCGGTAAATGACAACTGACTGCCACTGTCTATATCACTGATATCAGTAGCAAGTCCAGGAGGATTATTCGATACAGAGAAATAGTGTTTTTTCTCATCAGCCCTGCTGTCTTTGATAGTAAGGTTCGCGCTGTTTTTGATAGTTATTACACTGTATTTATTATTGTTGCTTGAATTAGCTTTAATACCACAGCCGTTAAGGTCAAGTACTTTGTTACCACTGACACTGATCGTGCCCGTTGTCTCCACATCCTTAAGCAATGTTAGTGTAGCGCCGTCTTCCGCACTGTTCCACTCGGTAACCGCCTTAACAAAATCATTGTACTCGGTTATCGAATTACCGATCGTTACGGTTGCGACAGGTGACAACGTCCACTGTGCATAAAGTGTAATATCCTCAACGATATTAAACGTAGCA
The DNA here is from genome assembly GCA_902793335.1 of uncultured Lachnospiraceae bacterium. Lineage (GTDB taxonomy): Bacteria > Bacillota > Clostridia > Lachnospirales > Lachnospiraceae > CAG-590. The sequence goes on from CADBCZ010000023.1 coordinate 42,652, forward strand.
TCAGCCGCATATGCTGTACCACTGCCGTCCTCCTTAGTATTCCAGCCGTCAAATGTATAACCGTCCATTGCCAGACTGCCAGTATTGCCAAGTACAGTTACGGTCGAACTGATATTATAAGGACTCTTGCTGTCAGTCGGGGCACTACCGCTTGTTGCACCATTTGCATCGTAGGTCACGGTTGCAACTTTAGCAATCGTTACAGTAACAGGACTTGAAGCAATATAGCCTTCATGATTACTGTCTCCTATCACTTTATACCAAACATAGTAGGTTCCGACATCGATGCCTTTTGGGATTGATGCGTCCCAGCCGGTATTCGGTATGGTAGTCGCATCCATACCGATAGCGTACTGTATTTCACCGCCTTTAACAGTCCCTGCAGTAACCAATTCCTGACTTTCCCCGCTATAAATCAGTTCCTTAGGGGTTGGTGCTGCAGTAATCTCAACATCGCCCTTTTTGATTGTAATGTTTCCGGAACCAAAAACAGAAGGATAGTCCTTTGCAAAAACATGATAGTAAACTGTCTTTTCTCCAACATCAGTCAATGTCGGAATAGGATCACTCAAGCAGTAATCATCACTCTCACCATAGAAAATAATTGAATCACTTTCCGGATCTGTAACACTTACATTTATCCCATGCTCTTCACCGTCATATATGTCTTCATATTCAGATACATTACGACTAATTAATTTATCACCATAAGTAGTATAGTTACCGGAATGAAGCGGTCTTCCGTTTGAATCTCCTGAACCCACATTCCCAGCAACGCTTATGATATTATTAACGGTTATTCCTTTATTCTTAGAATAGTAATATCCTACTGCATTGAAATAAGTCGTAGCTCCATATCGTCCGCCAAACTTACAATCACTTATATTCCAATTCGTGTTTTCTCCCCAGCCAATAATTCCTCCTATAAAAGAAGCGGAACCTGTAGTTGCTTTTATAGTTCCAAGGAACTGGGAGTTCGTCACGGTACAGGTATTACCACCTGGTCCGGCATGTCCAACAATACCTCCTAGATGAGAGCCTCCTATAATAGTTGTGCAGACCATAACATTATCTATTGTAATTTTTGAACTATTACCATGGGCTTCGCCAAAAATTCCGGCTGCATGAATGCCACCCCTTATTACGCCGGCAAGTTTCAGATTCTTAACCGTAATATCACCAGAAGTCAAATATGGAAACAGGGCTGCTCCTCTCTCAGAGCTGCTATATGTGAAGTCAACCGTTAAAAGGTGTCCGCCTCCGTCAAATGTGCCGTTAAACGTTTTTCCAACATTAATTTTTTTCGTAACCGGTCCAATATCCGCAGTAAGTACTACATTCTTACCGGCATATGTTTCTCCACCATTGACTTTTTCTACAAAATTATTCCAATCATTAATACTGCTGATCAGACAATCTCCTTTTTGTCCCTTAGACATATAGAACTCTGAAAGTTCCATATCTCCACTATTAACAATTTCGAGTTTATAATATTGATATGCGATGTTAGTACTGATCGGATAACTAAACGGTGTAAGTTGAGTAGTGCCAAAATTGCAACTTTCCTGACTCAATTGCGTCCATGTGTTCTTATCAGAACTTCCATATAATTTCCAACTTGCGGGATTGCGTTCCGGCAGACCATCCCGTCCACTGACAATGTAATATGTATCCGGTGAAATTGCTTCTTTGTAATGAAATAAGATTGTAAGAGTCCCGTTACAACTTCCTCCCATCTTCCAATCTCCACTGTTGTAGCCATCAAAAAAGCAGTACACATCCTGTTTACCATAAGAACTATGATTCCAGTATGAACAACCGGAACTGCTCTCAACTGTAAATCCATCACTTGAATAGTAAGTGACGCCGTTTTCAACAGAACCGTCTGCCGGAATAGCTGTCACTCCTGAATCATTTTCTTTCGCATGAACCGTCAGGCTCATATTAGGTATCAACAATAGCGCCAACGCAAGGCTTAATATAATGCCAATAACTCTTTTCATCTTCATCATTCTCATAAGCACTCTTCTCCTTTAGTATTTATTACGACTTTCCCGATTGTCGTTTGAGCATAAAATATATGTCTATTATATCAAAAATCATCAAAAATATCATCAAAAAAAACTCAAACGTAAATTATATGTAAAAACAATTCTCCGGCACCTTTTAAACGCTTATTTACAAACGTTTTAAAGGATACCGGAGAACCAATATAGGAAAACTATATGAAACTATTAAGCTACATTTTTAACGGAACTATAAACAATTACTTAACCGTTACTTTAATCTTCTTCGCATAACCATTTCTGGCATATACATAAATGGTACATGTTCCACTTCCAACAGCTTTGATTACACCCGACTTGCTGACGGTAGCAACCTTCTTGTCAGAAGATGCATAACGGAACTCTTTTGCATGAGCATCAGTCAACTTCTTCTTACTCTTAGTAACAAGATTGGTCTTAGCCTTGATGACAGATACACCATTTACATCCAAATCAAGAGTCTTGGCTGATTTGATAGTAATGCTCTTAGCATTAGAGTACTTCTTATTCTTCCTGCCGACAACATGTGCTGTCAATGATTTTGCAAGAACTATCTTCTTACCCTCAACAGTTCTGTATGCCGTAACATAAACTTTGTAGTTCTTCTTAAGATTGAGTTTATTACCGCCAACCGTATCAATCTCAGCGCTTGTCACATCACTGCTTAAAGTTGTATCCGGTGTTTCTAAGAAAGCACTGCCACAATACTGTAAATATACATCATAATTCTCTGCGCCATCAACCTTACCCCAGGAAACGTTAATCACAGAAGCCTTCTGGTCTACCTTAAGACCACTATTAATGCTAATTGAATTCTTGTCCATCTCCTCTGCAGTGACAGTAGATCTAACTCTGATATCTGTTGCATTCTTACCATCTGTTATAGCTTTATTAAATGAATTGTTAAATGATTCCACAGCACTCTTCTTGGCAGTAGAGCCTTTGCTCTCAATAGTTTTAATTGCTGAAGCTGCAGCTTCATCTACGATCTTCTTAGCTTCTGCCTTAGCTGTATCATCAAGTGCAGAATTAGAATCTATATCCTTCTTTGCAGCCACTAATTTGCTATTGATTTCTTTAATAGCCTCTGCACCAAAAATGACGATTTCCATATTTATACTTCAAATTTGCATGCCGTTCAAATATCATCAGTGAACTTTTCCCCTTCAAATATCCCATTATTTCAGACACACTATACTTCGGCGGAATACTTACAAGCATATGGATATGATCTGGACATGCCTCAGCTTCAATTATTTCAATTCCTTTTCGTTTGCATAATTCACTCAAGATATGTCCTATATCTTCA